>CAYRWZ010000174.1:715-1513 GCA_964428065.1 uncultured Comamonadaceae bacterium | reverse complement strand
GCCAATCCGATGATCGAGGGCCAGGTGATGGCGACGGCCAACAACGCGGCCGCCGGCGTGATGGTACGCGGTGTGCGCCAGGCCGACCTGATGCGGGAAGGGGCCATCGCCAAAGGTTTGCGCGAGGGTAGCCTGAGGGATTTCGAGGGTGACGATGCAGTTGCCATCGGCCACCGGCTGGCACGCAAGCTTGGCCTGCGGCTGGGCGACCAGATTACGCTGGTATCGCCGCAGAATAATACCACGCCATTTGGCAGCGTGCCGCGGCTGGTGCGCTACCGCGTGGCGGCGATCTTCGATGTGGGCATGTTCGAGTATGACTCGGCTTTCGTCTATGTGCCCTTCGAGGCCGCGCAGACCTATTTCCGCCTGCCCAATGCCGCCAGCGCGGTGGAAGTGCGGCTGGAGAATCCCGACCAGGCACGCCAGGTCGCGCGGCAGATCATGCAGCGACTGGGTCCGCAATACCGCATCTACGACTGGCAGCAGGCCAATGCTCATTTCGTCAGTGCGCTGGAGGTCGAGCGCAACGTAATGTTCCTGATCCTGACGCTGATCATCGTGGTGGCGGCCTTCAATATCATCTCCAGCATGATCATGCTGGTGAAGGACAAGGGCCGTGACATCGCCATCCTGCGCACCATGGGCACCTCGCGCGCCTCTATCATGCGTGTCTTCGTGATTGCCGGCGCCAGCATCGGTGTTCTGGGTACGACCAGCGGCTTTGCCCTCGGCCTGGCATTCTCGCTCAACATCGAGCATATCCGTCAGTTCCTGCAGAGCCTGACCGGCTGGCAG
>CAYRWZ010000174.1:0-614 GCA_964428065.1 uncultured Comamonadaceae bacterium | reverse complement strand
AACCCTGTATCCCAGCTGGCGCGCCGCCCGCCTCGATCCGGTGGAGGCGCTGCGGTATGAGTAACGTTCTGGAGCTGCAGGATATCCGCCGCACCTTCAGTCAGGGTGGCGAGACGGTCGAGGTGTTGCGTGGCGTCGAGCTGACCGTAAAAGGTGGCGAGATCGTAGCCCTGCTTGGGCCGTCAGGCTCGGGCAAGTCCACGCTGTTGCATATCGCCGGCTTGCTGGAGCGGCCGAGTTCGGGCCGCATTGTGATCGGCGGGCAGGATTGCAGCGCAATGGATGATGCCGAGCGCACGCTGACCCGCCGCCATCGCATCGGCTTCGTCTATCAGTATCACCACCTGCTGCCGGAATTCTCGGCGCTGGAAAACGCCGCCATGCCGTTGCGGGTGCGCGGCGAAAGCGCATCTGCGGCCGGTGCGAAGGCCACCGAATTGCTGACGCATTTGGGGCTGGGTCATCGCCTGAGCCATCGTCCGGCGCGGCTGTCGGGCGGCGAGCAGCAGCGCGTGGCCATAGCCCGCGCCGTGGTGGGCAGGCCCGACCTGCTGCTGGCAGACGAGCCGACCGGCAATCTGGATGAAAAGACCGCCGAGACGGTGTTCGCCGAA
>CAYRWZ010000173.1:0-1538 GCA_964428065.1 uncultured Comamonadaceae bacterium | reverse complement strand
TTCGGCGCAACTAGCCAGTATCGGGCGCTCCCTGCTCGCCATATTCCGCGAGGAACCGCCGCTTGGCCGCGAAGTCGATATATTGGAACAGGTCGCGCTGGCGTTGCAGCGGCATCAGTTGCCCCAGGCTGAAAAAATCGCCAACAGCCTCAACAATCCCTTCCTGCGCCTGGGCCTGCAGCTGGTCATCGACCGGGTTTCCATCGAAGACGTGCATCACCTGCTGAGCTGGCGCATCCAGAAAATGGTCGAACGCGAAACCGCAGAAGCCAAGCTGTTCCGCACCATGGCCGAGTTTGCTCCCGCCTTTGGCATGCTTGGCACCCTGGTGGGATTGGTGGCGATGCTGGGAGAGCTTGGCGGTGGCAACCTGAATGCCATCGGCGAAGGCATGGCTTTGGCGCTGATCACCACGGTATACGGGGTGATACTCGCCAACCTGGTCTTCCGCCCGATCGCCATCAAGCTGGAGCAGCGCACCGCCCAACGCGTGGCGAAGCTGAACATGCTGCTTGAGGGCGTCTCGCTGCTTGCGCTGGGCCGCGGCCCAACCATGGTGCGTGAAGCCATGAACAGTTTCATGCGCGACTACCGGGACGAGATTCATGGCTGATCCCGCGCGCGATCCGGCCACGCCGGCCCGCCGACCGAACTGGCGCAGCATCCCCCATGCGCCGCCCGGCGATGCCGATGGCGGCCATTGGCTTGTCACCTACAGCGATACCGTGACCCTGCTGCTGACCATCTTCGTCGTACTGGTTTCCATGATGACCTTTGTGAAGGCCACTTCCGAGCCGTCGCAACCGGTCCTGCTGCGTCCGGTTTTCGTGCCGGTTCTGACCGCGGATGGAGAATTGCCGACCGATACGGACCCGGACCGCGGTTCCCCAGTTTCACGTCCAACGCTTGCGCCGCCACCGCCGCCCGATTCCGCCGTTGAATCCCGGCTGGTGCCGGGTATTGGCTCGGGTCACGGTGTATTGGAAGAGCCGGCTCTGCCAGAAACGCCGCAGACCTGGGCCAGCCGCACATCGCGTGAACTGGCTGCGCTGCTGGCGCGGGAGGGGCTGGGGCGCAATGCGGTGGTCGAACGCGTCGACCGTCATGTGGTGGTGCGGCTGGGCGACAATATCCTGTTCACCCTCGGCCAGGCGGATCTGCGGCCCGAGGGCGCGGCATTGATGACCCGTCTGGCGCCCAGTCTGGCCCGGCTGAACAGTTTCATCCGCGTCGAAGGCCATACCGATGACCTGCCGATCGCCAACCTCCGTTTTCCCAGCAACTGGGAATTGTCGGCCGGGCGCGCCGCCACCGTGGTGCGCCACCTGATCGCCAGCGGCATGCCGGCCGGACAGCTTGAAGCCGTCGGCTTTGCCGACACCCGGCCGGTGGTGCGCGGCCGCAGCGAAGCCGCGCGGGCCCGCAACCGCCGCGTCAGCCTCGTGATCCTGCCGCCCGACGGACTGCCCTGACGGCCGTCCCTACTGGCCGAATACCAAACCGCCCAGCAGCCTCGCCGGCAGCAGCGTAAACAGGCC
>CAYRWZ010000172.1:297-1548 GCA_964428065.1 uncultured Comamonadaceae bacterium | reverse complement strand
TCGCCAGCCTCCCGGCCACCGCGACGGCGGCGACGGCGGCGGCGGCGGCGGCGGCCCGCCTCCCCTTCGCCATCGTCTGCACCGGTTGCCAACGGCTGCCCTTCAACAGCCGATCCGTCCTCGCCTTCCGCTTCATGCGCCACGGCCGGGGCGGCACCAGCCTCCTCCCAATCGCGACCTTGATCCCGGCCTTGATCCCGGCCTCTATTGCGATCCCGGCCACGGCCGCGACCACGATCACGTCGGCCCCGGCTTTCCTCGCCCCGGCCTTCCTCGCCCCGGCCTTCCTCGCCCCGGCCTTCCTCGCGGCGACCGTCGGACTGGCCCTCGTCCTGGGTTTCGGCTTCGAACTCCTCAACCGGTTCGTCATCCTCACGCGGCGGCGGGGCCGGCAGCGGCTTGATCTGCACCGGCGCCTGATCGGGCGACCGGGCGCGCAGTTTTTCGATCCGGTGCGCCGGCGGGATCAAGGTATCGTCGCGCCCCACCTGCACCATCATGCCCAGACGGGTTTCGATCGATTGCAGCGTGGCACGCTTCTGATTCAGCAGATACAGCGCCACGTTGGTTGGCACATAGACGATGATTTCCGCCGCGCGGCCGCGAATTGCTTCTTCCTCTACCGCGCGCAGCACGTGCAGCGCGGTCGATTCGACCGACCGGATCAGACCGGTGCCGCCGCAATGAGGGCACTTCTCGGTCGAGGCTTCCAGCAGGCTGGGCCGCAGCCGCTGCCGCGACAGCTCCAGCAGCCCGAAGGACGAAATCTTGCCGATCTGGATGCGCGCCCGGTCGGACTTCATCGCCTCTTTCAGGCGGCGTTCGACGGCAGCGTTGTTGCGGCTGTCCTCCATATCGATGAAGTCGATCACGATCAGCCCGGCCAGATCGCGCAACCGCAGCTGCCGGGCGATTTCGTCGGCGGCTTCCAGGTTGGTCTTGAGGGCGGTTTCCTCGATATGCCGTTCCTTGGTGGCGCGGCCCGAGTTGACGTCGATCGACACCAGCGCTTCGGTCGGGTTGATGACGATATAGCCGCCCGACCGCAGGGTGACGGTGGGGTTGTGGATCAGATCCAGCTGGTTTTCCACCTGGAAGCGATGCAGCAGGGGTACCACATCGTCCTTATAGGGCTGCACCCGCTTGGCATGGCTGGGCATCAGCATCTTCATGAAGGCCTTGGCGGTCTTGTACCCCTCGTCGCCTTCGACCAGCACTTCATCGATATCGCGGGTGTAAAGATCGCGGATC
>CAYRWZ010000172.1:0-270 GCA_964428065.1 uncultured Comamonadaceae bacterium | reverse complement strand
GGGCCGTGGAGTTCAGCGTGGTTTCGCGAATTTCGTCCCACAGGCGCAGCAGATATTCATAATCGCGGCGGATTTCGGTCTTGGCCCGTTCCATCCCTGCGGTACGCACGATCACCGCCATGCCCTGGGGAATCTCGAACTCGTCGAGCATCCCTTTCAGCCGCTTGCGGTCGGAGGTATTGACGATCTTGCGGGAGACGCCACCACCGCGCGGGGTGTTCGGCATCAGCACGCAATAGCGCCCGGCCAGCGACAGATAGGTGGTCAGCG
>CAYRWZ010000171.1:1097-1687 GCA_964428065.1 uncultured Comamonadaceae bacterium | reverse complement strand
GGGGTCACAAAGGTGGTGGAGCCCCCATGGGTTCCACCACCTTTTTTTTAAAGCGGATTGTCTATAACGCACTGTTTACCATAAGTGGCGGTCCAAACATCACGCCAGTAAAATTCCCGGACATAAGGCGCGTTTTCGGAACGGATAGGAATATGGCGCAACAGGGCATCTTCGATCGCGGCACATGGCTGAAGCAGTGCTTGTGGCTAGCGTTCGCAATCTTCATCGCGCTGGCGCTGGCGGGCGCCGCGCGGGCTTACGAAGTTACGCCGATGCGCGTGTTCCTGCAGCCCAGTCGCGGTCAGGACGGCGCCACCATTACCATCAACAACATCCGCGAGGAGCCGCTCCCGATCGAAATCCAGGTATTGCGCCGGGTGGTATCGGCCGATGGCGAGCAGGTGTTCGAGCCTGCTGAAGACGAGTTTATCACCTTTCCCCCACAAGTACAGATTGCCCCAGGGCAGTCGCAGGCGATCCGCATTCAGTATGTGGGGACCCTTGGTGAGATGGCCGAGGCGTTTGTGGTCCAGGTGACCGAGGTTCCGGTGAACCGGCTAGAAGGCACGGGCATTCAGTTCACCTACAAT
>CAYRWZ010000171.1:516-1027 GCA_964428065.1 uncultured Comamonadaceae bacterium | reverse complement strand
CCGCGGACGGGACGTTGCGCTTCAAGGTCGCCAATAACGGTAATGATTACGGCTTTCTGACCGGGCAGGTGATCGAATATCGTGTCGGCGCATCGCGTATAACCCTTACCCCGGATGATGTTGCGACCTTGATTAGCAACCCCATCGTACCCCCCGGAACAAGCCGTGAATTCGTCTTTCCGCTGGATCCAAGCCTTGAGGCAGCGGCGGCGGCGGCAAGCGGTCCGGCCGAAGTGCGGCTGCTTCGCGGTGAGAGCTGAAGCAGGCTGGCCCGCTGCCTTTGCCGGGGCCGGGCCGAGCCCTTGTCGGTATTGATGGTTTGAGCCGTGGCGCATGGGGGCCGCAATCGCATAGCGATAGGGCGCTGTCGGCTGTTGCTGGCGCTGCTACTCATCGTGATCAGCAGCCCAAGTTGGGCCGCCCCTGTTGGTCAGGCGGCCGCTGGCACCATTGTGCTTCAAAGCTCTGCTAAGCCGTTGCCCGAACGCGCAGACAGTCCATTGCCTCCGCC
>CAYRWZ010000171.1:0-449 GCA_964428065.1 uncultured Comamonadaceae bacterium | reverse complement strand
GTGTTCGAAGGCAACCGGCTTCCGCTGGTCACTGTAGAAGTTACCATTTATGAACTCATCGCAATCGAGGCCGGCTCGCTGGAACTGGCCTTGGGCACCAAGCTTGCCCCCGCCCCGCGCGCTGAACTGAAGCGCGAAGCGGGGCAGTTCCTGTCGATTGCGCGGCTTCAAGGCTTGGGCATCATCGCCACCTATGATCCGGCCAACCTCACGATCAAACTGGCGCTGGCGCCCGAAGCCGTTGGGCCTCAGACCTTCTCCTTTATCAGCGATACCGATCTCGGCGCCGCAGAGCGTCTCCTCCCCGCCGACGCCGCGCTTGGCATTACCGGAACTCTGGTGGGCTCGCATGATTTCAACGCCCCGCGACAAGGCACCCGCCTGATCTACAATTTTGCGGGGTTTTTGAATATCGGCGGGCGCCACAATGGCGGCTACCTCCTGTTTGG
>CAYRWZ010000170.1:0-1739 GCA_964428065.1 uncultured Comamonadaceae bacterium | reverse complement strand
AGCAGCGCGCCCATGCCCAGCTTCTTCAGCTCTTTCTCGCCCAGCACCTCGACCTCGAGGCCCAGCTTAGACAGTTCCTTGGCCTTTTCGGCGAAGCTTTCCGGATGAACCACATTGCCCGGCTCGGTCACCAGATCGCGCGCCAGGAACACGCCGTCGGCCACCTTTTCCAGCACCCCGAACGCCTTTTTGGCGGCGGCATGATCGCCCAGCATCAGGGTCAGCTTGTCCAGCTTGGGCTTGTCGTCCGGCTTCTGCTTGGTCTTGTACTTGTCGAAGCGATACGACCGCAGCAGCGCGCCGAAGGCCAGATGGGCCGCGATATCGGCAGCGGCCAGGCCGCCCTTGGCCAGCGGATCGACCGCGACGAAGGCCTGCGCCTCTGCATGGCCCAGCAGGGCCGCCGCCAGCGACGCGCCGATAGTTTCGGCCTTGGCAGCATCCAGCTCGGCAGGCTTGCCCAGGCCCAGCAGCACCACGCGCGAGGCATCGATGCCCGCCGGGGCCAGAAGTTCCAGCACCTCACCCGCTTTGCCAGTGAACCGGCTGGCGCCCATCGCCTTGACCAGCGCACCGCCGACCCGGCTGTCCAGAACGGCGCCACTGGCCGTCAGGCTGCGTCCTTCCAGCACACCAACCACCACCGTACCCTTGCGGGCGAGATCCAGTTCCGCAAACGCGATTTTCATTTAGCCCAAGCTCCCTCGGCACAACATCTTGTCTTCGGACCGGACCCTGCGCCCGATCATGTCTGCGGCAATAGTTACCGCCCTCTGCCCAAAAAGCAAACCCATCCGGTTACGCTTTACCCCAGTTAGGCTTTGCCCAAATCTTTCATATCCTCAAGCGCCGGGTCCAGATCGCGGCGGGTCAGCGCCTTGCCCAACTGCATCCGGGTGAAGGCGCTGCCGCCATAGCGGTGGACGCCGGTGTAGAAGCGCCCGACCATCCGCTCCACCATCGCCGCGTAATCATCGGCGACCAGATCGTCCAGCTGGAAATGATCGTAGGTGACAATCGCCTCAACCTTCTGGCCGATGGCGCTGCACCGCTGGGTCACGGCGGATTCGATCGCCTCCACATCGGCGCGGCGGCGTACGCGCAGGCGGCTGAAATCCAGAAACAGGATGTTCCGCGCCGGATCATAGGTAATCCTGTTGGCCAAGGGGCGGTCGGCCAGGTCGGCCGCCAACCCCATCGGATCGGGCAGGAACAGGCGGCGGTCCATCGGCGCCGGACGGTCGATCAGCGGCTTGAAATCCATATGGGCCAGGATATCGCGCTCCAGATCGATGCCGGGGGCAATTTCGATCAACGCCACCCCATCCGGGGTCAACTGAAATACGCACCGTTCGGTGACGTAAAAGACATCGCGCCCAGATTGGGCGGCCAGGGCGCCGGAAAAGGTGATTTGCGCCACCTGCTCGACAAATTTGCGCGCCCGCCCCTCGCGCAGGATGCGCAGCGCCCCATCCTCCACCGCAATCTCCAGCCCGCCCGCCGTAAAGGTGCCGGTGAACACCACCTTGCGGGCATTCTGGGAGATGTTGATGAAGCCCCCTGCCCCGGCCAGCTTGGGGCCGAAGCGGCTGACATTGATATTGCCGGCCCGGTCGCATTCGGCCATGCCCAGCACGGCCAGATCCAGCCCGCCGCCATCATAGAAATCGAATTGCTGGTTCTGGGCGATGATCGCATCGGTGTTGATCGCCGCGCCGAAATCCAGGCCCGATGCCGGA
>CAYRWZ010000169.1:1537-1754 GCA_964428065.1 uncultured Comamonadaceae bacterium | reverse complement strand
CGGGGCGCAGCGGCGTACTGGCGTCGGCCTGCGGATTGTTCAAAAAGACCCGGATGAAGCAGGAGCGCGGGAGCTGCGGCACGCGGTGCAACCGCACCTCCGCCGATCCGAAGCCCGCCTTGACCGCCGCCGGGACCGGGATTTCCTTGGACCGGAACCGCCCAACCGGCGCGGTCAGCCCGACCGGGACGATATGGGTGCTTTTGACGTATTCATA
>CAYRWZ010000169.1:0-1452 GCA_964428065.1 uncultured Comamonadaceae bacterium | reverse complement strand
TGTCCGGGTGGGTCTGCTGCCATTCCCACCAGATGCGGTCGATGTTGGAATGCACCGGCCAAAAGACGGGATCGTAGGAAGCCGTCAGATTGCTGAACATATCGCCGAACTGCGGCTGGCTATACAGGTCTTCCCGCTTGTGGAAGCGTCGCCCCGAAACCCGCACGCCCGAAGGCGTATTGGGGTCGTACTGCGGGTTCATCCCCCCGGTCCAGATATGCATCGTGTTATGCGGGTTCTGGTCGTTGTAAAGACCGCCGCCGCCAAAATCGCGGTAGGTGCGCAGGCTTAGAATCTGGCGAATATCGTCGGCGGTCGGGTAATGGTAGTGGATGGCCTGATTGATCGTTTTGCCGTTGTATTCACCGGGGTAACGCAGGGGATACCACAGCGAATTGGCTTCCAGCAGGACATCGAGGAAGGCCGGGCGCAGTGGGTTAGTGGAATAATCCACCCCGGTTGCCGCCGTCACCGCCGCGAAGAACGTATCCTGGCTATAGAAGGTCTGGCCGACCATCGGCTGTAGCGCTTTCGCCTGCTCGGCGGGCAGCCCGGCCTTCACGAGGTCCGGCAGCGCGGCTTCGGTCAGGAAGCACATGAAGGACTGCGGGATGCGTTGACCCGTCTCCGGCTGTTCCGGGTGATAGGCCGCCATCGTGAAATCCCAGTAGGGCATGGTCACATCGGGGCAGATCGCCTGCAACGCCTGCTCGAACTCATAAAGATAGACGCGGTGCCACGGTAGGAAACGTTCCCAGCCGTGCTGGCAATGGTTCTGGTGGATCAGCGCGAGGTTATTATAGTTGCGCGCATCCTCCGTCCATTTGTTCAGCTCATAGAGACCCCGGAAGGCAAGGCGCAGCCGCTCGATCTGCCAGTCGCTCATGCAGTCGAGGTTCATGCGCTGCACGGGTTCGCCGCGTTCGTAATGATAGGCGTTGGGATCGCCGGTTAGCAGGCCGAAGACCGGTCCCGCCAGCCCGACGATCTCGACGCGCGGCATTGCCTCGCCGTCCTCAATCTCGGTGCTCAGGCTGGCCCGGCTTTCGCCGGGACACCCATCATCGATCCATTGCGCCACGGTGGCGATTTCTGCTGCCGTCAGGGCGATGCCGCCCCACGGCAGGCGGGGGTATTGCGCGCCGTCGAAGGGAGCTTCGCCCTTAAGCCCTTTGATGAGGGCCGAGCGGGCGGAGCGCGACGCCCCGCCTTTCACCGGATTGCCGCAGCACGTCAGCTCAACTTCTGGCGCGATCAGCGGCAGATCGAAAAGTTTGGCGTCCAGCAGCGCCGCGCGGTCCAGCGTCCAGAAGGCTTTCAAGCCGCCGTGATCGGCCACGGTGCCATTGGCCGCCTTTGCCAGCAGCGCCTGAACATCCGCATAGAAAACCGGTGCGTCGAGCAGGGTCTCAGTGGTGGGCACGGCTCAGGCCCCCCTTCCCGTCGGGAATA
>CAYRWZ010000168.1:0-1758 GCA_964428065.1 uncultured Comamonadaceae bacterium | reverse complement strand
CGCAAACGAGGTGCCCCAGGCGCCGGTCACCCGGCCGTGGACTGCCGTTCGGTCAAAGGTGATGCCGGAGCCGGTAAGGGTCCGCAGCCGGGTCAATTCGGCCAACAGGGCCTTGCGGTCGAAGAATTCCAGCAGATGCAGCGCTTGGGTATCGCTCACCGCCAACATAGCGCCGAGCGGCGTTTCAACCCAATCGGCAAACAGCAGGGTGCGCCCGCGTAAAGCGGCGGGTGTTTCGCCTAGCAGTCGCCCGACCGCCTCCCGGAAGCCGCTGCTAGACCCGAAGCCCGCCGCCATCTGCGCGTCGATCACCTTCTCCTCGGTCGCCAATCGGCCGACGCCCTGGCCCAATCGGCGAACTCGGGCAAGCTCAAGAAAGGTCATGCCGAAGGCACGCTTAAAGGCTCGGCGGACAGTCGAGGCGTCATAGCCCAGGGCGGCTATACCGTCTTCGCACCATGGGATTTCGGGAGCTTGGTCTAACCGGTCGAGCAAATCGGCGACTAGGGGATCGCGCCGCCGAAACAGCTCGAGCGGGCGGCAGCGTTGACAAGGCCGGAACCCAGCCTCGAAGCAGGCGGCGACCGAGGCGAAGAACCGACTATTCTCGCGCTTTGGCTTGCGCGCTGGGCAGCTCAGGCGGCAGAAAATGCCCGTCGTCGTCACCCCGACGAAGGCGTGGCCATCATAGGCGGCATCGCGGGCGACGAGCGCGGCGTATAGCGTATCATCGGAGGGGAGAAGCAGGGACATGGGACGAGTATAGCGCTCTGCCCGATGCAGTGCCGCCGGGTTTCAGGCGTCTATTTTCCCCCAGGGGGACCAGGCGGAGAGCCCTCACATCCCCCCCACCCGTTCCGCCAGGGCCGCCGCCTGCGGTAGCAGCGGCAGCAGGGCCGAGAGCGGGGTCGGGTCGGCTTTGAAGGGGCCCCAGCGGGTGACGGGGTTGGAGAGCGGCGTGCCGGGCTTCAGCGGATAGCCCCATAGGGCTTCGGCCAGCAGGCGCTGGCCGGTGTCGGAGGTGAGATAAGCGATCAGCTTCACGGCGGCCTCGCGCCGTCCGGTGGCTTGGGTCGCCCCGACGGCGACAATCTCGACCGGCGTGCCGCGTCCTTCCCCCAGGGTGGGGAAGGAGACGGTCAATTTGTCGAGGACCGGGCGCAGCGGATCATCGGTTCCGCCTTGGGTTAGACGGTCGGCCAGCTTCGCGAGCGTGCGGCTACCGATCAGCGCCACATCGCACTTATTATCGGCCAGCGCCTGCACCAGGGGCCGATCTTCGGCATCGGGCAGAACGGGTCCATCGGCGGGCGGTAGGACAACGGCATTGGCCGTCACTCCTTTTAGCCAAGCTTCGGCGGCCAGCGGGTCGGGGATCATTTGGGTCGCAAGGAACGAGCGACTGGCGAGGCGACCCAGCGGCGGTAAACACAGCCGCCCCTTCAGCGCCGGTTTGGCGAGATCATCGTAACGACTAATGTCGCCTGGCTTTATCTTATCGCCCAGGCCCACGGCGGCCCGGACGAACCCGGTCACGGCGATCCAGCGGCCGCCCGCGTCGCGATAGGCCGGCGGGATGGATTTATCGAGATCGGACAGGCTTACCGGCACCAGCAGCCCGGCGGTGGCCGCCCGTTCGGCGCGGGTCAGGGTTGGGAACAGCACAACATCGGCGGCAGTCGTCGCGCCTTCCCGCAGCAGGCGTCCCAGGATCAGGTCGGCCTGATCGCTTTCGACCTGCACCGTAATGCCGCTGGC
>CAYRWZ010000167.1:0-1772 GCA_964428065.1 uncultured Comamonadaceae bacterium | reverse complement strand
CATAACCGCGAATTTCTGGCCGCGCTGATGGCGCATCCGCGCTTTCTGTCCGGCAATATGTCCACCAATCTGATTGCCGAGGATTTCCCGGAAGGCTACAGCGCCGGCCTGCCCGCACCGGACCGGGTGCGCGATCTGGTTGCCCTGGCCGCCGCGCGCCACTATGTCGCCGCCCTGCGCGATGCGGCGATGAGTGGGCGGACGCCGGGCAAGACCTATCGGGTGCCGGATCACTGGTCGGTGCTGGTCGGCGATGCCGATCATTCCTGCACGGTGACGCGGGTTGCCGAGGGGGTGGATGTGCTGGTCGATGGCCTGACCGTGCCGGTGCGGGGTGATCTGTCGCCGGAAGCCAGCCTGTTCACCGGCACCATCGACGGCCAGCCGCTGACGGTTCAGATGACCCGGCAGGGCATGGCGGTGCGGCTGGCCCAGGGCGGGCGGGCCGTGTTGACGCGGGTGATGCCGACGCGGGCGGCGGAATTGATGCGGCTGATGCCGGCCAAGGCGGCGGCGGATCTATCGCGCTATCTGCTGTCGCCGATGCCGGGGCTGCTGGTATCGGTCTCGGTGCGCGAGGGCGATACGATCAAGGCAGGCGAACCGCTGGCCGTGGTCGAAGCCATGAAGATGGAAAACGTGCTGCGGGCGGAAAAGGATTGCACCATCGCCAAGATCGTCGCCAAACCCGGCGCCAGCCTGGCGGTGGACGAGGTGATCATCGAATTCGCGGCCTAGGGAACGCGCCCATTTAGAGGCGGGAGGGCGGCTCCTGCCCCCAACGCTTGACCAGGCCGCTGTCGATATCGAACAGGTCCAGCGCCCGCCCGACCGTATGGTCGATCAGATCGTCCAGGCTGGCCGGATTGGCATAGAAGGCGGGGACCGGGGGCATGCAGATCGCCCCCATTTCCGTCACTGCCGCCATGCTGCGCAGATGACCCAGGTGCAGCGGCGTTTCCCGCACCATCAGCACCAGCCGCCGCCGTTCCTTCAGCACCACATCCGCCGCCCGGGTCAGCAGCGAGGAGGTGACGCCGCTGGCGATTTCCGACAGGGAGCGGATGGAGCAGGGGGCGACGATCATGCCGCGCGTGCGGAACGAGCCGGAGGCAATCGACGCCCCGATATCCGCCACCGCATGCACCTGCCCGGCCAGCGCGTGCACATCGGCCACCTTCAGCCGGGTTTCATAGGCCAGCGTGCGTTCGGCCGATTTGGTCATCACCAGATGGGTGGGAATCCCCAGGGTGCGCGCCGCTTCCAGAATCCGGATGCCGTAAATCACGCCCGATGCCCCGCTGATGCCGACGATCAGCGGCAGGGAGGAATTCGCGGCACTGTGTTCGGCGGTCATTCTTATGGTCCCCGGTATCAAGGAAACGGCCCCATCCCGGACTTAGACCAGGATGGGGCCGCGTCAATGGTCGATGCGTCCCTGCGGGTTACTTCCCCAGCACCTTACTTCATCGTCTTGTGCAGGTTTTCAACAATCTTGTTGAAGAACTGGGTGGTGGACAGCCACGGCTGATCCGGGCCGATCAACAGCGCCAGATCCTTGGTCATGTAGCCGCTTTCCACGGTTTCGACGCACACTTTCTCCAGTGTTTCGGCAAAGGCCTTCACGTCCGGGGTGCCGTCGAAATCGCCGCGATACCACAGGCCGCGGGTCCAGGCGAAGATCGACGCGATCGGGTTGGTCGAGGTTTCGCGCCCGGCCTGGAATTCGCGGTAATGGCGGGTCACGGTGCCGTGCGCCGCCTCGGCTTCCA
>CAYRWZ010000166.1:1597-1836 GCA_964428065.1 uncultured Comamonadaceae bacterium | reverse complement strand
TATAGGGGGAGGGGGTAAAGGGCAAGAATCGCGCAGACAGGATGCGCATGATCGTGCAACTGCGGGAACGAAAGGAATGCCATGCCGGGTCTTGCGTTGCTTTCGACCTCACCCGCCCTGCTCGGCGCGGTGCTGGCGGCGGCTGAGCCACCACCTGCGCCCCTGCCTGCCCTGACCCCGCTGGAATGGCACCTGACGCCGCCAGAGGAGGAGCAGGACGGCCCGCCAGCCGATGATGC
>CAYRWZ010000166.1:524-1587 GCA_964428065.1 uncultured Comamonadaceae bacterium | reverse complement strand
GGTGAAGAGCAGCGCGAGGGTGTGGAAGAACTCACTGAAATCACCGTCGAGGGCACCTATGGCCCGCCCAAGTCCGATCCGATGGAGCGTATCAACGCCGAAAGCTACCGCCTGACGCAGGCGGTCGATCAGGCGGTGGTGGAACCTATCGCCTATGCCTATCGCGATGGGCTGCCCGAACCGATCCGCGACGGACTTGGCAATGTGGTGAAGAACCTCGGCGAGCCCAGCAATGCGCTCAATTTCCTGCTGCAGGGCAAGGTCGGCAAGGCGTTCGGGGCGCTTGGGCGGCTGGCCATCAATTCGACCGTGGGTCTGGGCGGGCTGTTCGATGTGGCGGGCAAGGGTGCCGGGATCCCCTATCGCCGCAATGGCTTTGCCAACACGATGGGATTCTATGGCGTGGGGCCGGGGCCTTATCTCTATCTGCCGGTGACGGGTGCAACCAGCGTACGCGATCTGGCCGGGAGCACGCTCGATCAACTGCTGCTTCCGATTGCCGTGGGCCGGCCCTTCAACCGCCCGGCCTACGCCGCGCCCTATTTCGTGGTGAACGGCCTCGATCAGCGGGTGGAGTTCGATGAGGAAATCGCCGCGATCCGATCAACCGACGATCCCTATTTCCTGCGCCGGCAGACCTACCTCGCCCAGCGCCGCCGGGATATTGCGGAGCTGAGAGGCCAGCCGATCTCGGAGGAAGATGCCGAGTGGCTGGCGGAACTGGAGGCGCTGAAGCGCGCCCCCGCGACTGCTCCCGCGCCGGTCGAAGCGCCTGCCAATCCGGAAGCCGTGGGGATCACGCAGCCGGGGCGTTAGAGCGGGCCAGATCGCACCAGCGGGCGAAATTGCGCACCGTCAGCGGCCAGTCCTTGGGCCAGTCGGGCAGATCGCTTTCCGGGATACCCAGCCGGTCGGCCCACTCCTTTGCCCAGAACATGTCGATGTCGTCCCCGTCTATGCACAGATCATCAATCAGGCTGTCGTCCGGATGCGGCGTCAGGCGCGGGCTGACATAGGGCAGCGCCTGTTCCCACACGAAGCGCGCAGCCTCGGGCGAACAGTC
>CAYRWZ010000166.1:272-502 GCA_964428065.1 uncultured Comamonadaceae bacterium | reverse complement strand
ATCATGGCGAGAAACTCCGCCTCGGTCGGGCTGGGGCGGCGGGCGGCGAGCCGGACGTGGGCGCGGCGCAGCATGATGAAGCCTGCGCCCAGGCAGACGGCGAGGGCGGCCACGACGAAACCCGTTGCCGCCACCCACTCCGGAACCCCGAGAAGTTCGCCCATCGGCGCTTACGCCCGCACTTCCTCCGCTGCCGCTTCGATCCCGGCAGAATTGTGCTTCAGCGCCTT
>CAYRWZ010000166.1:0-229 GCA_964428065.1 uncultured Comamonadaceae bacterium | reverse complement strand
TTCATCGGGTCGTCGTGATCGATGAAGGTATCGGGCAGGCGCAGGGTGCGGACCTTGAGGCCATTGTCGGTCAGGCCCGTGTCGCTGGCAAAGGTCAGCACATGCGCGCCGAGGCCGCCGATGGCGCCTTCTTCGACCGTCACGATCACTTCGTGGCTGCGCATGAGCCGGGCGATCAGGTCTTCGTCCAATGGCTTGGCAAAGCGCAGGTCGGCAACCGTGGTGGAGA
>CAYRWZ010000165.1:0-1956 GCA_964428065.1 uncultured Comamonadaceae bacterium | reverse complement strand
TAATTGATGCCCTTATCGCCGCGGACATAGATGGTGGTATCCGGCTTATTGGCAGTAATGGCCTGCAGGCGCGGGGCCAGCTGATCGGCGGCCACTTCCATTTCCTGGATGAAGATGCGGCCATTCCGGTCAACCGAAACGGTCAACGGCTCCACCCGCTCATTCAGGGCAGCGGCGCTGGTTTTCGGCAGATCGACCGGCACGCCAACCGTCAACAGCGGGGCGGCGACCATGAACACGATCAGCAGCACCAGCATGACGTCAACCAGCGGGGTGACGTTGATTTCCGCCATCGGGGTATAGCTGCGGCGGCCGCCCCTGCGACTGCCGCCCCCGGAATTGAGCGAGGCGCCCATTGCGTGCTACTCCGCCTGCTGGATGTCGAGCTGGCGCGACAGAATGGCGCCGAACTCGCCGGAAAAGGTCTCCAGCCGGTTGGCATAGCGCGCCAGATCGTTGGAGATCTTGTTATAGGCCAGCACGGCGGGAATCGCGGCGATCAGCCCGATGGCAGTGGCGAACAGCGCCTCCGCGATACCGGGGGCGACGACGGCCAGGCTGGTATTCTTCTGGGTCGCGATGGCGGAAAAGCTGTTCATGATGCCCCAGACGGTGCCGAACAGCCCGATGAACGGGGCGGTGGAGCCGACCGAGGCGAGGAACGGCACCCATTTCTCCAGCCGCTCCATCTCGCGCGAGACGGTGACGGCCATCACCCGTTCGATCCGCTGTTGCAGGCTGCCGGTGGCGCCGGAAATGCCCCGCTGGGCCGACCGCCGCCATTCGCGCATCGCCGCAGCAAAGACGGCCGAAAGCGGGTCTGCCGGGCGGGCGCCGATCCGGTCATACAGATCTTCCAGCGATCCGCCCGACCAGAAGGCTTCTTCGAACTGTTCGGCCTGTTCCAGCAATTTGCGGATCTTCATCAGCTTGTCGATGATGATCGTCCAGCTCCACACGGAGGAAAAGACCAGCGACAGCATCACCAGCTTGACGACGATATCGGCCTGCATGAACAGGCCCCACATGGACAGATCATGCACCGGTGCGGCCAGCGCGGGGTCCAGATTTCCCTGCATTACTGTTCTTCTTCCTTTTCAGTCAGTGCCCGGCGGGTGCCGGTTCAGAGGGGGCCTCAAGGCCGGGGGCGAAGGCATCGCGCAGGGCCTGCGGCACCCGCTGCGGCTGAAACCGGGCATCGATGCACACAAGACGCACGATGATTGTGACCAAATCACGGTCTGCTGTGACGGATGTATCGCCGGATTGGGCCGTGCCCCCCTGATCCACCCGGTCCACCCGCTTCACCACCTGTTCGATGGTCAGGCTGGCGCCGCCGATCTGCGTTACCCGGCTTTCCACCACCAGCGCATCGTCCAGCCGGGCCGGGGCGACGAAATCCAGCGTACAGCTGCGCACGGCGAAGGCGATGCCGCCATCGACCAGCGAGCGGGATTCGAACCCGGCGCAGCGCAGCATTTCTGCCCGCGCCCGTTCGGCGAAATCCAGATAGCGCGCGTGATAGACCACGCCCCCGGCATCGGTTTCGGCGTAATAGACGCGCAAGGGCAGGCGATGCACGCCGGCCGTCAGTCGGCCGCGCGCCGGGGCCTCTGCCTGCTGCGGAAGGGGGTTATTCGGCATCGTCATCCTCCATCCGGCCCAGCAGATCCAGTTGCCGGTCCAGATCGCGCGGCGGGGTCAGGCCCAGATAGCGCCAGCCACCGGGGGCCAGCATCCGCCCGCGCGGGGTGCGTTGCAGCAGCCCCTGTTGCAGCAGATATGGCTCGATCACTTCTTCCAGCATGTCGCGCTGTTCGGCCAGGGCGGCGGCCAGGGTTTCCACCCCGACCGGCCCGCCGTTATAGCTGCGGGCGATGCAGGACAGGTACTTGCGGTCCATCGCGTCGAGACCCAGCTGATCGACCTCCAGCCGGGTCAGGGCGGCATCGGCGG
>CAYRWZ010000164.1:0-1986 GCA_964428065.1 uncultured Comamonadaceae bacterium | reverse complement strand
CAGCGGCAGCGGCGGTGCTGCTGCGCGGGCGGCCGCGCGGACGGGCGGCCGGTGCGGCCATCTCGTCGCCGGAGTCCGGTGCCGGGGCGGCCGGGATCTGCATCTCCTGCGTCTGGATGGGCATGGGCCGTTCGTCCCGCGACGGGGCATGTTCAGTGACGCCCGGCAGCGGTGCCGGCACGGCATCGCCCTCGCCCCCTTCGGACCGGGGTGCGAACCGATCCCGCCGGCCATTGCGGTCAAACCCGCGCTGATCGTCGCGCCTTCCATCGTCACGGCGGCCATCGTCACGGCGGCCATCGTCGCGCCGATACTCATCGCGGCGCTGATCATCCCGGCGTTGATCATCCCGGCGTTGATCGTCCCGGCGGCGGGCCTCGAAGGGCTGCCGGCCGTGATTGCGATCTTGCCCGCGTTCCTGGCCGCGTTCCTGGGCCCCGGCATGGCTCGTGCGCTCGGCAAAACCGGGCTGCGGCGACTGGGACGGGTCCATCACCGGCTGCGGGGCCTGGCTGGGATCGACAGTGGCCTCGCCAGCAGCGTCCGACTGTTCGCCATCGAACGGATCGCGCGCCGCCTGCTGCAGATAGGGGTTCTGGTTTTCCGCCGTATTCGCTGCGATCAGGCGATAATAATGCTCGGCATGCTGGTAATAGTTTTCGGCCATGATCCGGTCGCCCGTGGCCGAGGCATCGCGGGCCAGCGCCAGATATTTTTCATAGACCTGGAACGCATTGCCGCGCACCCGCACGTCGGGGCCGTTGCTGTCAAAGGTTTGGTGGCGAATATTGATTGGACGACGCCCGCCGCCATTCATCGCATTCTGCTGGCCACCGCCGCCGCCCCCGCCATTGGGGTTACGACCACGACCGCGCTTCATATGGGGACCTTGTCTCATGGCACCTTGTTCTGGCCGTAGGATCGAATTCCGGCGGTTTGCCATTGGCGCAGTGCCAGCCTGATCGGCGGAAATCGTCCAGTCATACCGTGGTCAGGCACGGCAACCCCCAGCCCATATCGGACGGTATCCCCCAAGACGCCGGGTCGATTGTCCTGACCTGCGGTCCTCAGTCGGTCGATATTCCGATTGGGTCTGCCGAGGCGTGGCGCACCACTGCACTCGTAGCCAGCAAGCTAGTCGGAAGCCCGGCCCAATCCAAGCGCTTTTTTCACCAATTACCGAAATTGTCCGCTGATTTCCGGGCAAAACCGTTGAAATCAAGGTCGGGACTAACCGGGCCAGCGCCCGCGCACCACCCGGTCGCGCCCCGCCAAATCACGCAGCACATCGATGCGGTCGAACCCGGCCCGATCCAGCAAGGCGCAAACGGCCGCCGCCTGATCCCAGCCGATTTCCAGCAGGGCATCCCCGCCGGGGCGGACCAGACCGGGCAGACAGCGGCTCAGGACGCGATAGGCGTCCAGCCCGTCCGCGCCGCCGTCAAGGGCCAGCATGGGATCGTAGAACCGGACATCCGGGGCAAGGCCGGCCAGATCGCGGCTGGGAATATAGGGCGGGTTGCTGATCACCAGATCGGCCGCCCCCTCTGCCATGCCGATCTGCGCGACCAGATCGGGGGCGGAAAAATCGGCCTGGACGAACCGCGCCCGGTCTTGCAGCCCCAGACGGGCGGCATTGTCGGCTGCCTGCGCCACTGCCCCGGCCGATAGATCGACCCCGATGCCGCGCGCCTGCGGCCGTTCGGACAGGATCGCCAGCAACAGGCAGCCGCTGCCGGTGCCCAGATCGACCACCAGGGCGTCCCGCTGATCCGGCAGGCAGCCCAGGGCCACTTCCACCAGCCGCTCACTGTCGGGGCGCGGGTCCAGAGTATCGGCGGAAAGTTGAAACGGCAGGCTCCAGAATTCCCGCTGCCCCAGAATGCGGGACACCGGCTCGTGCCGCAGGCGGCGGGCCAGCATTGCGGCCAGCTGCGCGGTCTGCGCCGGGGTCGGCGCGGGGGCGCGGCCCAGGACCAGATCGCC
>CAYRWZ010000163.1:0-1992 GCA_964428065.1 uncultured Comamonadaceae bacterium | reverse complement strand
GAAGGGGCAGACCGCCTCCTCCTCCTACAAGCCCGCCAAGCTGGAAAACGGCCAGCGCATCCTGGTGCCGCCGCATCTGGAAGCGGGGACCAAGGTGGTGGTTGCCACTGAAGACGGTTCCTACGTCGAACGCTTCAAGGGCTGAGTAAAGCAAAGCCGACCGGGTCATAGCCTGGTCGGGGACTATGCCGGGACTCGCCGCAGGGCGGCTCCCGGCTTTCGTTTTCCGGCGGCTTCCCCAGGGGCGGCCGGGCTGCTGTTCAACAATTTCATCTGGTTAGTGCATCATGGCCGTCCGCTCTGCCATCATCAACGTCATGGTCAAGGCTGCCGAAAAGGCAGCGCGCGGCTTGGTCCGCGATTTCGGCGAGGTCGAAAAGCTGCAGGTCTCGCGCAAGGGGCCGGCCGATTTCGTGTCCAACGCCGATCTGCGCGCGGAAAAGGTGATCCGCGAGGAACTGGCCAAGGCCCGGCCCGACTATGGCTTTCTGATGGAGGAAAGCCCGGAGGCCAAAGGCAAGGACGGCAACACCCACCGCTGGATCGTCGATCCGCTGGACGGCACGACCAACTTCCTGCACGGCCTGCCCCATTGGGCAATTTCGATTGCGCTGGAACGCGATGGCGAAATCATTGCCGGGGTCATCTATGACGCCGCCAAGGACGAGCTGTTCTGGGCCGAAAAGGGCGCGGGCGCCTATCTCAACGATTTCCGGCTGCGTGTCTCTGGGCGGCGCGATCTGATCCAGGCGGTGGTGACGACCGGCATCCCCCATGCCGGGCGGCCCGGGCGCGAACGGTTCCTGCGGCAGTTGAGCGCGCTGATGCCTCAGGTGGCGGGTGTGCGCCGCATGGGATCGGCGGCGCTGGACCTTGCCTATGTCGCCGCCGGACGGTGCGATGGCTATTTCGAACAGGATCTGAACGCCTGGGATATCGCCGCCGGCCTGATCCTGGTGCGGGAAGCGGGCGGCTATGTCAGCGATTTCAAGCGCGGCCAATCGATGCTGAAAACCGGCGAAGTGATTGCCGCCAACGATCATCTGCATCACAAGCTGGCGCGGTTGCTGGCCGAAGCGTCGCCCAAGCCGAAGGCAAGCCCAGAAAAGGGGGCCGAAAAGGGGGCCGAAACCACGACCGAAAAGACCGAGGATAATGGCCAAAATGATGGGGGCTGATCGCCACCGCATCGCCATCCGGCCCCTCTGACAGTAACCCCGCCGGTAAAGTTATCCCCAATTTCTTGCCGCGCCACGATTTCGCCATCGGGGCGCGGCTTTATTTTCGCCGCGCACCCGCGTAACCTGTCGCAAATTTTCGTCTTGGCGGCACAGGTATTGTTGATCGATGCCGCACGAAAACGCCTTGGGATAGGAGTGATCGAAGCTCATGACCGTTCAGTTCCGCAGCCGTCCGGCCCGGCCTGCCCCCTACCGTCTGAGTGCCGCGCTTCTGACTCTCGCCATGGCGGTGCCCGTATCGTCAGCCGTGCAGGCCCAATGGGGCGGCGCCTGGATGGGCGATGGCCCGGTAACGGTGGATGAAACGGTCCTGGATGGCCTGGGCGCTGCCCCGACCGGCATTATCCTGACCCCGCCCGGCAGCGCCGCCCGACGTGGATCGGCAGGCGGATCGGCAGGTGCGCCGGCGGCAACCGCAGCGCCGCGCCCCTATATCGGGTCTGCAGTTCTGGCCCCGCCGGCGGGAATGGCGCCCGCAGCGGCCGGTCCGGCATCCGCAGGGTCATCCGTGCCGCGCAGCCGTCTGGAAATATCGGGTGCCTTGCTGGCGGGCGCCCCGGCAGGCGCAGTGACGTCCGGCTCCCTGCCGATGGGCTATGTGCCCAGCCCCTCCCCCGATCCCAACGCGGCGCCGATCAATACCCCGGCTGCCAATGTACCGGCTGCCAATACCCCAGCTGCCAGTTCAGCCATGACCCCGCCAGTAGCCCCGCCGCCGCGCGGCACGGTCACCTTCTCGATCCACTCCACC
>CAYRWZ010000162.1:0-2064 GCA_964428065.1 uncultured Comamonadaceae bacterium | reverse complement strand
GGGCGCGCGCACCCGGCGGTTCGTTCATCTGGCCGTAAACCAGTGCCACCTTAGAGCCCGGACCATCCAGCTTGATGATCCCGGAGTCGATCATTTCGTGGTACAGGTCGTTGCCTTCGCGGCTGCGCTCGCCGACACCGGCGAACACCGAGTAACCGCCGTGCGCCTTGGCGACGTTGTTGATCAGTTCCTGAATGGTCACGGTCTTGCCGACGCCCGCGCCGCCAAACAGGCCGATCTTGCCGCCCTTCAGATACGGGGCGAGCAGATCGACGACCTTGATGCCGGTGACCAGGATCTGCGCTTCGGTCGCCTGTTCGGTGTAATCCGGGGCGGCGCGATGGATCGGCAGCGACTTGGTCGCACCGACATCGCCGCGCTCGTCGATCGGGTCACCCACCACGTTCAGGATGCGGCCCAGGGTTTCCGGGCCGACCGCAACGCGGATCGGGCTGCCGGTATCGACTGCCTCGGTTCCGCGCACCAGACCGTCGGTGGTGTCCATGGCGATGGTGCGCACCATGTTTTCACCAAGATGCTGGGCAACTTCCAGCACCAGAGTTTTGCCTTCGCTCTGCACATGCAGCGCGTTCAGGATTGCCGGCAGCTCGCCGTCGAAGGTTACGTCGACGACGGCGCCGATCACCTGCGAGATGCGACCAACATTGTTCTTCGCCATGGGTTTGCTCCGCTATCCCTCGGGAGAATTGATGGGGCTGCCTTAGACCGCTTCCGCACCGGAGATGATTTCAATCAGCTCCTTGGTGATATGGGCCTGACGGCTGCGGTTGTAGTTCAGCGTGAGTTTCTTGCGGATCATTTCGCCGGCATTGCGCGTGGCATTGTCCATGGCGGTCATCCGCGCACCCTGTTCGGATGCACTGTTTTCCAGCATGGCCCGGTAGACCTGCACCGACAGGTTCTTCGGCAGCAGCGCGCGCAGGATGGTTTCTTCATCCGGCTCATACTCGTACAGGGCCGAAGCGCCGCCCCCTCCAACATCCGAAGACGCATCGGCGGCTTCGGGCAGCGGGGCCGGAATCAGCTGCTGACGGGTGACGATCTGCGCGATGGCGGACTTGAACCGGGCGAAGACGATGACCGCACGGTCAATCTCGCCCGCTTCGAACATCGTCAGCGCGCGGGCTGCGATCTGATCGGCATCGGCGAAGGCGATCTTCTTACGGCCGGTCATTTCCACCGTATCGATGATCAGCGCGCCGAAATCCTTGCGCAGCAGATCGCGCCCCTTGCGGCCGACGCACAGGATCTTGACCGTCTTGCCTTCAGCCTGCAACTGGCGCACCAGGGCGCGCGAATCACGGGCAATCGAGGTGTTGAAGGCACCGCACAGACCGCGATCGGCCGTGGCGACCACCACCAGAACGGTCTGGTCGCGGCCATTGCCGGCCAGCAGCGGCGGGGCATCCGCCCCGATCCGGCTGCCGAGCGTGGCAATCATCCGCTGCATCCGTTCCGCGTAGGGACGGGCGGCTTCGGCCTGCTCCTGAGCGCGACGCAGCTTGGCCGCCGCGACCATCTTCATGGCCGAGGTGATCTTCTGCGTTGACTTGACGCTGCGGATGCGAACCCGCAGGTCCTTCAAGCTGGGCATGAGGTGGATCTCCCTCCGCTGGCCGTTCCGTCCTTAGGCAAAGGTCTTGGCGAACTGATCCAGGAACGAGGCCAGCTTGTCCTCGGTTTCCTTGGTCACTTCGCGGGCCGAACGGATCGACTCCAGGATTTCAGGATGCTTCGCCTTCAGTTCCGCACGGAACGCCTTTTCAAAGCGGGTGACATCGGTCACCGACACCTTGTCCAGATAGCCACGAACACCGGCAAAGATCACCGCCACCTGCTCTTCCACCGGCATCGGCTCGAACTGCGGCTGCTTCAGCAGCTCGGTCAGGCGCGCGCCGCGGGCCAGCAGACGCTGGGTCGCCGGGTCGAGGTCGGAGGCGAACTGGGCGAATGCCGCCATTTCGCGGTACTGCGCCAGTTCCATCTTGATCTTACCGGCAACCTGCTTCATCGCCTTGATCTGGGCGGCGGAGCCGACGCGGC
>CAYRWZ010000161.1:0-2094 GCA_964428065.1 uncultured Comamonadaceae bacterium | reverse complement strand
ACGAGATGTGCGACCGCAACGTCTCGGAAACCGCGCGCCGGCTTTCGATGCACCGCCGCACCTTGCAGCGCATCCTCGCAAAGCGCAGCCCAAAGTAATTCGCCCTTTCTTGCAATAAGGCGATTTTCGTCCTATTCAGGCGAAAGCCTATCCATGGGAGATCGGACGTTGAACATCGATTTGAATAGCCTTTCCTTGAAAGAGCTGAAGGACTTGCAATCCCAGGTAGCAAAGGCGATTGCGGGATACGAGGATCGGCGCAAGAAGGAACTTCTTGCAGAGCTTGACGAAATCGCCAAGGCCAAGGGATTCACCCTGGCCGAACTGACTGGCGTTTCGGCGGGACGCAAACGCTCTCCCTCGGTGGCCAAATACGCGAATCCCGCTAATCCGGCCGATACCTGGTCGGGCCGCGGTCGAAAGCCGCGCTGGTTCTCCGAGGCGCTGGCCAAGGGCAAGAAGCCCGAGGACATGGCGATCTGACGCTCAACCCCGGGATTTGAGCCATTTCAGGAAAGCCCGGGTCGCGGCACGCTTTGGCCCGGGCAAGGTCACGATGAAATAGGCCGGCAGCTTTGCCCGGCTTTCGTGAACGATGCGCAACCGGCCCTCGGCCACGTCGCTTTCGATCAGCGCCACGCTTTCCACCACCAGACCCAGTCCCTGCCGCGCCGCTGCCAGAGCCAGTTCCTCGCTGCTGATGTCGGTACGCTCCAGCCGTTCGGGGTCGAGGCCCAGCTGCCGCAGATAGGCGTCCTGTTCCGCCCAGCTGCGCGACAATATCCAGTCCATCTCGGCCATCTCCGCGACCGAGGGGGCGCGGTCCCCGATCAGCGACGGCGCCCCGGCGATGACCAGCCGGGCCGAGGTGAGGTACTCCGTCTCGACCCCCGGCCAGTCGCCGTTGCCGTAGCGGATGCCGAGGTCCATGCGCTCGCGGTGAAGATCGACGACCTTGCTGTCGGGATGCAGCGACAGGCCGATCTCGGGGTGCTGCTGCCAGAAGTCCTTGAGCCGAGGCATCAGCCATTGCGCGGCGAAGGCAGCCGTCAGGGTGATGCGGACGGGGCGGTCGGCCTCGCCGGCCCGCAAGGCTTCCAGCCCGCGCTGGATCGCGCCGAACCCTTCGCCAAGGGCCGCGGCCAGCTGCTCTCCATCCGCGGTCAGGCTGACCCCGCGCCCCTCGCGCTGGACCAGCGGGCGGCCCAGGGTCTCTTCCAGCGCGCGGACCTGCTGGGCCACGGCGGCATGGGTCACGTTCAGAACCCGCGCCGCCTGGCTGAAGTTGCGCAGTTCCGCCGTGGCCGCAAAGGCGCGGAGTGCAGTCAGCGACGGGATGCTGCGCCAGTCGATCATGTGTTAGACTGCCTTACAAATTGATCGCCTTATTGAATCGTATCATGACAAGTTTCATGGCAAAAGAGATCATCGAAACTCGAAAAGGAGAAAGGCGATGTTGAATATCTTCGCTGATGCCCTGATGATCGCCACGCGGTTCAAGCCCAACACCGAAGACTACCTGCCGCGCCACTACCCGCGCCGGTCGCCGCGCGAGTTCCAGGACGACGCGGCGCTGCGCACCGCCGACCACCTGCGGCACACGGGTCGCTGATGCCGGGTTCCTGCGAACCCGGGCGCTGTCAGCAGTCCGCAAGCAGTCTCGCCACGGTCGAGACATAGTCCGCCCGCACCTCTGCGGGCGGACGTAGCCGTATTTCCAGCCGGTGGATCAGGTCCGGCACGGGCCGCCCGAACAGCTTGTCGGCCTCCGCCTCCCGGAACCCCGCGATCCGCACCGCCTCCAGCCAGGCCGAAACCTTGTCCGCCGCCTTGATCGCCTTCTTGATCGGCTGGGGCAGCACGGCCGGCAGGCCAAAGCGCAGATGCACCGCCGCGGTCAGCCTTGCATCCAGTTCGCCATATCCCGGCCCGACCGCCGCCTTCACCGGGCTGATCATGTCGCCGATCACGTATTCCGGAGCGTCGTGCAGCACCGCGGCCAGCCGCCATTTCGCCGCGATGCCGGGATTGGCACGCACGAAGATCTCTTCCACCAGCAGCGAATGTTCGGCCACCGAATAGGGCCAGTCGCCC
>CAYRWZ010000160.1:0-2105 GCA_964428065.1 uncultured Comamonadaceae bacterium | reverse complement strand
GGAATTCGTGGCCCCGCGCTCTGCCGGCGATCCGGCCATGCCGCGCCCGGCCGCCGCCCCGCGCCCCAAGGTGCAGGTGACCGATGCCCCCCTGCCAGAGCCTCAACCAGCACCGGCTGCCGCGGCCATAGCGGAACCGCCGACCGCACCCGCCGTCTCAGCGCCAGCAACACCAGCCGTAACGCCACCCGCCCGGATCACGCTGGATCTGGAGAAGCTGGAAGAAAAGCTGAAGGAGACCGATGCCATCGGCCTGATGACCAAACTGGCGCTGAAAAACCAGGTCGGCGATCTGGTGGCGGATTTCGACCGCTATCACAAGGGCGACCAGGCCTATCCGCTGGCCGTGCTGCGCGACCGGTTCGAATTGCTGGTGATGAAGGTGACCAGCCTGTTGCAGGACAAAGATCCGCCCTTATTTGCTGAGATCAGTGAAGCGCGCGAAGGGCTTTGGGTACTGCTGTCCGACCGCGATCAGTTCCAGAAGATGCAGCAAGGATAGGGGTTATGGCTGGGTTTGTTCGGACTACCTGGGCTGTTGTGGCGCTGCTGGCCGGCGTGGCCGTCCCCGTTATTGTAACCCCCGGCATCGCGGCGGCGCAGGTTTCAACGGCGCAGGATCTCGCCTCGGTCATCGCCCTCAACGGCCGCCCCTGCGGCACAGTCGCGCAGTATGAAAAGCGGGCGGAAAACGATTGGAACGTCACCTGCTCCGGCGGGCAGCGCTATCGCGTCTATGTCGATGCGTCCGGGCGGGTCAAGGTGGATCCGCGCCGCTAGGCCGCAGCAGAGGCCATACCACTGCGCCTTGCCCGCCGCCCACCCGCCCCAGCCCCAGCCCCAGCCCCTGGCGGGTTTGCCGGAACCAGCGGTTTTTCATCACTTTCGAAGCTGCTGAAAGCGTCTTTTTCAAGGCGGCTGTGACGACTCCTGTCTTTGCATTTTCGTACATTTAGGCTATACGCGACGGACTGTGGGGCGAGATCGCGCCCCGACAGATGTTTATGGTGTCCGTATCACAGGGCATGGGGCCGCCGGGCGGTATCTGACCGCGGGTGCCCCTGTTCGTTCACTGGCCCCGCTTCTGCGGGGATGCCGCGAGGTTACAGATGGCACAGACTGCCAATTCAGGACCGCACGGAGCCGCAACCGGGGAAACCCGCCGCGACTTCCTGACACTCGCCGCCGGCGCCATGGGCGCCGTGGGCGCCGCCGCTTTCATCTGGCCGTTCATCAACAGCCTGAACCCGGCTGCCGATACCCTGGCCC
This sequence comes from uncultured Comamonadaceae bacterium, assembly GCA_964428065.1. Lineage (GTDB taxonomy): Bacteria > Pseudomonadota > Alphaproteobacteria > Elsterales > Elsteraceae > CAYRWZ01. The sequence continues at coordinate 836 of CAYRWZ010000160.1, read as the reverse complement.
TTGCCTCGACCGAGGTTGACCTTAAGTCGATCAAGGAAGGCCAGAGCGTGACGGTGACGTGGCGCGGCAAGCCGGTGTTCATCCGCCGGCGGACGGCAGAAGAAATCAAGGCGGCCGAGTCGCAAAACCTGGCCGAACTGCCCGATCCGCAGGCCGATAAAGACCGGGTGAAGAAGCCGGAATGGCTGGTTCTGGTGGGCGTCTGCACCCATCTGGGGTGCGTGCCCCTGGGCCAGAAAGTGGGCGAATCGCGCGGTGAATATGGCGGCTGGTTCTGCCCGTGCCATGGCTCGCACTATGATACGTCCGGCCGTATCCGCAAGGGCCCGGCCCCGCGGAACCTGGACGTGCCGAGCTATGCCTTCCTTGACGACACCACCATCCGGATCGGGTAAGGGGAAGCGTGATGAGCAGCACAGCAAAGCAGAATGGCGTGGTGAAGTGGATTGAAAGTCGCCTGCCGATTTTCAGCTTCCTGGATCACACCGTCGGCTCGGGCTATCCGACGCCGAAAAACCTTAACTATTTCTGGAACTTTGGCTCGCTTGCCGGGATCACCCTGGTGGTGATGATCCTGACCGGCCTGTTCCTGGCCATGAACTACACCCCGCATGTGAATTACGCCTTCACCAGCGTCGAGCGCATCATGCGTGACGTGAACGGCGGCTGGCTGATCCGCTATATCCACATGAACGGCGCGTCGATGTTCTTCATCGTCGTCTATATCCACATCTTCCGCGGCCTCTATTACGGTTCGTACAAGGCCCCGCGCGAGCTGCTGTGGATCCTGGGCGTCGTGATCCTGCTGCTGATGATGGCAACCGCCTTCATGGGCT
>CAYRWZ010000159.1:776-2107 GCA_964428065.1 uncultured Comamonadaceae bacterium | reverse complement strand
CGCGGCCCGCTCGGTGATGCTGGCCGCACTGAAGAAAGACTGACCCGGCGCGGTCCGGCCGCTGGCACGGACCGCGGGTTGCCGATGGCAGTGGCGGAGACGGAGGGATTCGAACCCTCGGTACCCTGATAGAGTACGGTTCCTTAGCAGGGAACTGGTTTCAGCCACTCACCCACGTCTCCGGGCAACCCATATGGCTGTGAGCGCGCCGCTATAGTCGCACACTCGGCACGCGGCAAGGTGGCTTGGCGAAAAAGCTGGCGCCCCTGTCCTGCGCCTGTCGCGCCGCAGGCCCGCCCTGGGCGAAAGGCGCTGGGCAGGCGTGCGGTTCGGGGACGGTTCAGCCAGCGCGGGGCAGGCATGTCTCCCGGCTCGTCGCATTTTCGATTCGCCCCGGCGCCAGGCGGTTGCGGGCCAGGCGCCAAGCGATTCTGCTGGGCCGGGGCCATTCCCGGGCTCATGCCCGTGCTGGGGAGAGCATGATGATCGCCGTGATCGCCGCCACCTTCCGCTTCCTCCTGCGCCGCGCGGCGCTGCTGCTGGCCACGCTCGCCGCGCTACTCGCCGCGCCGGCGCTGGCGCAGCAGCTCGAAACCTTCGACCCCGATCAGGCCTATCAGGCAGGCGATGCCGCAGGCGCGATCGATGCCGACCTTGCCACCCCGCCCGGCACGGCCAGCCCCGCCCCCGCGCCCACCCCCGTCCCCGTGCCCGATGATCCGCGCTTCGACGAGGAGTTCACCGCCTACGCCGCCGATCCCACCATTGCCCCCCCGGCCGCGGCCAGCCCGGCCCAGCCATCCGCGGCCGAGGCGCAGACCACCTATGGCGAGGATGATCTCATCGGCGCGGCCGAAGGCCTGTTCGGCAAGGGCGCCGAGGGCCTCGCCAAGCTGATCGAGGACCTGCTCAAGAAGCAGGGCCGGCCCAATGCCTATATCGTCGGGCGCGAGGCCGGCGGGGCCTTCATCTTCGGCGCGCGCTATGGCTCGGGCACGCTGCACCACAAGGTCGAAGGCACCCGCCAGGTCTATTGGACCGGGCCTTCGCTGGGCTTTGATGTCGGGGCCAATGCCGCCAACACCTTCGTGCTGGTCTATAATCTTTATGACAGCGAGGAGCTGTTCAAGCGCTTCCCCGCGGGCGAGGGGCAGGCCTATTTCGTCGGCGGCCTCCATGCGAGTTACCTGCGCCGCGGCGACATCGTGCTGATCCCGATCCGGGTGGGCGCCGGGCTGCGGCTGGGGATCAATGCCGGCTACATGAAGTTCTCGCGCAAGCAGCGCTGGTCGCCTTTCTAGGGCGCCGCTGCTGCAATTGCGGGTTGCCCC
>CAYRWZ010000159.1:395-752 GCA_964428065.1 uncultured Comamonadaceae bacterium | reverse complement strand
GACCGACTCACGCCCCAGGCGCCCGATGCGCTGCTCGCCCTGATCCGTCTGCACAACGCCGATCCCAGGCCCGAGAAGATCGACCTTGGCGTCGGGGTCTATCGCACCGAGGAAGGCACCACCCCGGTCTTCGCCGCGGTCAAGGCGGCCGAGGCGCAGCTGCTGGCCGAGCAGGACAGCAAGTCCTACCTCGGCCCGGAAGGCGACATGGGCTTTGTCCATGCGCTGATGCCGCATATCTTCGGCGGCGAGGATCCTTCGCAAGGCGGTCGGATTGACGGGATGCAGACCCCCGGCGGCACCGGCGCGGTGCGCCTGGCGGTTGCGCTGGCGAAGAAGGCCGGGGTGGCCCGCGTG
>CAYRWZ010000159.1:0-271 GCA_964428065.1 uncultured Comamonadaceae bacterium | reverse complement strand
CGCGCTCGACAAGGCCGATGCGGGCGATGCGGTGCTGCTGCACGGCTGCTGCCATAACCCCACCGGGATTGATTACACGCCCGCGCAGTGGGACGCGATTGTCGATCTGCTGGCCGAAACCGGCGTGCTGCCGATCATCGATCTGGCCTATCAGGGGCTGGGCGCCGGCATGGACGAGGACGCCTATGGCACGCGCGCCGTGGTGGCTCGCCTGCCGCAGGCGCTGATCGCGGTGGAAGCGGCGGGCAAAGGCGTGGATAGTGGGCATTCG
>CAYRWZ010000158.1:0-2324 GCA_964428065.1 uncultured Comamonadaceae bacterium | reverse complement strand
GAACAGGAAGTCGCCGACGAGGATCGAGGCATTATTGCCCCAGATCGTCTTGGCTGCGGGCTTGCCACGCCGCATCGTGCTTTCGTCGACGACATCGTCGTGAAGCAATGTGGCAGTGTGAATGAACTCGACGGCCGCAGCGAGCGCATGCGTCGAGGCATTCGCCTTGCCGACAGCGTTTGCCGCGATCAGCGTGATCAGCGGGCGCAGCCGCTTGCCGCCGGCGGAGACGATATAGCCCGACAGGTCAGGGATGATCGAAACAGGGCTCGCCGCGCGGGCGGCCAGCAGTTGCTCGACCTGCGCCAGGTCATCCGCAACCAGCCCCTGCATACGGTCCACGACCGAAGACAGTGCCGCCTTGCTTTTCGGTTTAGGCGCGACGGTCAAACGGAACTCCGCATGCTGGTCCTGACTCTTAAGTAATTCTACGAGGGCACGGCGCCAAGGCGACGTGGCACCGGGCCGCATGTATTGACCCTATCACGGGCCTGTCATCAATCGGGATTCTCGCAACAGGCTGACAAGCCACCCCGATTCGCGTTAAAGGTGCCCCATGAAACACACGCTTTTGATCCCCGTTTTCGCCGCGATGGCAGCCTGCGCCACGGCGCCCGTCTATGGTCCGGCCAAGTCCGAACGCGCGGAGGGCTATCTTTCGCAACAGATCGAAGCTGGCCGCCACCGGGTTTCGTATACCGACAAGGACCCCATCCGCGCCCGTAACATGGCCCTGTTGCGCGCAGCCGAGATCACGCTTTCTGAAGGCAAGGACTGGTTTGAGATTACCAATCAATCCACCGAACAGTCCGGCAGCTCTGGCCGCGGTGGCGGCACCTCGATCAGCGTCGGCGGCTCGGCGGGGTCGGGTGGCTATTCGGGGGTCGGCGTGGGGATCGGCATCGGCTTCCCGTTGGGCGGCGGTGGCAGTTCCGGCACGACCACCGAAATCATCGAGATCGTCACCGGCGCTGGCCCGAAACCGGACAAGGCGGAGGCCTATGATGCCCGCTCGGTGGATCTGAACCTGCGCTTCCAGACGCCCTGATGGAAGAAGTGTTCCGGACGAATGATCCGGTGAAGCTCTCCTATGTCGAGCATTTGCTGTCCGACGCGGGCATCGAGTTCTTTGTTCTGGATCGTCACATCTCTGCAGTCGAAGGAAATATCGGTGTGTTTCCGCGGCGCATTCTTGTGCAGGAATCCGACCTTGTGAAAGCGCGTCTCGCGCTCACCGGCGTCGAACCCGGATGACCGCCTCGACCCAGGACACGGTCTATCAGGGCCGGGTGAAGCTGGTTCAGCCGGAGGCGGGCTTTCGCGCGGGGTTCGACTCGCTGGCCCTCGCGGCGGCTTTGCCGGCGATGGAAAAGGGCGAGGCACTGGAACTCGGCTGCGGCTGCGGCGGCGCCCTGTTGCCCGCGGCTTACCGGCTGCCGCATCTGCGTTTCACCGGGATAGAACAGGATGCAACAACGGCATCGCTGGCGCAGCAGGGCGCGGACCTCAACGGATACGGTGAGCGTGTGCGTGTGCACCTGGCTGAAGCATCCAGCTGGGTTCAGGTCCATGAGAACCGGTTTGACCTTGTCTTCGCCAACCCGCCCTATTTCGAGCCCGGCAAGATATCGGTGCCCGGTGAGGGCAAGGCAGGCGCCTATATCGAGAGCCTGCCGCTGGAAGGCTGGGTCAAGGCCATGCTGTTCGCCGCCAAGCCGCGCGCGCCGGTGATCCTCATCCACCGCGCCGCCGAACTGGCCCGGCTGCTTGTCCCGCTCGACCGGCAGGCCGGCGAAATCACCGTGCTGCCCATCGCCTCCAAAGCCGGCGAACCCGCCCGCCGCGTTCTGGTTCGGGCCCGGAAGGGCCTGAAGCGCGGACCGCTCACCCTGCTATCGCCGTTGGTCACTCACACCGAGGACGGTGCCGCCCGCACGGCCGCCGCCGATGCCATCGTTAAGGGCCTTCCCATCGTCTGGTGAGCGCCGATTTTTCTTGCAATCGGGAGATGCGGCCCCAACCTGAAGTCTTGGGGGGCGACCGAAGGAGACGAGGTCATGTTTACGATCCTCTTCATTTTGAGCGTGGTGTTCGGCATTGTCATTTCGTGGATCGGCTGGTTCGGCCAGAAGGATCACAATGGCGAGCGGCAACCGCCGAAAAAGTGAGACCGGTTGCGCAGGGCCGGGCTTGGCGCTAGGCCGGGGTTTCCCTGATCCGTGAGCCGTTCATGCCTGCGCCCAAAGCCCATGCCAAACCGAAATCCTTTCAGGACCTGATCCTGACGCTGCAGACTTACTGGAGCGCGCAGGGCTGCGCGATCC
>CAYRWZ010000157.1:270-2347 GCA_964428065.1 uncultured Comamonadaceae bacterium | reverse complement strand
CGACCGGCCGCGATGCAGGGCGACCGCCTCACCGATCTGCTGTTCGACCGTGTGCAGCGGGTTCAGCGCCGTCATTGGTTCCTGAAAGATCAGGCCGATGCGGTTGCCGCGCAGCCCGCGCAACACGCTGTCGGCGGCGCCGATCACCTCTTGCCCGTCGAAGCGGATGCTGCCGCCCGGATGCTGCGCCATTGGATAGGGCAGCAGCTGCACCACCGACAGGGCCGTGACCGACTTGCCGGACCCGCTTTCCCCCACCAGCGCCAGGGTTTCCCCCCGATTCAGCGTGAAGCTGACCCCGCGTACCGCATCGACCGGCACCGCGCCGACCGGGGCGAACCGCACCGACAGGTCGCGGACGTCCAGCAGCGGTGCAGTGGGCGAACTGATTGGGGCCGTCATGCATCCCCCCCACCGCTGGCAGCCGATTTGCGCGGATCGAAGGCATCGCGCACCGCCTCGCCGATGAACACCAGCAGGCTCAACATCACCGCCAGGGTCACGAAACCCGTGATCCCCAGCCACGGGGCCTGAAGATTGTTCTTGCCCTGGGCCAGCACCTCCCCCAGCGAGGGGGAGCCGGGCGGCATCCCGAACCCCAGGAAATCGAGCGAGGTCAGCGTGGTAATCCCGGCATTGAGCACGAACGGCAGCATGGTCAGCGTGGCGACCATGGCGTTGGGCAGCACATGCCGCCAGATGATCGCCGCGTCCGGCACGCCCAGCGCCCGCGCCGCGCGGACATAATCAAAATTGCGCGCGCGCAGAAATTCGGCCCGGACAATCCCCACCAGTCCCATCCAGCTGAAGGCCAGCAGCACCAGCAGCAGCCACCAGAAGCCCGGCTCCACCACAGCGAACAGGATGATCAGCAGATACAGCACCGGCAGCCCGGACCAGATTTCGATAAACCGCTGGAACAACAGATCGATCCGCCCGCCGAAATAGCCCTGGACCGCCCCGGCCGCGATGCCGATGACCGAACTGAGCAGGGTCAGGCACAGGCCGAACAGCACGGAAATGCGGAAGCCGTAAATCAGCCGCGCCACCACATCGCGCGCCTGATCGTCGGTGCCCAGCCAGTTGTGGGCCGAGGGCGGCGCGGGCACAGTGCGGCCCAGATCCTTGATCACGGTATCGTAGCGATAGGGGATCAACGGCCAGACCATCCAGCCCTTTTCGCGGATCAGATCCTGCACGAACGGATCGCGGTAATCGGGTTCGGTCGGGAAATCGCCGCCGAAGGTGGTTTCGGGATAGGCCTTGACGATCGGCAGGTAATAGCCGCCGTCATATTTGATCAGCAGCGGGCGGTCATTGGCGATCAGATCGGCGAACAGCGACAGGCCGAACAGCAGCAGAAAGATCCACAGCGACCAGAAGCCCCGGCGATTGGCGCGGAAATTCGCCAGCCGCCGCTGGGTCAGCGGACGCAAGGCCAGCGGGCGCAAGACTGGGCGATACCAGGGGCGCAACGGGGGGCGCAACGGGGGGCGCCGCACCGCCATGTCAGCGGGGTCAGGCGCGCCGGTCAAAGTCGATCCTCGGATCAATCGCGGTGTACATCAGATCGCCGAGCAGATTGAGCACCAGCCCCAGCAGGGTGAAGATATAGAGGGTGCCGAACATGACCGGATAATCGCGGCGGATGGCGGCCTCGAACCCCAGCAGGCCGAGGCCATCCAGGCTGAAAATCACCTCCACCAGCAAGGCGCCGGTGAACATGGTGGCAATGACGGCGGCCGGAAAGCCGGCGATCACCAGCAGCAGGGCGTTGCGGAACACATGGCCGTACAGCACGCGGCGCTGGGTCAACCCCTTGGCGCGGGCGGTCAGCACGTATTGTTTGCCGATTTCCTCGATAAACGAATTCTTGGTCAGCATGGTTAGCCCGGCAAAGCCGCCGATCACCAACGCCGTGACCGGCAGGGCCAGATGCCACAGCAGATCGACGATCTTCTGGCCCAGCGAAAACTCAGCCCAGCCATCGGACACCAGCCCGCGCAACGGGAACCACGAAACATAACTGCCGCCGGCAAACACCACGATCAGCAGCACGGCGAACAGAAAACCGGGA
>CAYRWZ010000157.1:0-260 GCA_964428065.1 uncultured Comamonadaceae bacterium | reverse complement strand
CGCATAGCCGACGATGATGGCTGCGCTGGTCCACAGATCGAAGCGGCTGCCGTCGCGCACTGCCTTGGCAATCCCCAGCGGGATCGAAATGCCATAGATCAGGATCAGGCTGGACAGGCCAAGCGATACCGAAACCGGCAGCTTATCGGCCAGGAGTTCCAGCACGGTGCGGTCGCTGAAGAAACTTTTGCCGAAATCGAAGGTGGCATAGCGCACCATCATGTCGAGAAACCGGTCCAACGGCGGCTGATCGAAGCCAT
>CAYRWZ010000156.1:0-2405 GCA_964428065.1 uncultured Comamonadaceae bacterium | reverse complement strand
AAGGGCAATCCGGTGCCCCTTACGGAAACTGCCCTGCAGCAGGTTCTGGAGGCTGCCTGAGCCGCAGCGGATTGACGCCGATCAAGGCGGCAGCGGCGCATGCGGGTTATCCCTTGCCAATGCGTGACTTGCAGGAGGTTCGGCGATGCGCCTGATGATGATCCTGTTTTCCATGATCGGCATGGTCTTCGCCGGGTCGGGGGTCATTCTGGTCCTGACCCTGGGCTATGCAACGCTCTGGCCGATCGTCGGGGCGGCGGCGGTGGGGGCGATTCTGGCGCTGCCGGTCAGCTGGCTGATCGCCCGGCAGATCGAAGGCTAGGCATCCAGGAAGACGCGGACGGTTTCCTCGAACTCGCGCGGCTTCTCGGCGTGAAGCCAGTGGCCCGCGCCGGGGATCTTCGCGAAGCGCGCCTTTGGGAACAGGGCGCGGATCGTCTCGCGGTTTTCGGGCAGGACATAGCGGCTTTCGGCGCCGGTCAGGAACAGGGTCGGGTGATCGAAGACGCCTTGGGTTCCCGGCCAGCCGACGATCTTCGGCATCTCGGCTTCCAGCACCGGCAGGTTCAGCTTCCAGCGCGGCGGGCGCTGGCGCAGGTCGAGCGACTGGAGGAAGAAGGCGCGCAGGGCGGGGTCGTCGATCCGGGCCGAAAGGGCCGCGTCCGCCTCGGCCCGCGTGGTGATCCGCGACAGGTCGATCTCGGCCATGGCGCGGGCGTTGCGGGTCTGGTCATGGGCATAGTCCACGGGGGCGATGTCCGCGACGATCAGGCGGCGGATCAGCTCGGGGCGGGTCAGCGCGAGTTGCATCGCGGCCTTCCCGCCCATCGAATGGCCCAGGAGATCCACCGGCTGCGGCGCGAGGCGCTCGATCACCTCGGCCAGGTCCTCGGCCATATCGGGATAGCTCTGGGTCGGAAAGCGCGGGCTCTCGCCATGGTTGCGCATGTCCACCGCCACCACCTCGCGCCGGTCGGCCAGGCGGCGGGCGATGACGCCCCAGTTCCGGCCCGAGCCGTAAAGCCCGTGGGCGATGACCAGGGTCGGGACTTCGGCGGCCGTGGCGGCGGGGTGGCGGATCGTGGCGAGCATGGGTTTTCCATAGCGATATCGGCAGCTTCAGGCCAGCCTTGCCATGCCTCTGCGGTTGAACATCGGGACAATCGCCACTAGGTTCGGCGAGGGTGGCGGAGGGCGGCAGGATGAGTGCGGTGACGATCCAGCAGATGGCGGATCGGGTGGCCCAGCTGATGGAAGAGCGTCTGGGGCTGGGCGGCAAGGGACTCGCGGCCAAGATGAAGCGGGCCGGCCGCCTGTTGCCGCGCAAGGTGCGCGATGCCGGCAGGGTGCTGGCCGTGGCGGCGCAGAAGGCGCAGAACCCGAAGCTTCTGGGACAGATCGACATGGGCGAGGTGACCGAGGCCTATGATGTCTGCCTGAAGCATCTGATCGAGATCGACCCGGTCAGCCGCCGGCGCGACCTGTTCGCCGGGATGGTGAGTTCGGTGGGGTTCGGCGTGCTGGTGCTGGCCATCGCGATTGCCGGGTTCCTGGCCTGGCGGGGCTATTTCTGACGCCCTGTCCACGCCGGACGCTCCCGGACAGGCAAATGGAGTCAACGCCTTGCCTGTGGCCGTTCACGATCTGGCAAGGGTCCCGGCCCCGGGGCGCAGGTCCAGCGGCCGGGCGTGCAGTGCGCGGCGGGTAACCAGGGTCACGGTGACGAAGGCGACGTAGAGCAGCAGGTACCAGGACCCGAGCTTGGCGAAGCTGACCATCTCTCCCGGCACCTGGCCCGAGTAGATCCAGGTCCCGGTCGCGGTGCCCACGTTCTCGGCCACCCAGAGCGCCAGCGCCGACAGGAAGGCGGCGACGGGCAAGGGCATCCACCAGTGCCGGTCATGGATGCGGAACCAGATCCGCGTGCGAGCGTAAAGCGCCACGGTCGCGACGAACAGCGCCAGTCGGATGTCGGGCAGGAAGTGGTGGGCGAAGAAGTTGACGTAGATCGCGCCGGCCAGGAGCACGGTCAGCGGGAAGCGCGGATAGGGCGCGAAGGCCATGTCGAAGACGCGGATCACGCGCGCCATGTAGCTGCCCACGGCGGCATACATGAAGCCCGAGAAGAGGGGCACACCCATCAGCTTGAAGAGGCCCGGCTCGGGGTAGGCCCAGGATCCGGCGCTGACCTTGAACCACTCCATCGCCGTCCCTGTGAGGTGGAACAGGAGAATGACGCGGGCTTCTTCCCAGGTTTCCAGTTTGGTCGCCAGGAAGATCACTTGCGTGGCGATGGCGAACAGGAACAGCGCATCATAGCGGTGCAGCGGCCAGTCTGGTTGCCAGATGAATTTTGTCCCGATGATCGCCAGAAGGAGGCGGCCGCCGAACAGGCAGGCCCAACC
>CAYRWZ010000155.1:0-2514 GCA_964428065.1 uncultured Comamonadaceae bacterium | reverse complement strand
AAACCCTCGCGCTTTATCGCTGACCCCGGTATATAGGGGGTAGAGACACACCCACCCCCTACCGGTTGACACCTTTCCCGACATGACGGCCCTGCCGACTTCGCCCCCTGCGCTGCCGCAGTCATCGACGCCGCCTGCCAGCCCCCACACCCGCACCCGCACCCGCCCGCTGGAGGTGCTGCGGGAGGTGTTCGGCTATCCGGCGTTCCGCAGCCTGCAAGGGGCGGTGATCGACCGGATGATGGCTGGCGGCGATGCGCTGGTCATCATGCCCACCGGCGGCGGCAAATCGCTGTGCTATCAGATTCCGGCCATCTGCCGCGATGGCGTCGGGGTGGTGATTTCCCCCCTGATCGCCCTGATCCAGGATCAGGTCGCCGCGCTGCGGGAGGCCGGGGTAAAGGCGGCGGGCCTGTTCTCCGGGCAGGATCCGGTACAGCAGCAGCGCATCCTGTCCGCCGCCGTGGCGGGGGAGCTGGATCTGCTTTATGTCGCGCCGGAACGCTTTGCCTCGCCCGGATTTCTGGAGGCGCTGGAACGGGCGACGCTGGCCCTGTTCGCGATCGACGAGGCGCATTGCGTGTCGCAATGGGGCCATGATTTCCGCCCCGATTACCGCGCGCTGGCGATCCTGGCCGACCGATTTCCCTGGGTGCCGCGCATCGCCCTGACCGCCACCGCCGATGCGCCGACCCGTGCCGATATCGTCACCCAGCTGCGGCTGGAGCGGGCGGAACAGTTCTGCGCCGGGTTCGATCGGCCCAACATCACCTATCGGGTCGTGCAGAAGAAGGAACCCAAACGCCAGTTACTGGCCTTCCTGCAGGACGAGCATGCGGGCGATGCCGGGATCGTCTATTGCAGCACGCGCAAGCGGGTGGAAGACACGGCCGACTGGCTGTGCGATCAGGGCATCAACGCCCTGCCTTATCATGCCGGGCTGGATGCCGCCACCCGCGCCCGCCACCAGGAACGGTTCCTGCGCGAAGAAGGGCTGGTGATGGTCGCCACCGTCGCCTTCGGCATGGGGATCGACAAATCGAATGTGCGCTTCGTCGCCCATCTGGATCTGCCACGCACCATCGAGGCCTATTATCAGGAAACCGGCCGCGCCGGGCGCGACGGCCTGCCCGCCACCGCCTGGATGGCCTATGGCCTGTCGGACGTGGTGCTGCACCGCCAGCGGCTGGAGGAATCGACCGCGCCGGAGGAGCATAAGCACCGTGAACGCGCCAAGCTGACCGCCATGCTGGCCTATTGCGAAACCGCCGACTGCCGCCGCCGACTGTTGCTGCGCTGCTTCGGCGAGGATCTGCCGGAGCCGTGCGCCAATTGCGATACCTGCCTGGAGCGAGCCGGTGGAAACCTGGGATGCCAGCATCCCGGCGCAAAAGGCCATGTCGGCGATCTGGCGCACCGGGCAAAAGTTCGGCGTGGACCATATCGTCGATGTCCTGCGGGGGGAGCGGACCGACAAGGTGCGCCAGCACGGCCATGATGCCGTTTCCACCTTCGGGCTGGGGGCCGATCTGCCGCGCGATACCTGGAAATCGGTGCTGCGCCAGCTTCTGGCCATGGGCTATGTGACGGTCGATGCCGAAGGGTTTGGCGGCATGATGCTGACCGAAGCGGCCCGCCCGGTGCTGACCGGGGCAGAGCCGCTGCACCTGCGCCGCGATACATTGAAGCGCAGCAGTTCAGCCGCCAAGGGCCCTGACCGCAAGGGCACAGTCATCCGGTTCGAAGGGCGCGATGCCGCGCTGTTCCAGGCGCTCAAAGCCTGGCGGCTGGACCAGGCCAAAACGCAGGATTTGCCGCCCTATGTCATCCTACACGATTCGACCTTGATCGATCTGGTGCGGGAACGGCCGAAAACCCGCCAGCACCTGTCGCGCCTGCCCGGTATCGGCGAGCGCAAGCTCGACCGATACGGGGCAGACCTGCTGCGACTGGTGGCGGAAGGCTAACCGCTAGACCGTTATAAACCACTCACTTCGCACGGCGCTGGCCTTGACCCCGGACAGCAGGATGGTCCCGCCGTCGCTGAGCCGCACCAGCGCATCACCGGTGGTGGTATCGGTTTCGACCCGATAGGTCAGTCCGTCGCCCAGGGCGATCCGGTCCGCCGCGCCGCCATAGGCCATATCCATCACCACATCGAAGCCGGTGTCGCGGTAGATGTAGAAAGTATCGGCCCCTTCGCCGCCATAGAGCGTATCGTTGCCCATGGCGCCGTAGATCAGGTCCGCGCCTTCATTGCCGAACACCACATCGTCATCCTTGGCGGCGCGCAGTGTATCGTTGCCCAGCCCGCCGAACAGCGCATCGGCGCCAACCCCGCCGAACAGATAATCCTCGCCCTCGCCGCCGACCAGCTGATCCGGCATCTTGCCGCCGAAGATGCTGTCATTGCCGGCCTCGCCGAACACCGCATCGGCCCCCTGCCCGCCCGACAGGACATCATCGCCTTCGCCGCCGAACAGGGGGCCGGTGCGGTTAAAATGAACATTGACA
>CAYRWZ010000154.1:0-2739 GCA_964428065.1 uncultured Comamonadaceae bacterium | reverse complement strand
CACTGGCCTTCGGGATCGGCACTTCGGAAGTGGAGCATGTGCTGGCGACCCAGACCCTGCAACAGAAGCGCGCCAAGAACATGCGCATCACGGTAGAGGGTGATCTGTTGCCGGGCGTGACGGCCAAGGATCTGGTACTGGCGATCATCGGCAAGATCGGCACGGCGGGCGGCACCGGCTATGTGATCGAATTTGCTGGCAAGGCGATCCGCGATCTGTCGATGGAAGGGCGGATGACCGTCTGCAACATGACCATCGAAGCCGGTGCCCGCGCTGGCCTGATCGCGCCGGACGAAACCACCTTCGCCTATCTGAAGGGCCGCCCCCATGCGCCGAAAGGCGCCGCGTGGGAAGCTGCGCTGGCCTACTGGCGCAGCCTGCCGTCGGACGATGGCGCGCGCTATGACAAGGAAGTCGTGCTGAAGGCCGCCGATATCGTGCCGCAGGTCACCTGGGGCACCAGCCCGGAGGATGTGCTGCCGATCACCGCAGCCGTGCCCAGCCCGGCGGATTTCGCCGATCCGAACAAGCGCAGCGCGGTCGAACGCTCCCTCGCCTATATGGGCCTGACGCCGGGCACCCCGCTGACCCAGGTGAAGATCGACATGGTGTTCATCGGCTCCTGCACCAATGGCCGGATCGAGGATCTGCGCGCTGCGGCGGCGGTTGCGAAGGGGCGCAAGGTGGCCGCCCATGTCGGCGCGATGGTGGTGCCGGGTTCCGGTCTGGTCAAGGAACAGGCGGAAGCCGAAGGGCTGGACAAGATTTTCATCGAAGCCGGGTTCGAATGGCGGGAACCGGGCTGCTCCATGTGCCTGGCGATGAATGCCGATAAGCTGAAGGAAGGGGAGCGCTGCGCCTCCACCTCCAACCGCAATTTCGAAGGCCGCCAGGGCCGCGGGGGCCGCACCCATCTGGTCAGCCCGGCCATGGCCGCCGCAGCTGCGGTCACCGGCACGTTGACCGATGTGCGGTCGCTTTAGGGTGCGGCGGCAGTGACAGGCGTAATGGCAACAACCGGGGCGCGGGCAGCCTCGCCGGTTCGGCGGCTGCTGGCGGGGGCGATCGATGCCCTGGCCGTCTCCATCCTGATCATCGTGCTGGCGCTGGTCGGCGCGATGATCTTGGGCGTCGCCGGCGCGGAAACCAGCCTGGCGCAATTCGCCCGCGTGCTGGGGGCGGTGCTGCTGCTAGGCTATTTCGCCATGCTGGAACGCCGGCCCGTGCCCGGCACCCTGGGGGCTTCGACCTTCCGGCTGGCGGTCACCACGGTCGATGGCCAGCCGCTGGGGCTGGTGCGCGCGGCGCTGCGGGCGGTTGCCAAGCTGCTGCTGTTCTGGACCTTGCCGCTGGCCTGGCTGCGGGCCGACCGGCGGGCACTCTATGATCTGTTGACCGGCGCTGCGGTTCGCACCCGGGACTAAAGGCGGAATTTGGGAGAGAAACCATGGACACGTTCACTGTATTGACTGGGGTGGCGGCGCCGATGCCGCTGATCAATATCGACACCGATATGATCATCCCGAAGCAGTTTCTGAAAACCATCAAGCGCACCGGCCTTGGCAAGCATCTGTTCGACGAGATGCGCTATACCCAGGACGGCAAGGAAATCGCTGATTTCGTGCTGAACCAGCCGGCCTATCGTCAGGCGCAGATCATTGTCGCCGGCGATAATTTCGGCTGCGGGTCCAGCCGCGAGCATGCGCCCTGGGCACTGCTGGATTTCGGCATCCGCTGCGTGATCGCCCCCAGCTTCGCCGACATCTTTTTCAACAACTGCTTCAAGAATGGCATTCTGCCGATCAAGCTGGATCAGGCGCTGGTCGATCAGCTGATGGAGGATGCCCGCAAGGGGGCCAATGCGCGGCTGACCGTCGATCTGCAGGCGCAGACCATCACCCGCCCCGATGGCAGCACCATCGGGTTCGAGATCGATCCGTTCCGCAAGCATTGCCTGCTGAACGGGCTGGACGATATCGGCCTGACCCTACAGCACGGTGCGGCGATCGACAGTTATGAGGCCAAGCTGAAGGCCAGCCAGCCCTGGCTGATCTCGGCCTGAACCGCCCCGTTACGGGTGTGGCAGCAGGTGCGGAACGAAGGAAGGGATTGAGGGACATGACGGCGAACAAGAAGGTTCTGGTGCTGGCGGGCGACGGGATCGGCCCGGAAGTGATGCGGCAGGTGCGTCGGGTGGTCGAATGGATGGCGCGGCGCCGCCATGTCAGCTTCGATCTTCAGGACGGGCTGGTCGGCGGGGCCGCCTATGACGCCCATGGCGTGCCGCTGACCGACGAGACCATGGCCGATGCGCTGGCTGCCGATGCCGTTCTGTTCGGTGCGGTCGGCGGGCCGAAATGGGACGATCTGCCGTTCGAGAAAAAGCCCGAACGGGGCCTGCTGCGCCTGCGCAAGGAGATGGACCTGTTCGCCAATCTGCGCCCGGCGGTGGTGTTCGATGCGCTGGCCGATGCCTCGGCCCTGAAGCCGGAGCTGGTGCGTGGCCTTGACATCATGATCGTGCGCGAATTGACCGGCGGGGTCTATTTCGGCACCCCGCGCGGGATCGACACCCTGCCCGACGGTACCCGGCGCGGCTATAACACCCAGGTCTATACCACCCCGGAAATCATCCGGGTGGGCGAGATCGCCTTCGAGCTGGCGCAAAAGCGCGGCAAGAAGCTGCATTCGGTCGAAAAGGCCAATGTGATGGAATCGGGCGTTCTGTGGCGGGAGGAA
>CAYRWZ010000153.1:0-2748 GCA_964428065.1 uncultured Comamonadaceae bacterium | reverse complement strand
GCAGGCCGAACAGCGCGGCCACAGCCGCCGTCGCCACGCCATGCTGCCCGGCGCCGGTTTCGGCGATGATGCGCGTCTTGCCCATGCGGCGGGCCAGCATGGCCTGCCCCAGGCAGTTGTTGATCTTGTGCGCGCCGGTATGGTTCAGCTCGTCCCGCTTGAAATAGATCTTGGCCCCGCCCAGGTGGCGCGTCAGCCGTTCGGCGAAATAGAGCGGGCTGGGACGGCCGACATAATCGGCCAGATAACGGTCCATTTCGGCCTTGAAGCTGGGATCGACCTGCGCGGCCTTGTAGGCGGCTTCAACCTCCAGGATCAACGGCATCAGGGTTTCGGCGACAAACCGGCCGCCGAACTGGCCGAAATGGCCATCCGCGTCCGGACCATTGCGATAGGAATTCACACCAAAAACCGACATGATTGGGTCCTTAAAGCAAAACCGCCCGCAGTCAAAAACGGGCACCGATTGTTAGGGGGAAAGCCCTGCTTTGGGAAGCCGGTTTTCCACCGCTGCGGCGATTGCGCTGACTCACGGGCTATAATTCCACTTGCGTGCCCAGTTCCACCACCCGGTTGGCCGGAATGCGGAAAAAGTCGGTCGCGGAAATGGCGTTCTTCGCCATGCTGACGAACAGCTTTTCCCGCCACATCGCCATGCCCGGCCGGATGGTCGGGATCAGGGTTTCGCGCGACAGGAAGAAGCTGGTGTCCATCATGCTGAAGGGCAGCCCCAGATCCTTGCAGCGCTGCAATTCCGCCGGCACATTCGGGTCTTCGGCAAACCCGTAGCGCAGGATGATGCGATAGAAGCCATAATCCAGCGGTTGCAGGGTCAACCGATCGGTCCGCTGGACATGGGGGATATTCTCCGTCACCACGGTCAACAGCACGATCCGGTCATGCAGCACCTTGTTGTGCTTCAGGTTATGCAGCAGGGCATAGGGCACGACATGGGGGTTGGTGGTCATGAACACCGCCGTGCCCGGCACGCGCTGCGCCTTGTTGGTCGACATGCGCGAGAAGAAGGAGATCAGCGGGATCGTGCCTTCCTGCAACCGCTCCTGCACAATCTCCCGGCCCCGCTTCCAGGTGGTCATCAGCAGGAACAGGAACAAGCCGGTCGCCAGCGGGAACCAGCCGCCCGCCGGGATTTTCAGCACATTGGCGGCAAAGAACAGCAGATCGACCGAACCGAACACCACCAGCAAAGCCCCGGCGCGGATATGGCCCCACCCCCACTGATAGCGGGCGACCGTGTAAGCCAGAATCGTGGTGATGGTCATGGTGCCGGTGACCGAAATCCCATAAGCCGCCGCCAGGTTGGAGGAGCTTTGGAACGCCACCACCAGGCCGAGGACGACCACCAGCAAGGCCCAGTTGACCTGCGGAATATAGATCTGGCCCATCGAGGTTTCGGAGGTGTGCAGAATATCCATGCGCGGGCAATAGCCCAGCTGCATGGCCTGCCGCGTCACCGAAAACGCGCCGGAAATCACCGCCTGGCTGGCAATGACCGAGGCGCAGGTGGCGAGGAACACCATGGGATACAGCGCCCAGTCGGCCATCATCAGATAGAACGGGCTTTCAATCGCCGCCGGATTAGACATGAGCAGCGCACCCTGGCCGAAATAGTTGAGCAGCAAGGCCGGCAGCACGAAATAGATCCAGGCATAGGCAATCGGCTTGCGGCCGAAATGGCCCATATCGGCATAGAGTGCCTCGGCCCCGGTGATCGCCAGCACCACCGACCCCAGCACAACAAAGGCTTCCCACTGGTGATACAGGGCAAAGCGGAACGCATAGGTCGGGCTGGCCGCCAGCAGGACGGACGGAACCTCGATGATCTGGGCAATCCCGGCAATGGCGATGGCGGCAAACCACAGCGCCGTGATTGGGCCGAAAAAGGCGCCGACTTTCGCCGTGCCGCGCCGCTGGATCAGAAACAGCCCGATGATGATGATCAGGGTGACGGGGATCACATAGGGCTCAAACACCGGGGTTGCGATCTTCAACCCTTCCACCGCCGACAGGACCGAAATCGCCGGGGTGATCATGCTTTCGCCATAGAACAGCGACGCGCCGAACAGGCCGAGCGTGACCAGAACGGCATAACGCCGCCGGGTCGGGGCCAACTTGCCGATTGCCAGCGCCATCAGCGCCAGAATCCCCCCCTCTCCCCGGTTGTCAGCGCGCATCACGAACACGACATATTTGACCGTGACGACGAACACCATCGCCCAGAAGATCATGGACAGGATGCCCATGATATTGCCCGGCTCCAGCTCAATCCCGGCATGGCCGGTAAAGCTCTCGCGCATGGTATACAGCGGGCTGGTGCCGATATCGCCGTAAACAACGCCGATCGCCCCCAGAATCAGCCCAGCCAGGCCCTTGCCACCATGGCCGTGGGAAGTATCAGACTCTGAGGAGGAAGTGCTATGGGTGGAGTGATCCTGCTGGCCGGCCGCCATTCGTGACATCCCGAATCATAGGGACTGCAACCAGGCCTGACTGTCCCAGATTGCAGTGCAACATCGCAGACATTTGCACAGAAACCGCCCCCTGAAAAGCGCTGTTCCATGCCCGTGGGTGCTGATTGCGGGCTGTGGCTTGTTCTGCTGCCTGTGCTTTGACTATTCGGGTGGGGTTTCCCGTTTTCCTCAAACGGTTTTGCCCCTAGCTGTTTCCGGCTAGGGGTGTTTATGGGATGTGTTTTGTATTTGGTTGCGGGGGCCGGATTTGAACCGA
>CAYRWZ010000152.1:0-2750 GCA_964428065.1 uncultured Comamonadaceae bacterium | reverse complement strand
CAGGATGCGCGCGGCCAAGGCAACGGCGTCTTCCGGGGTAACGGCGCCGTTGGTTTCAACCCGCATCGACAGCTTGTCATAGTCGGTCACCTGACCGACGCGGGTGTTTTCCACCTTATAGGCAACCTTGCGCACCGGGGAGAACAGGGCATCGACCGGGATCAGGCCGATCGGCGCATCTTCCGGGCGGTTCTGCGACGCCGGAACATAGCCCTTGCCGGTATTGACGGTCATTTCCATCACCAGCTTGGCGCCCTGGTCCAGGGTGCAGATGACCAGATCGGGGTTCATCACTTCGATATCCGCGCCGGTCTCGATCATCGCGGCGGTCACTTCGCACGGGCCATTGGCCTTCAGGCGAATGCGCTTCGGGCCGTCGCCATGCATGCGCAGCGCCAGCTGCTTGATGTTCATGACGATGTCGGTCACATCCTCGCGCACGCCGGGGATGGAGGAGAACTCATGCAGCACGCCTTCGATCTGGATCGAGGTGACGGCCGCGCCCTGCAAGGACGACAGCAAAATGCGGCGCAGCGCATTGCCCAGGGTCAAGCCGAAGCCGCGCTCCAGCGGATCGGCAACCACAGTGGCAACGCGGGCCGCGTCATCACCGGCTTCGACAGACAGCTTGTTCGGCTTAATCAACGCCTGCCAGTTCTTCTGGATCACGGGATCTATCCCTACCTGCTTGGCTCCGATCTCCCGTTCCGCGTCTATTCTGTTGCCGACGCGGAACACCCGAAACGGAGCGGGTGGCACTGAATATTCCGGTCAATATCCACGAGTGTGAACATGGCCCGGTGCTTCGATCGACCGGGGCATCCTGCGCCAGTGCGGTGCCGGATACCCTTCAAACCGAAACCCGCCGTCCCCCGCAAAGCGGATTACGGCGGGCAAACCTTCTTCCCGTCCTCAGACGCGGCGACGCTTCGGCGGACGGCAGCCGTTGTGCGGAACCGAGGTCACGTCCCGGATCGAAGTCACAGTGAAGCCGACCGACTGCAAGGCACGCAGCGCCGATTCGCGGCCCGCGCCCGGACCCTTCACCTCGACTTCCAGGGTGCGCATGCCATGTTCCATGGCCTTGCGACCGGCGTCTTCGGCAGCCATCTGCGCCGCGTACGGCGTGGACTTGCGGCTGCCCTTGAAGCCCTTGGTGCCCGAGGACGACCAGGCGATCACATTGCCCTGGGCGTCGGTGATGGTCACCATGGTGTTGTTGAAGCTGGCGTTCACATGCGCGACGCCAGAGGTGATGTTCTTACGCTCGCGACGACGAATGCGCGTAGCAGGTGCCTTAGCCATCTGACAGCTTCTCCTGAACCGGCTTACTTCTTCTTGCCGGCGATCGGCTTCGCCTTGCCCTTGCGGGTCCGGGCATTGGTATGGGTGCGCTGACCGCGGACCGGCAGGCCCTTACGATGACGCAAACCGCGATAGCAGCCGAGATCCATCAGCCGCTTGATGTTCATTGCCACGTCGCGGCGCAAATCGCCCTCGACGGTGTATTCGCGGTCGATCAGTTCACGGATACGAAGCACTTCTTCGTCCGTCAGCTGATGAACACGACGCTCGGCTGCAAAGCCAAGCTTGTCGCAGATCTGCTTC
This sequence comes from uncultured Comamonadaceae bacterium, assembly GCA_964428065.1. Lineage (GTDB taxonomy): Bacteria > Pseudomonadota > Alphaproteobacteria > Elsterales > Elsteraceae > CAYRWZ01. Next base: position 1,142 of record CAYRWZ010000152.1, on the reverse strand, counting down.
GCCGTGGTTGCCCCGATCCCATAGATATAGGTCAGACCAACCTCAACGCGCTTCTGCGTCGGAATGTTCACGCCTGCGATGCGCGCCACGCTCTGAACTCCTTACGTTTCGGGCCCCGACTACCGTCTCCACGCCCCTCAATTCAAGGCGCGGCATTATAGGAAGCCAAGGCAATGAGTCAATGGGTCAATCCGGTTACGCCCGAAGAATCTTTTCAATGGCTTCGGTCACATCCGCGATATCGGCCATCCCGTCCACCTGGCGCAGAAGCCCCTTACCGCGATAGTAGGGAAGAATCGGCGCCGTCTGATCGTGATAGACCTTGAGACGCGCGGTAACCGCATCGACCGTGTCGTCGGCACGCCGCACGAATTCCGTTCCGCCGCAGGCATCGCACACGCCCGCCTGCCGCGGCTGCTTGAAGCTGTCGTGATAGCCGGTGCCGCAGGATTTGCAGGTGTAACGGCCGGTGATGCGCTGCACCAGCGCGGCCTCGTCCACCTTCATCTCAATCACGGCGTCCAGCGTCAGCTTCCGCTCCGCCAGCATCTTGTCCAGGGCTTCGGCCTGGGCGACCGTGCGCGGGAACCCGTCCAGGGTGAACCCCTTGGTGCAGTCAGCCTGGCTGATCCGATCCTTGATCATCTCAACCATCAGGGCGTCGGGCATCAGGTGCCCGGCATCCATCACTCGCTTGGCTTCCTGGCCCAGGGCCGAGCCAGAGGCAACCACTGCGCGCAGCATGTCGCCGGTCGAAAGCTGGGGCATGCCCCAATGATCCTGCAGGTGGCGGGCCTGCGTGCCCTTCCCCGCGCCCGGCGGCCCCAGAAGAATAATCCTCACCCTTTCCTCCCCCGCAGCTTGGCCTTCTTGATCAGGCCTTCATATTGATGCGCCACCAGATGCGAATGGACCTGCGCGACCGTATCCATGGTCACCGTCACCACGATCAGCAGGCTGGTGCCGCCGAAATAGAAGGGGACCGAATACTGGGAAATCAAAATCTCGGGAAGGGCGCAAATTGCCGCCATATAGGCTGCCCCGATCACCGTCAGCCGGGTCAGGATATAGTCCAGATGGTCGGCAGTGTTTTTGCCGGGACGGATGCCGGGGATGAACCCGCCATACTTCTTCAGATTATC
>CAYRWZ010000151.1:0-2925 GCA_964428065.1 uncultured Comamonadaceae bacterium | reverse complement strand
ATTCCTATTCGGTGGTGCGCGGCTGCGACCGCATTGTGCCGGTGGATGTGTATGTGCCCGGCTGCCCGCCCACGGCAGAGGCGCTGCTGTACGGGATTCTGCAGTTGCAGAAAAAGATCAAGCGCACCTCCAGCTTTGCGCGCTGACGGGTAGGGAAGGACAGATCCAATGATCGAAACCCTGGAACAGCTCGGCGAGGCGATTCTGGCGCGCAAGGGCGATGTGTTCACCGGCTTCGCCGTCGAAAAGGGCGAACTGGTGCTGACCGCCAAGCGCGACGGGATTGTGGACGGCCTAACCTTCCTGAAAGCGGACGAGGCGTGCCGCTTTACCTTGCTGATGGATGTGTGCGGCGTTGATTGGCCGGAACGGGCCGAACGCTTCGACGTCGTCTATAACCTGTTGAGCCTGAAGCATAATCAGCGCGTGCGCGTGATCGTGCAGACCGACGAGGACACGGCAGTGCCGTCGGTGACCGGGGTTTTCCCCTCGGCCGGCTGGTTCGAGCGGGAAACCTGGGATCTGTTCGGCGTGTTCTTCTCCGGCCATCCCGATCTGCGCCGTATCCTGACCGATTACGGGTTCGAGGGGCATCCGCTGCGCAAGGATTTCCCGCTGACCGGTTATGTCGAAGTGCGCTACGACGACGAACAGAAGCGCGTGGTGTACGAGCCGGTCAAGCTGACTCAGGATTTCCGCAATTTCGACTATCTCTCCCCCTGGGAGGGCATGACCAACCAGATGGTGCTGCCCGGCGACGAAAAAGCGCCGATCGGCCCCTCTGACCGCCGCTAGGAGTACGGTCCATGGCGGAAGCCGAAATCAAAAGCTATACGATGAACTTCGGGCCGCAGCATCCGGCGGCCCACGGCGTGCTGCGCCTGGTTCTGGAAATGGACGGCGAAGTGGTCGAACGCGCCGATCCGCATATCGGCCTGCTGCATCGCGGCACCGAAAAGCTGATCGAATACAAGACCTATATGCAGGCCTTGCCCTATTTCGACCGGCTTGACTATGTGTCGCCGATGAATCAGGAGCATGCCTTCGCCCTGGCGGTGGAAAAGCTGCTGGGCCTGAAGGTGCCGGCGCGCGGCCAGTATATCCGCGTGCTCTATTGCGAATTGACGCGGATCGCCAATCACCTGCTGAACCTCACCACCTTCGCGCTGGACGTCGGGGCGATGACCCCGGTGCTGTGGGGTTTCGAGGAGCGCGAGAAGATCATGGAGTTCTATGAGCGTGCCTGCGGCGCGCGGCTCCATGCCAATTACTTCCGCCCCGGCGGTGTGCATCAGGATCTGCCCGCCGGGCTGCTGGAGGATATCTCCGCCTGGACCCAGACCTTCCCGAAGGTGCTGGAAGATATCGAAAGCCTGCTGACCGAAAACCGCATCTTCAAGCAGCGCACGGTCGATATCGGCGTGATTACGGGCGAGGAGGCGCAGGCCTGGGGCATGTCCGGCCCGGTGCTGCGCGCGTCCGGCATTCCCTGGGATCTGCGCAAGGCGCAGCCCTATGATTGCTATGCCGAGCTGGATTTCGACATTCCGATCGGCAAGCACGGCGATTGCTATGACCGCTATCTGGTGCGGATCGAAGAAATGCGCCAGAGCCTGAAGCTGGTGCAGCAATGTATCGCCCGCATGCCGGACGGCCCGGTGATGACCACCGACGGCAAGGTTGCACCGCCGTCGCGCGGGTCGATGAAGACCTCGATGGAAGCCTTGATCCATCACTTCAAGCTTTATACCGAGGGGTATCACGTCCCGGCTGGCACCACCTACACGGCGGTCGAAGCGCCGAAGGGTGAATTTGCCGTGTATCTGGTGGCGGATGGCACCAACAAGCCCTATCGCTGCAAGATCCGCGCGCCGGGCTTTGCCTTCCTGCAAGCCATGGATTTCCTGTCGAAGGGCCATATGCTGGCGGATACCGTCGCCATCATCGGTTCGCTCGACATCGTTTTCGGTGAGATTGATCGATGAGTGTCGCCCCGCCCACCACCGGCCCCGCCGTTGTTCAGCCCCCCAGCTTTGCGTTTTCGGCAGAAAATCAGGCGCTGGCCGACAAGATCATCGCCAAGTACCCGCAGGGCCGCCAGGCCAGCGCGGTGATCCCGTTGCTCGATCTGGCGCAACGTCAGTCGGGCGGCTGGCTGCCCCAGGCGGCGATGGACCATGTGGCCGGTCTGCTCGACATGGCGCCGATCCGCGTTTACGAGGTGGCATCGTTCTACACGATGTTCAATCTGAAGCCGGTCGGCACCCATTTCGTGCAGGTCTGCACCACCACGCCGTGCTGGCTGCGCGGGTCTGACGCCGTGCTGTCGGCCTGCAAGAAAAAGCTGGGCATCGATGTTGGCGAAACCACGCCCGACGGCAAGTTCACCGTGATCGAGGTCGAATGCCTGGGTGCCTGCGTCAACGCGCCGATGATGCAGATCAACGACGATTTCTACGAGGATCTCGACGCCGCTTCGACCGAGGCGGTGCTTGAGGCCCTGATGAAGGGCGAACAGCCCAAGACCGGCTCTCAGATCGGGCGGCAGACCTCGGCCCCCGCTGGCGGGCCGAAAACCCTGACATCCGTTTCCGCGAAGGGGGGCACCGCCTGATGCTGCGCGACGAAGACCGGATTTTCACCAATCTGTATGGCGTGAACGACTGGACCCTGCCCGGGGCCCGCAGCCGCGGCGATTGGGACGGGACCAAGGCGATCATCGAAAAAGGCCGCGAATGGATCATCGAGGAGATGAAGCAATCCGGCCTGCGCGGGCGCGGCGGGGCGGGCTTCTCCACCGGCATGAAATGGTCGTTCATGCCCAAGCCGTCCGACAAGCCGCATTATCTGGTGGTCAATGCCGACGAGGGCGAGCCGGGCACCTGCAAAGACCGCGACATCATGCGCCACGATCCGCACAAGCTG
>CAYRWZ010000150.1:0-3014 GCA_964428065.1 uncultured Comamonadaceae bacterium | reverse complement strand
TGGTGCTCCGGGTGGTTGCTGCACTCCTGTGCGACGAACCTTGCGCAGGCTGTTGTCGATATAGATACCCCAAGAACGGCGGAGTGTATTACCCGCCCAGTCGGTTGCAACGATGGTCATAATGTGCCGCCCATCCGGAATCGGTTTCGAGGTTCCTTCCGCGCGCAAATTCACCGTGACCATTCCGGTCGCATGCTCGTATTTATGCTCCAGTGCCTCATCACCAAGCAGGATCTGGATAGTGGCAGGATTGACTCCGCTGCCGTCATCGCGAAGCCGCAAAGACGCTTCAAAGGGCAATTGGCCGGACATCATTTCGCCCGGGTAAGGGATGAGTTCAGTGGCTTCGGGCGGTGTTCTGTCAACCCAATTCGTTGAGAAGAGGAGCAGGCTGCCGTCATCACAGGTAACAAGGACGCCCTTAGGGGTTGGTACAGGCGGGCGTGAGATATTAAGGAAATCGGGAGGGCGCGCGCCCTACCGGGGCAGGCGTCCGATCGTCCGTTCCAGTTCGGCGCGGGCCAGGCGGTAGCTCAGGTCCGCCGCCAGGGCGTCCTGCTCGTGCGGGCAGTCGCTGCTGGCGGCCAGCGTTGCGCCCAGGCCGCTCAGCCGCTCTGCAGTGACAGTCACCGTCCCTGCCAGGATGGAGGGCTTGAGGCCGGGCAGGGTGGTCTGGATCAGCGCCGCCCGCAGCGGCCGAAACGGCGCCAGCCGGATGACCGGGGCCGGGCCGATGCTGTGCATCGCGGCTTCTACCGTGGCGCGCGGTACGGCGAAGGGGATCACCTTGACCGTTGCCACCAGATCGCCCGCCGCCACCCGCGCGAAGGGCGGCAGGGTGGCAAGGGTAATCGCCTCGTCCACCTGGTTCAGCGCATGGATGGTGGCCGGGGTGAAGTGCACCAGGCCAGCGGCCCCCGCCACCAGATTGCAGCGGCCGGTGAAGGGCGCGGCGCAGCGCAAACCATCGCCGCACAGCGCAGCCGCAATCGCGGCGGCGACCATATCCTCGCCAATATCGTCCGGGGCGGGCAGGGCGACGATCACCTCAACCCGCCCGGCGGCCAGCAGATCGTCCAGATCCGACCCGGTCAGCACATGGCCCTTTTTCAACACCCGACCGCCGGGCAGCTTCTGGCTGTGAGCCAGAATCGCCCCTGCGGCATCCAGGGTGGGGATTTGGCCGAATTTCATGCTGTTGGGTCCTCCAACCCTGCGTTCAACTCTGCGTTCAACTCTGGGTTCAACCCTGCGGCCCCAGGCGCCGCATGGCGGTGATCTGCGCCAGGGCAGATAGGGCGATTTCCGCCTGACTGACCGCCCCGATATCCAGGCCGACCGGGCCATGAATCCGCGCCAGCTGCTCCGGCGTCGCCCCGGCCTTGGTCAGCCGTTCCATCCGCGCGGCATGGGTCTTGCGGCTGCCCAGCGCCCCGACATAGAAGGCGGGGGACCGGATCGCCGCCAGCAGCGCCGGATCGTCCAGCTTGGGGTCGTGGGTCAGGGAGACAATGGCGGTCCGGCTGTCGGGCTTCAGGGCGGCCAGCGCCTCGTCCGGCCAGTCGGTCAGCAGCGTGGTGCCCAAAATCAGATCGGGAAAGCGCTCTGGGTCGGCAAAGGCTTCCCGCGGGTCAATCACCGTGACGCCATAGCCCAACTGCCGGGCCATGGGCAGCATCGCCTGGGCGATATGCACCGCGCCGACCAGCATCAGGCGGGGCGGCGGACAATGGGCTTGGATGAACCAGCTATCCTCCATCATCTGGCTTTTTTCGGTCGCCAGCGCCTGTCGGGCCGCCGCAACCACCCGGTCGGGCAGGCCGCCGCCGCCTTCCACCACCGCATCGCGCACAATGGTGGCAAGGCCGGACGACAGCGCCGTGACCAGCGCGAAACTCTCCCCCTTGGCGCGCAGCTCTGTCACCCGCTCCAGCACCGCCCGCTTCATGGTCAGGCCTCCACCTTTTCCAGCAGCACGCGGATGGTGCCGCCGCAGGCAAGGCCGACTGCCCAGGCCTGTTCGTTGCTGACCCCAAAGGTCAGGATGCGGGCCGGTCCTTCGCCGGGATCGGGATCGGCGATCAGGGCCTTGGCATCCTCGATCACTGCGGTTTCGACACAGCCGCCGGAAACCGATCCGGCAAAGCGCCCATCCTGGTCGATAACCAGTTGGCTGCCGACCGGCCGAGGCGACGATCCCCAGGTTTCGATCACGGTCGCCAGCGCCACGCCGCGCCCGGCGCGCGCCCAGTCCAGCGCGGTATCCAGAACGGAATCGGTTTCGTATGCCATCGGTCAGCTTGCCTTGGTAAGCGGTTGCCGAGCAGGACTCTGCCAGGCTGGTGTGCCATCGCGCCGGGGCGATTCCCGCAGGCTGACGGCCAGCGCATGCAGACTGTCCAGGTTATGCACCGGCTTCAGCGCATCGACATGGGGCAGCATTGCCCTGATCCCTTGCGACTTGGGTTCAAACCCGGCATAGCGCAAGAGGGGGTTGAGCCAGATCAGGCGGCGGCAGGACCGGTGCAGCCGGTCCATCTCTGCCGCCAGGGCCGAGCCGCCATCGCCTGCGGTATCGCGGTCCAGCCCGTCGGTGATCAGCAGCACGGTCGCGCCTTGGCCCAGCACCCGGCGCGACCAATCGCGGTTGAAGCGGTGCAGACAGTCGCCGATCCGGGTGCCGCCGCCCCAATCGGCCACCTGGGCGGCAGCGGCGGCGACGGCGACATCGACATCCCGATGCGCCAACGCGCGGGTGATATTGGTCAACCGGGTGCCGAACACGAAGCTGTGCACCCGGTCGCGGTCATTGGTCAGCCCGTGCAGGAAATGCAGCAGAATGCGGGAATAGCGCGCCATCGACCCGGAAATGTCGCACAGGGCCACCACCGGCGGCACCCGTTCGGTGCGGGCGCGGAACTGGGGCATCAGCCCATCGCCGCCCAGCCGGACGGCCTGGCGCAGCGTGGCCCGGCCATCGAAGCGCCGCCCGCCCGGGGCAGGGTGCCAGCGCC
>CAYRWZ010000149.1:2632-3060 GCA_964428065.1 uncultured Comamonadaceae bacterium | reverse complement strand
TCCACTGCACCTCGCGGGCGTCGGCGGTGCCGTGCTGTCGTTCGACGTCAAGGGCGGCCCGGACCCGAGGACGGCCGCATTCGCCGTCATCGACGCCACCGAGCTGTGCAGCATCGCCGCCAACTTCGGCGACGTGCGCTCCATCATCACCCACCCCGCCAGCACCACGCACGGCCGGCTCACCGAGGCGCAGCGCGCCGCTGCCGGCATCGGCCAGGGCATGGTGCGGCTGGGCGTGGGGCTGGAGGATCTGGCCGACCTCCAGGCCGACCTCGACCGCGGCCTCACCCAGGTGCTGGCCGGCCTGCGCTGAAGCCGGCGCCCAAGATCCATGAGCGAGAACAAGACCGTCCGCACCCGCATCGCACCGTCGCCCACCGGCTACCTGCACCTGGGCACGGCGCGCACGGCGCTGTATTCCTGGGCCT
>CAYRWZ010000149.1:2321-2538 GCA_964428065.1 uncultured Comamonadaceae bacterium | reverse complement strand
GGGCTGGACCACGACGAAGGCCCGTTCTTCCAGATGCAGCGCCTGCAGCGCTACCAGGCGGTGGCGGAGCAGCTCATCGCCGCCGGCCGCGCCTACCGCTGCTATGCCACGCCGGAGGAGCTGGAGAAGATGCGCGAGGAGCAGCGCGCCACCGGCAAGCCGATCCGGTATGACGGGCGCTGGCGCGACCGCGGTGCCGCCGAAGCCCCGGCGGGCC
>CAYRWZ010000149.1:0-2177 GCA_964428065.1 uncultured Comamonadaceae bacterium | reverse complement strand
CGACCTATATGCTGTCGGTGGTGGTGGACGATCACGATATGGGCATCACCCACGTGATCCGGGGCGACGATCACCTGACCAACACCTTCCGGCAGGTGCAGCTGTACCGCGCCTGCGGCTGGGATACGCCCAGCTTTTCCCATATTCCGCTGATCCACGGGCCGGACGGGGCCAAACTGTCGAAGCGGCACGGCGCGCTGGGCGTGGAGGCCTATCGCGATATGGGCTATCTGCCGGAAGCGCTGCGCAATTATCTGGCCCGCCTGAGCTGGAGCCACGGGGATGACGAGATTTTCTCCACCGCCCAGGCAGTCGATTGGTTCGATATCCGCGACGTCGGCAAATCGGCCGCACGGTTCGATTTCGTCAAGCTGGCCAATCTGAATGCCCATTATATCAAGGCCAGCGACAATGCGGCGCTGACGGCGGCGGTTGCCCCGCGCATTGCCGCAACCCTGGGCCGCGATCTGACCGATGCGGACCGCACGCTGCTGACCCGCGCCATGGATGGGCTGAAACCGCGCGTCAAGACCCTGGCCGAACTGGCCGATGCCGCGCTGTTCTTCTTCCGCGCCCGGCCGCTGGCCCTGGACGAAAAGGCCGCCGCCCTGGTGGCCAAACATGCAGACATTGTGTCGCAGCTTCTGCCGCTGACCCAGGGGATGGCCGATTGGACCGCCGCCGGGATCGAGGCCGCCGTGCGCGAATTTGCCGAAAAATCAGGCGTTAAGCTGGGCGATATTGCCCAGCCGCTGCGCGCCGCGCTGACCGGCAGCACGGTTTCCCCGCCGATTTTCGAGGTGATGGAACTGCTTGGCAGGGACGAAGTTTGTGGCAGGATAGCGGACCTAAAACCAACGCCATCTGCCTGACGATAGTCGCCCGACTATGACCAACCGCAACGGTGCGTCAGGATCAGTCTTTAACCTTCTGAAAGACTTTTCCGATACCCGTTTCGCGCGATACGATGACACGTTATGGGACGCCCGCCACCAGCGGGGTCACAAGGGGGAAGTGGAATGAGCGATACTTTGAAAGCGACCGGCAAGACCGTCACGCTGACCGACAATGCCAGTGGGAAGACCTGGGACTTCAACGTCCTGGCGGGCACCCAAGGCCCCAGCGTGATCGACATCCGCTCGCTTTACGGCCAGACCGGATATTTCACCTTCGACCCGGGCTTCATGTCCACCGGGTCGTGCGAATCCGGCATCACCTATATCGACGGTGATGAAGGCGTGCTGATGCATCGCGGCTATGCCATCGCCGACCTGGCGGAAAACAGCGACTTTCTGGAAGTCTGCTATCTGCTGCTGAACGGCGAATTGCCGAATGCCAAGCAGAAGGAAGATTTCGACCAGGCGATCACCTATCACACCATGGTGCATGAACAGATGCAGTTCTTCCTGCGGGGGTTCCGCCGGGATGCGCATCCGATGGCGGTCATGGTGGGCATGGTCGGGGCGCTGTCGGCCTTCTACCACGATTCGACCGATATCGGCGATCCGCACCAGCGCATGATCGCCTCGCACCGCCTGATCGCCAAAGTGCCGACCCTGGCGGCTATGGCCTATAAATATTCCGTCGGTCAGCCGATTGTGTATCCGCAGAACGATCTGTCCTATTCGGAAAACTTCCTGCGGATGCTGTTCTCCGTCCCGTGCGAGCCGTGGAAGGGCAATCCGGTGCTGACCCGCGCCATGGACCGCCTGCTGATTCTGCACGCCGACCACGAACAGAATGCGTCCACCTCGACCGTGCGCCTGGCCGGGTCGTCCGGGGCCAACCCATTTGCCTGTATCGCGGCGGGTATCGCCTCGCTCTGGGGTCCGGCCCATGGTGGCGCCAACGAAGCGGTGCTGCACATGCTGCAGCAGATCGGCCACAAGGACCGTATCCCCGAATTCGTCAAGCGCGCCAAGGACAAGAATGACAGCTTCCGCCTGATGGGCTTCGGCCACCGGGTCTATAAGAATTACGATCCGCGCGCGACCGTGATGCGCAAGACCTGCCACGAAGTGCTGGCCGCCCTGGGCATCAAGGACCCGCTGCTGGATCTGGCGATGGAGCTGGAGCGGATTGCGCTGGAGGACGAATATTTCGTCGAACGTAAGCTGTACCCGAATGTCGATTTCTATTCGGGCATCATCCTGCGCGCGATGGGCTTCCCGACCTCC
>CAYRWZ010000148.1:0-3073 GCA_964428065.1 uncultured Comamonadaceae bacterium | reverse complement strand
TCTAGAGGCCTAGGACACCAGCCTTTCACGTTGGTAACACGGGTTCGAATCCCGTAGGGGACGCCACTTCACGTGCAAGTTGAACTGACAGAGGCTGCGTGCCTCTGTTTTTGTTTGTGCGGCCCGCCCTGACCTCTCCCGCTGGCCCATAGACCTAGCCCATCAGTAGCGCCCGACGACAATTGGGCTTTCGGTCTCCAGGCTGCGCAGCCGGGTGGCATAGGCGGTGAGGGTGGCGGCACGGTCTTCCGCGCTGGCGCGGGCGGGGCCCCAGACGATGTTGGGCCGCAGGACCGAAAAGCCAACAAACTCCAGGATCCCACGCTGGATCGGCCGCAAGATCCCGTCGATATCGCCGTTGAAGCCTTCGGGGCGATAGGCGGCTTCCGGCCCGCCGGTGGTCAGGCTCAACAGCGCCCGTTTGCCGCGCTGCGTTCCGGTTTCATAGATTTTGCCGCCGCCATAGACTTGGCCCATGACGAACACCCGGTCCACCCAGCCTTTCAGGATCGCCGGCAGGCCGAACCACCAGAGCGGGAATTGCAGGATCAGCGTGTCGCACCAGGCCAGCTTTTCCAATTCGGCGGCGATATCGGGTGCGAACCCATTGTTTTCGCTGGCAAAGGATTCTTCGGCCTGCGGCTTGAAAAAGGCTGGGTCGGCCATGGTGGTGAAGTTGCGCCGGTCGGACACCGGGTTCCACCCCATGCGATGCAGATCAGACACCTGAACCTCGTGCCCGGCCGCGGTCAGGGTGTCCACCGCCGCGGTCAGCAGGGCGCCGTTGAAGCTGGCCGGTTCCGGGTGGGCATGAACGATAAAGGCTTTCATCACATCTCCTGAATAACAGTAACAATTCAAATTACGGAATTAAATATCGGCCTTCAAGCCTGTTGCGCGGACTGCTGCACCAGCCGTTCGGCCACCGCCAGGACGCGCCCGCGCAGCCAGCGATGCGCCGGATCCTGGCGATAGCGGATATGCCAGGCCATTTGCACCGGAAAGCGGCCCAGATCGGCCGGTGGCGGCAGAATCTTCAGCCGCTTGTCGCGCGCCAGCCGGGCGCAGATCAGGTTGGGCAGGGTGGTGCAATAGTCGGTAGCGGCGATCAGTTCCGGGATCGACAGGAAATGCGTGACCGATACCGCCACGTCGCGCCGCAGCCCGGTCCGTTCCAGCGCCTGAAACAGCCCGGCTTTCAGGCGGCCGGGCGGCAGCATGTTGACGTGCCTCAGCGCCTCGAACTGCTCGCGGCTCAGATGGTCGCCAACCTGCGGATGATCGGCGCGCAGCACGCAGGACAGGCCGTCTTCCATGATCTGCTGCACCACAAGGGTTTCCGGCGGGTCGGTGATGCGCCCCAGGGTCATGGCCGTATCGCCGGACACCACCCCGGTTTCGGCCAGATCGCTGCCATAGGGGATGATGCGCAGGGTCAGGCCGGGGGCCGCCTGGCGCAGATCGGCCACCAGGTCCGGCAGCAGCACGAATTCGACATAGCTATTGGCGGCCAGCGTGATGTGCCGTTCCGCCGTTGCCGGATCGAAGCGTTGCTGATCGCGCACCACGGCGTCCAGCCGGGCCAGCGCTTCGGCAATCGGCTCCGCCAGGGCGAGGGCGGTTTCCGTCGGCCGCATGCCATAGCGTTCGCGGATGAACAGCGGATCGCCGAACATCTGGCGCAGGCGGGTTAGCGCATTGCTGGCGGCGGGCTGGGTGATGCCCAGCCGCACGGCGGCGCGGGTGACGCTGCGTTCCTCCAGCATCGCCACGAAACAGCGCAGCAGGTTCAGATCGTAACTCATCAGATATTTATGAAATCCATATCTGCTATAAGGCAAATAATTTTGCGGTATGGAGGGGGACACGGCACAGTCGCCGCAGTTCGATCATCCCCCGAGACACCATGGAAGGAGCGCCGCCATGAGCCGCATTCTGTTCATCCTGACCAGCCATAACCGCATGCTGACCGGGGAGCCGACCGGGATCTGGCTGGAAGAACATGCGGTTCCCTATCTGGCCTTCACTCAGGCGGGCCATCAGGTCACGGTTGCGTCCGTTGCCGGGGGCGATGTGCCGGTCGATCCCAACAGCCAGCCGGGGGAGGCGGAGGCCGCCCATTGGGCGCCCGCCATCGCCGCGTTGAACGGCACGCCCGCCTTTCATACTCTGGACACCGACGGGTTTGACGCCGTCTATCTGCCGGGTGGCCATGGCACCGTGTTCGATATGCCCTATAACCGCACCCTGCACGATCTGATCGCCCGGTTCGAAGCCAGCGGCCGGATCGTTGCCAGCGTCTGCCATGCCCCGGCAGTGTTCGCCGGCATGTGGCGCGCCGATGGCACCCCCTATATCGCCGGGCGCAAGGTTGCGGCCTTTACCGACGCCGAAGAACGGGCGGTCCATGGCGAGGCGAAAGTGCCCTTCCTGCTGGAAGCGCGCCTGAAGCAGCTCGGCGCCCGTCATTCGGCGGCAGCCGAATTGTGGCAGCCCCATGCAGTGCGCGACGGCACGCTGATCACCGGGCAGAACCCGGCATCCTCTGCCCCCGTCGCCGCCCTGGTGCTGGAGGCGCTGAAGCGATAGGCCGGTCTGGCATGGTTGCCCTACCCATCGCCATGGCGATTGTTCGCACCCGCAAGATCTGGTAGGTTTTCCGACCGATTGTCGGAATGGATCGGGCCGCCCGCCGTCACTGGTCGGGCGGCCTGCTGTTCGTTCCAATAAAGCGTTGAAAAGGGTAGGATTTTGAGCACCGAGACCGATCGCCAGCCCCCCGGACGGAACCCAGGGCAGGATATCGCCCCGATCACCATCGAAGAGGAAATGCGCCGCAGCTATCTCGATTACGCGATGAGCGTGATCGTCAGCCGCGCGCTGCCCGATGTGCGCGACGGGCTGAAGCCGGTGCATCGCCGCATCCTGTTCTCGATGAAAGAGAATGGCTACGACTGGAATAAGCCGTTCCGCAAATCGGCCCGTATCGTCGGCGATGTCATGGGTAAGTATCACCCCCATGGCGACAGCGCGATCTATGACGCCATGGTCCGCAGGGCGCAGGATTTCTCCA
>CAYRWZ010000147.1:0-3186 GCA_964428065.1 uncultured Comamonadaceae bacterium | reverse complement strand
CAACATCCCGGACAGGGCGAAGTTCCAGCAGCCGGTCAGCGCGCCTCGGCGAAGGCGATCACCTCGTACGCGCCGTCCCAGATCATCCGCAGCGCGACATAGCCGATGATGGCAAGACCGACATAGGCGATCCAGTGATGGCGGGTCAGAAGCCGGGCGATCAGCGTGGCCGCCGCCCCCATCAGCGCCACCGACAGGATCAGCCCCACCACAAGCACCCACAGATGGTCGCGCGCCGCCCCGGCCACCGCCAGCACATTGTCGAGCGACATGGACACATCGGCGATGATGACTTCCCAGATGGCGGTGCTGACCTTCTTCGGCGGCACCGTGGCCCCCGGATCGCCCGCCGCCTCGTCGCCGGCCACCAGTTCGGCCGCGTCGTCCTCGCACCTTTGCTGGCGCAGTTCGCGGAACAGCTTCCAGCACACCCACAGCAGCAGAACGCCGCCCGCCAGCGTCAGCCCGATGATGGCGAGAAGCTGCGCGGTCGCCAGCGCAAAGATGATTCGCAGAACCACCGCCGCCGCGATGCCCCAGAAGATCACCTTGGCCCGCTGCTCGCGCGGCACCCCGGCCGCCGCCATGCCAACGACGATGGCGTTGTCGCCCGCCAGCACCAGATCGATCAGCAGCACTTGGCCCAGAGCGGTCAGCTCCGAAAGGAAGACGTCGGAAAACAAGCGCTTGGTCCGTGTTGGCCAGGGGGGGTCCGGAAAGGCCGCGACCCTAATCGGGGGGATGCCATCCCGTCAATCGCCGCCTTCCGGGGCGGGCGGACGGGCGGCCTGCACCACCGGGGCCTTGCGGGCGGTCTCGCGGTGAAGGATGTAGAGCCCGCTCGCCACCACGATGACGGCTCCCAGCGCCACATGCCAGCCCGGCAGATCGCCCCAGATCATCCAGCCGAACAGCGTGGCGAACAGCAGCGCCAGATAATTGAACGGCGCCACCACCGCTGCGGGCGCCAGACCATAGGCGCGCGTCAGGAAGAACTGCGCCACCCCGCCGACCAGCCCGGTCGCCGCCATCATCAGGAAATCCAGCGGCGCCGGCGTGACCCAGCAGAACGGAAGCGCCAGCGCGCTCAGCCCCGTGGACAGGACGGTGAAGTAGAACACGATGGTCAGCGCCGCCTCCGACCGGCTGAGCTGCCGGATGGCGACCATGGCAAGCGCATAGGCGACGGCACTGCCCAGCGCCACGATGGCCCCCGCCTGGACCACGTCGCCGTCCGGCCGCACCATGACGACCACCCCGGCAAAGCCCACCACGACCGCGCTCCAGCGATGGATGCCCACCTTCTCGCCCAGCAGCGGCACCGACAGGGCGGTCAGGAACAAAGGCGCCGTGAAGCCCAGCGCCACCGCATCGGCCAGCGGCAACAGGTCGTAGGACCAGAACATCAGCGTCATCGAGGTCAGCCCGATGCTTGCCCGCCAGAAATGGCCGCGCAGCCGCGCCGTGCGCAACAGGGGAAGCCCGCCCTGGATCGCCACCATGACGCCCACCGGCAGGATGGCGAAGGCGTTGCGGAAAAAGGTGACCTCGGCGACCGGATAGGTCTCCGCCAGCACCTTGACCAGGACGTTCAGGATGGCAAAGCCCAGCACGGCCGCCAGCATCGACAGGATGCCGCGCCGGATGTCGTCGCCGGACGGGGGAGAGACACAAAGGCGGGTGGGGGGAACCGTGCGGGAAGCCATGCGGCCCTGCTTAGCAAAACGAAACCGCCCGCGTCACGTGACCGGTGACGCGGGCGGGCATGTCGAAAACGAATGGGGCTGGAAGCGGCCTCAGACTCCGATCATGAGACTCCGATCATGTCGGCGATCTCGCGCTCGGCCATCGCCCAGTGCTCCAGGTCGCGGCCGTCGGGGCGGCCTTCACGCTCCCAGATCTCGTAGGCGCGCTCCTCGATCATCTTGCGCTGCTGGCCGCGCAGCAGGCCCTCGGCGATGTGCATGTTGATGCGCGCCATGGCGATCAGGCGGCGGTTGTCCAACTGGCCCTGGCCCGCGGCCAGCGTGCAGTCGCTGACGTACTGGGCAAGGTTGCGCAGATTGTCCTTCACATCGGCCGGCAGGCTGTTGTCCTCGTTCTGGATCACGGTGCGGATGGCGATCCAGAGCTTGAGGTTGTTGTCCAGGGCGGCGTTGAGCTTTTCGTCATCGTCCGCGTCGATCAGCAGGCTCGCCGCATGCATCAGGGCGATGACGTCCTGCTCGATCACCATGAAATTGGTGCGAAGGACGATTTCGGCGCCGCTGTCGGTGACGACGGTGTCGGGCGCTTCGGCGACGGCGACGCCCGCGGTGGCGGCGCCCTTGGCGGCGGTGGTGGTTTTGCGCTTGGGCGGCATGGACGATCTCCCCCTGGGCGAGCGGCGACGGTGATATCGGCCGGGACTCGCAAGAACTCCGATGCCCAATAAAGCCAAGCGTTATTAAGAAAGAGTTAAGCGATTGCGTGCCCGCCGGATCGCTTCTTTCCGGGTCAAGTCTTCGCGGTGGACGGTGAAGGATTTATTGCATCGCACAAGGCGGCGGGCGGCGGTGCCGCGGCACCGGCTAATCCCCCAGCAGGGACCCGGTGGGCAGGCGGAAATACAGCCCGATCATGTCGTTGCTCGGCTGGCCGGGCCGGTCGGAGGTGGTGCGGCTGAAGCCCAGGGTGAAGCGCGAATGGTCCTCGAATTCGTAGCCCACTTCGAGTTGCGAGCGGAATTCCACCGGGGTGTCGGTGGACAGGGCGCCGCCGCGGGTGTAGACGCCGGCCCCCACGCTGGGGGTGAACACGAAGGGCCCCACCGGCACGTCCACCAGGATGCCGCCGATCCCGTAGGACCGGTCCGGACCCAGTGATTCGCCCCCCACCCACGGCCGGATCGCGGCCCAGGGTTCCAGCGACGGCACCAGGGCCGAGCCGATCCGCACCTTGTCCCGCAGATCGGCGACCCGGTCGCCGTTGTCGAGCCCGGTGTAGGCCAGCGCACCGACCTTCCAGTTCTCCAGCGACCCGCCGGCGGAGGGTCCGGGGTCCTGTGCGCGCACCGGTACGGCGGTGAGGCCTGCGCCGACCAGCACCAGAACGACCAGCAACGCGACGGACGGGATTCGACCGGACACGGCGGCTGCTCCGCACAACAAGATGATGAACCGATCCTGCCGGATAAAGATTGCCACG
>CAYRWZ010000146.1:3018-3268 GCA_964428065.1 uncultured Comamonadaceae bacterium | reverse complement strand
AGCACCTTCGAAGGCCCGGTTATGTCGATCCGGCAGGTCAATGCCCTCAGCCATTATACCGACTGGACCATCGGCCATGTGCATTCCGGCGCCCTGGGCTGGGTCGCCTTCATCGTGTTCGGCGCGATGTACTATCTGATCCCGGTGCTGTGGAAAAAGCGCGACATGTATTCGATGCGCCTGATTTCCTGGCATTACTGGATCGCCACGCTGGGCATCGTTCTCTACATCACCGCCATGTGGGTGTCGG
>CAYRWZ010000146.1:0-3004 GCA_964428065.1 uncultured Comamonadaceae bacterium | reverse complement strand
TCATGCAGGGCCTGATGTGGCGCGCCTACGACCAGTTGGGCTTCCTGCAATATTCCTTCATCGAAACCGTCATCGCCATGCACCCGTTCTATGTGATCCGGGCGCTGGGCGGGCTGATGTTCCTGGCCGGATCGCTGCTGATGGTCGCCAATTTCTGGCTGACCGTGACGCGAGGCGATGCTGCGCCGGCCGCCGCTGCCGCGAAAGGAGCCTGAACCATGGCGTTCTTCCGTCATGAGATCATCGAAAAGAACGTCGTCGTTCTGACCGTGCTGACGCTGCTGACGGGTGCCGTCGGCGGCCTGGTCGAGATCGTGCCGCTGTTCACCATCGAATCGACCATCGAAAAGGTGCAGGGCGTGCGCCCCTATACCCCGCTGGAACTGGCGGGCCGCAATATCTATGTGCGCGAGGGATGCTATACCTGCCACAGCCAGCAGGTCCGCCCGTTCCGGGATGAGGCCGAACGCTATGGCCATTATTCGATCGCGGCCGAAAGCCAGTACGACCACCCGTTCCAGTGGGGATCGAAGCGGACCGGCCCCGATCTGGCGCGCGTGGGCGGCAAATATTCCAACGATTGGCACGTCGCCCACCTGATCAACCCGCAATCGGTGGTGCCGGGGTCGGTCATGCCCAGCTATGCCTTTCTGGCCGACCGTCCGGTCAAGCAGCGGGATATCGACCAACACCTGATCGCCAACCGCGCGGTCGGGGTGCCCTATACGCCGGACATGATCGCCGCCGCCCGCGCCGATCTGATCGCCCAGGCAACGCCGGATGCCGATACCGCAGCGCTGGCGAAACGCTATCCGAAAGTGCCGGTGGGCGATTTCGACGGCAATCCCGGCACGGTGACGGAGATGGATGCGCTGGTGGCCTATCTGCAAATGCTGGGCACGCTGGTCGAATTCAACACGCTCACCCTTAAAGACCTACAGCAATAGGGGGCGATCATGGGGGATGTGAATGCCGATCTGATTGCCCTGTACCAGACGGTCCGCTCCGGCTGGATCGTGTGGGTGATGCTGCTGTTCGTCGGGATGCTGGTGTGGCTGTTTCTGCCCGGTCGCCGCAAGGCGCTGGAGGAAGCCGCCCGTATCCCGCTCGACGATGATCTCGCAAAGGATCGCTGATATGCCGACCAAGATCGAAAAAGATGCCATCACCGGCACCGACACCACGGGCCACGAATGGGACGGCATCAAGGAGTTGAACACACCGCTGCCGAAATGGTGGCTCTACACGTTCTATGCCTGCATCGCCTGGTCGCTGGTGTGGTTCGCGCTCTATCCGTCGATCCCCGGCCTGTCCGGCTATTTCGGCGGGATCCTCGGCTATTCGGAACGGGCGGAATTGGCAAAGGATCTGGCCGCCAAGGCCGAAGCCCAGGCACCGATGCTGAACCGCATCCGCCAGACCGGCCTGGACGATATCGCCAAGGACAGCCAGCTGGCCGAATATGCGATTGCCGGGGGCAAGGCGGTGTTCGCCGATAATTGCGCGCCCTGCCATGGCGCGGGCGGCTCCGGCCGTCCGGGCGGGTTCCCGGTGCTGGCCGACGATGACTGGATCTGGGGCGGCACGCGGGAGGCGATCCATCAGACGATCCGCTTCGGCATCCGCAACGGCAGCGATGCCGCGCGCCAGTCGGTCATGCCACGCTATGGCGTCGACGGTCTGCTGACCCGCCCACAGATCGAGGATGTGGCCGATTATGTGCTGACCCTCGCCAAACCCGACGCTCCGCTGAGCGAACCAGCCAAGCGCGGGCAGGCGGTCTTTGCCGAACAGTGCGTTGCCTGCCACGGCACCAAGGGTGAAGGCAATCTGGAACTGGGCGCGCCGCGCCTGTCCGATGCGGTCTGGCTCTATGGCGGCAGCCGGGCGCAGGTGGTTCAGCAGATCAGCAACCCGCGCCAGGGGGTGATGCCCGGCTGGGCCGGCCGGCTCGACGATGCCTCGCTGAAAATGCTCACCCTCTATGTCCACACTCTGGGGGGCGGCAAGTAACGCCGGGTACACGCATGGGCGAGATCGACAGGACAGCCAAACCGGGAACGGCGCTACCAGAATTGCAGCAGGTGGGGGAGGATACCGTCGCCTCCCGCAAGCAGCAGCGCCAGGCCCTGCAAAACCAGCAGCCGGACAGCCTGTACGCCAATCGCGTCAAGGTGTATCCCAAGTCGGTCCAGGGGCTGGCGCGCCAGATCAAATGGGCGATTCTGGCGCTGTGCCTGTCGGTCTATTACATCACGCCGTGGCTGCGCTGGGATCGGGGCGAAGGCCGCCCCGATCAGGCAATCCTGATCGATATGGCCGGCCGCCGCGCCTATCTGTTCGATCTGGAGATCTGGCCGCAGGAAGTCTATTTCCTCACCGGGCTGCTGATTCTGGCGGCGGTGGGGCTGTTCTTCGTCACCAGCCTGTTCGGGCGGCTTTGGTGCGGTTACACCTGCCCGCAGACCGTGTGGACCGATCTGTTCATGTGGGTGGAGCGGCTGGTTGAAGGCGACCGCAACGCGCGGATAAAGCTGGATCAGGCCCCGTTCAGCGTTGGCAAGGCGGCGCGCAAGACGGTGAAACACGGGATATGGCTGGCCATCGCCGCTGCCACCGGCGGCGCCTGGATCATGTACTATAACGACGCGCCGACCGTGACGCGGGAGGTGCTGACCGGGCAGGCCAGCAGCGGGGTCTATTTCTTCTTCGGCCTGTTCACCGCCACCACCTATGTGCTGGCGGGCCTCGCCCGCGAACAGGTGTGCACCTATATGTGCCCTTGGCCGCGCTTTCAGGCGGCAATGCTGGACGAGCAGACCTTCATCGTCACCTATCAAAACTGGCGGGGGGAGCCGCGCGGCAAGCACAAGGCGGGCGAAAGCTGGGACGGGCGCGGCGATTGTATCGACTGCCGCCAATGCGTTGCCGTGTGCCCGACCGGGATCGATATCCGCGACGGGGTGCAGTTGGAATGTATCAATTGCGGCCTGTGCGTCGATGC
>CAYRWZ010000145.1:0-3326 GCA_964428065.1 uncultured Comamonadaceae bacterium | reverse complement strand
GCGATATCCGCCGTCACTTCGGCCTCGGCATACGCGCGGCGCACGGCGTCCATATCCTCTGCCCGCACCTGCTGCACCACCGACAGGCGGTCGCGCAGATCCTTGGGCAGGCTGGCGATTGCCGCCGGGATCACGTCGCTGAAGCTCTTGGCGCCCAGGCTGCCGCCGAACACCAGCAGGTTCAGGATGCCGGTCGGGGCGGGTGGGGTGTAGGGCAGATCGCCGACGGCGGCAATCGCGCCGCGCACCGGATTGCCGACCACCACCAGCCGGTCCTGATCGATCGGGTGCACTTCCCGGGTTTCGGGGAAGGAGACGGCAATCGCCCGCGCACAGGGCGACAGCAGGCGATTGGCCTTGCCCAGCACGGCATTCTGTTCGTGGATCACGGTATCGATGCGGAACAGGCGGGCCGCGGCCAGGGGCGGCACGCTGGGATAGCCGCCGAAACCGACCACCACGCGCGGTTTCAGCCGCAGCATCAGCAGCACCGATTGCACGGCGCCCAGCAGGATCGACAGGCCGGTCTTGATCCGCCCCAGCAGCCCGCGCCCGGCGAAGCTGGCCGCACCGATGACATGGACATGGATGTCGGCCATGCGCCGGGCATGGCCTTCGCCGCGCCGGTCGGTCGCCAGCGCCACGCGATAGCCGCGCGCCACCAGTTCCCCGGCCAGCGCCTCGGCCGGGAACATGTGGCCCCCGGTGCCGCCGGCGGCCAGAAGGATGGTCGGGGCGCGGCTCATAGATCCAGCTCCCGATAGCGGCGGCGGGTCAGGGCCAGCAGGAAGCCCATGCCGATGGCCAGCGCAATCAGCGAGGACAGGCCGTAGGAAATGAACGGCAGCGTCATCCCCTTGGTCGGGATCAGATGCACGGTCGATCCCATGTTGATGAAGGCCTGCAGCCCGAACTGCACCAGCAGGCCGGTCGCCGCCAGAATGATGAACAGGTTGGTTTCGCGCAGCAGGCGGCTCATCCCGCGCAGCACGATGAAGGCGAACAGGGCGACGATCACCAGGCAGGTGATGGCGCCGAATTCCTCGCCCGCGACGGCGAAGATGAAATCGGCATGCACGTCGGGGATATAGGCCTTGGCGATGCCTTCACCCGGCCCGCGCCCGAACAACCCGCCATTGGCAAAGGCGTCCATCGCCCGATCCACCTGATAGCTGTCGCCCGATTCGGGGTTCAGGAACCGGTCGATGCGGCTGGCGACGTGGGGCAAGGTGAAATAGGCGCCGATCAGCCCGGCGATCCCGGCAAAGGCGCCGATCACCACCAGGATCAGCGGCAGCCCGGCCAGGAAGAACTGGGCGAAGAAAATGCAGGTGACGACAATCGTCTGCCCCAGATCGGGTTGCAGCATCAGCAGCCCGGCCACCGTGCCGTATAGGCCGGTGGCGATGACATAGCCGGGGAAACCTTGGCCCTTGCGCTGTTCGGCGAACATCCAGGCGCAGACCACGGCGAACATCGGCTTGACGAATTCCGACGCCTGCAAGGATTGCCCGGCCAGGTTGATCCAGCGTCGCGCACCCTTGATTTCCTGACCGACCAGCAGGGTCAGTACCAGCAGGCCGACACAGCCAAGGAAGCCGATCACCGCCGCCCGGCGCACCATGATCGGCGTCATCATCGACACCGCCGCCATCAGGCACAGGGCAAGCGGCAGGATGATCAGCTGCCGTTTGACGAAGTGGAAGCCGTCCAGGCCGATGCGGGTGGCGACCGCCGGGCTGGCGGCCAGCATCAACACCGCGCCGATGCCGCAGATCAGCAGAATCGCGCCCAGGGTCCAGCGGTCGACGGTCCACCACCAGCGGCCGACCAGGCTGGTATCGGTGCGGGACAAGCTGGTCATGCCGCACCGCCTTTCGTGGCCAGATCGGCCACCAGGGCGCGGAACGTATCGCCCCGGTGTTCGAAGCTGGTGAACTGGTCGAAGGACGCGCAGGCGGGCGACAGCAGCACCACTTCGCCCGGTTTGGCGTTGGCGGCGGCGGCGGCGGTGGCGGTGGCCAGATCGCCGCACTGGCTGACCGGGATGGCGGTGCCGATGGTGGCGGCGAAGGCGTCGGCCGCCTCCCCGATCAGATAGGCGTGGCGCACCCGGTCGAAGAAGGGTCGCAGGGCTTCAATGCCGCCTTCCTTGGCCTTGCCGCCGACAATCCAATGGATGCCGTGATAGCAGACCAGCGCGCGTTCCGTCGCCTCGGCATTGGTGGCCTTGCTGTCGTTGATGAAGGTGACGCCGCCGATGTCCCCGACTTTTTCCTGGCGATGGGCCAGGCCAGGGAAGCTGCGGATACAGGCGGCAGCCACCACGGGGTCAACCCCGACCGCGCGGCAGGCGGCATAGGCGGCGGCAATATTCTGCGCATTGTGGCGGCCGGGCAGGGCCGGCACATCGGCCAGCGACAATACCGGCAGCGCGCGCCCGTCCAGATCGTCGATCAGCATGCCATCGGCGGCATAAACCCCGCCGGGGGCCGGGGTGACGGCGGAAATGCGGATCACGCGCGGGCCGTTATCCTCTGCTGACAGGGCATCGGCAATGCCGCGCGTGATTGCGTCGTCGATGCCGACAATCGCGGCGCGCGGGGCGGCCTGCCGCTGGAAGATGCGGCGCTTGGCGGCGATATAGCCGTCCATCCCGCCATGGCGGTCCAGATGGTCCGGGGTGATGTTCAGCAGCACGGCGGCGTCGAACACGACCGACGGGGTCAGCTCCAGTTGATAGGACGACATTTCCAGCACATACAGCCCGTCGCGCTTCAGCGGCGGCAGTGTTAGCACCGGGGTGCCCAGATTGCCGCCGACCGCGATATCCCGGCCCGACAGTTCAAGAATATGGCCGATCAGCGCCGTGGTGGTTGATTTGCCGTTGGTGCCGGTGATGCCGACGAACGATGCTTCGCGCTGGGTGCGCACCAGCAATTCGATATCGCCGACAATCTCCACCCCGGCGGCGCGCGCCTTGACGCTGACCGGGTGCGGGGCGGGATGGGTGTGCGGGATGCCGGGGCTTTGGATCAGCGAAACGATCTCGTCCCAATCGGCCTGCATCAGATCGTGGATCGGCACACCGGCAGCGGCGGCGGCGGCCCGCGCCTCCGGCTTGTCGTCCCAGGCCAGAACGGTGGCCCCTGCCGCCAGCAGCGCCTTGGCCGTGGCAATGCCAGACTTGCCCAGCCCCAGCACCGCCACCTGATATCCAGCCATGAAGAAGGGGACGATCATCGCCAACGCCTATCGCAGCTTGAGGGTGGACAGGCCGATCAACGCCAGCACGCTGGCGATGATCCAGAAGCGGATGACGATGG
>CAYRWZ010000144.1:0-3336 GCA_964428065.1 uncultured Comamonadaceae bacterium | reverse complement strand
CGAAGCCTGGCGCAAAAGGAAGGGCCGCTAAGGCTCCGAGCTGCGGGCTGAGAGCAGGGGATCCATACGAAGTTCGTCGTTCAGGAAATCGATCACCGCGCGCACACGCGGTGAAACGAAGCGCCGGGACGGGTAGACAATGTGCATTGGCAGGGGGAGGGGCTCGTAGTCCGCGAGCAACAGCCTCACATGTCCCTGCTCAATCTCGTCGCGGAACAGCCAGATCGGCACCACGCCGATGCCAAGCCCCATCAGCACGGCCTCGCGCACACCCTCGGAGTTGTTGACCTGGAAACGACCCTGCACGGGAATGGCCGATGGGCCCTGCGGCCCGTCGAAATGCCAGACATTGCCGCTGGCCAGACGTGTGTAGACGATGCAGTCATGGCCGGTGAGTTCCCGCGGCTGCTGCGGTTCGCCGCGCTGTTCCAGGTAGCTAGGCGCGGCAGCGATGACGCGGCGGGTGACGCCAACCCGCCGCACCACCAGCGATGGGTCGTCTATCTCGCCCACGCGCAGAGCCAGGTCGATGCCTTCGCCGACCAGATCGGCGAACCCGTCATGCATCACCAGATCTAGGCCAAGTTTCGGATGGCGCACTAGCAGGCGGGGCAGGCGGGGCAGCAGGTGCAGCCGGCTGAACACCACCGGCGCTGCTAGGCGGACCATGCCTTCGGGTTCGGCATGCCGGCGGCCTACTGCGCTTTCGGCCTCCGTCACGGCTTCGAGCGCGCGGCGGGCGTAATCGTAGAATTGGCGGCCTTCCTCCGTGGTGTTGACCTGTCGGGTCGTGCGCTGGAACAGGCGGGCACCCAAGTGGTCCTCCAACTGGGCGACCAGGCGGCTGATAGTCGGCTGCGTGGTGTTGGTTTCCCGGGCCACGGCCGAGAAACTTCCGGTCTCAACCACCCGCACAAAGACCCGCATTGCCGCCAGAAAGTCCATTATTAATACCTTTTATGTATCAATAATATTCAAAAACCGCGTGTTCATAAATTTATAGCATATGGCCATTCTCCTGCCCAGCGTTGTCGACGCCCCGCCCCGTCCAGGAGAACAGCATGGTCACCTACCCGATCCACACCCCTGAAACCGCCCCGGCAACTGCCCGGCCGCATCTGGCTTCCGCCAGGCAGGGTTGGGGGTTTGTGCCCAATCTGCTGGCGGTGCTGGCCGAGGCGCCAGTTGCACTGGAGGGCTATGTCGCCCTGTTCGGCGCCTTCGATCGCAGCAGTTTCACGCCCTCGGAGCGGCAGGTCGTCTATCTCGCCATCAATTTCGACAATGCATGCCGCTACTGCATGGCCGGTCATTCGGTGCTGGCCCGCAAGGCTGGCCTGAGCGCGGCGCAGGTCGAGGCATTGCGCAACGGGTTGCGGCTGTCCGATCCGCGGCTGGAAGCGCTGCATCGCTTTTCGGCCCTGATGGTGCGGCAGCGCGGCGTAGTCGATCCGGCGGATGTCGACGCATTCCTCGCCGCCGGCTTCACCCGCGCCCAGGTGCTGGAGGTCATCCTCGGCATCGCCACCAAGGTGCTGTCGAACTACACCAACCACATCGCGGCCACGCCGCTTGATGCCTTCATGGCGGGATCGGAGTGGACGCCACCCGCCCGCGCCGCCTGAAAACCCCATCGCTGAACAGGAAACATCCCATGTCGCTACAGACCGAACTCCGCAACTTTCAGGCCGGCTGGCGCGAACGCGTCGGAGAAGACGTGGCGGCGCGTGTTGCCGCCGCCAACGATCGCCTGGCCGCGAACGGATTGCTAAACCGCGTACGCAAGGCCGGCGACCGGTTTCCTGATGTGGTGCTGCCCGACCATACCGGCCGGCCAGTCCGCATCTCCGACCGCCTGGCCTCCGGGCCCCTGGTGATCAATTTCTATCGCGGCGGCTGGTGCCCCTACTGCAATCTGGAACTGCGTGCCTATGGCGGCGCGCTTGATCTTCTTCATCTGGCCGGCGGCGACCTGATCGCGGTTTCGCCAGAAAAGCCGGATCACGTTTCAGCAACGATTGGCAAGAACGACCTACGTTTCACCGTGCTCAGCGACACCGAGAGTCGTCTTTCCGATGCCCTGGGTATCCGGTTCGATCTGGACGATGACATCATCGCCCTCTATCGCAAATTTGGCCACGACCTGCCTGAGCATAACGGCGATGGCCGCTGGTCCTTGCCGATCCCTGCCACCTATGTGGTCGGCGGCGATGGCCTGATAGCGCTGGCCCATATCGATCCGATTACCGCAACCGGCTGGAACCGCAGGAAGCGATTGCCATGATCCGCCGCCTGTCGGGGCAGGCTCATTGAGGAGGACGAGATGGCGAACCGCGACATGAGCCTTCCGAATTTCACATGGATGCCGAACCTGTCCACGGCAGCGACAGGCATCCTGCTGGGCCTTATGGCGGCTGCGATATGGGGCAGTTACCTGGCACTTTCCCGGGCGGGCATCACGGCCGGTCTGCATGCCTGGGATATCGCTTTCATTCGCTATGGCGTCGCGGGACTGGTGATGCTGCCCTGGTTGTTGCGGCATGGGCTGCTTTCTCTGGGCGGCGTCGGGATCGTTCGCGCCATTCCATTGACCCTGCTGGTCGGCCCGCCTTTCATCCTGATCGGCGTTGGCGGTTATGCCTTCGCACCACTGGCTCATGGCGCCGTGATGCAGCCTGCGGCATTGACCATCGGCGGCATGGCGCTGGCGATGCTTGTGCTGCGCGACAAGCCGACGCCGGCACGCATTGGCGGCGTGGTCGTGATCCTGTGCGGGCTTGTGGTGATCGTCGGCCCGGGGTTGCTGGATGCCGGTGCCGACACCCCGCTGGGCGATGCGATGTTTATCGCGGCCGGGCTGATGTGGGCCGGTTTCACGGTGTTGCAGCGGCGCTGGGGACTGAACCCTATCCAGGCGACGGCGGCAGTGTCCGCGCTGGCCGCACTGGCCTATGTACCGGCCTATCTCGTCTTTGTCGGAATCGACCGTCTCTCGGCTTTGCCGCTTCCTATGCTTGCGGCACAGATCCTGGTGCAGGGCGTGCTGTCGGGCGTCGTGGCGGTGATCGCCTTCAGCCGGGCGGTGCAACTGCTGGGCGCCAGTCGCGCCTCGGCTTTTCCGGCTCTGGTGCCTGCGGTGGCGATCCTGATCGGAATTCCGGTCACAGGAGAATTACCGACTTTCCTTCAGATCGGCGGATTGGTGCTGGTGACGCTGGGTCTGCTGCTGGCCGTGGGTCTGCTAAAATTGCGTTCCCCGCTCAAGGCATAAGCGCGCGGCTGGCCGGCACCAACCGCGCACTCGCGGTGGCGCGGCAAAGCAGGCGGCCCTCGGCG
>CAYRWZ010000143.1:288-3389 GCA_964428065.1 uncultured Comamonadaceae bacterium | reverse complement strand
GGACAGGCTGCCCGGCGGCAGCAGCGGCGTGACCGCCAGCGGCCGGCGCGGGCGGATCTGGCAGGCCAGCCGGACGGTGTCCGGCAGGGTGCGCTGACGGGCGATGGCCGCCTCGACCGCATTGCGGGCCGGCAGGTCGACCAGGCCATCGGTCACCCGTACCCGGCAAGTGGAACAGCGTCCGCGCCCGCCGCACACCGATGCCAGCGGCACCCCGGCCATCCGGCACATCTCCAGCAGGGTTGAGCCCGGTGCTGCCCGCAGGCTGAGCGTTTCATCGGGCAGCGCCACGGAAACCGCAACCGTGCCGCGCCGGCGCCGCAACGCGCCCCGGATCTGCCGCCCGCCCAGCACCAGCGCAATCAGCCCGAAATAGACGATCAGGAACCAGTCGCGCACGGCCATCAGATGCGCCGCTTGCTCTGGACTGGGCAGTCGCGCCTGGGCTAGGGCGGCCTCCAGCACCTCGGGGGCATAATTTGCCGTCAGGCGAATTTCGTTGATGCCGCTCAGGTACCCCGACAGGGCCAGCAGAGGCACCGCTATCGCCCCAACCCCAAGGCCGGGGGCCGCGCGGTCCCACCAGGGGCGGCTGCGCAGCCAATACCACAGGCCCAGGCAGGCATGCCCCCAGACCAGCAGGATCAACAGGCCCTGAATCACCCCCCAGCGGGGATTGATCTGGGAAAACATCCATAGGGCGGTCGGATAGTTCGGGGCGGAATCGTACAGGGCCGGGGCCAGCTTGGTGCCGATCACATGATCGACCAGCAGGGCGGGAATCAGAAAGCCGCCATACAGTTGCGCGGCTTCCAGCGGGCGCAGACCGCCATGCCGGCCCAGGACCGGTATCGCCTGCGGCACCAGACTGGCCTTCAGCCACAGGGCACGGAACGCCATCGTACCATGGCACAGGGCCGCCGTCGTCAGCAGAACCGTGCCCGGCCCGGTGCTCCACGGCTGGACCAGCAGGTCCAGCAGCCGCCCCATCGCCGCAACCGAGATGATCCCAGCCGCGTGGGCGGTGAAATGGCACAGCACGAAGCCGGCCAGCACCAATCCGCTGGTCAGCCGCACCGTGCCGTAGATTTTGCTGGCCTGTTCCATCAGGTGGGGTGTCCTTGGTGGGCGGATACTGGACTGCATCGGTGTTAATGGACCGGTCTTGCAGATGGAGGATTGGTCGTGACACAGTCGGCGCCAAAAGCCAAACCGCAAAAATCGGGGTCGATATGGAAGCCAGTCTGCACGACCAGCGCGCGCGCATGTCCCATTATGCAAGGCCGATCCTTTGCAACAGCCTGATGATTGTCGCCCTGGTGCTGGCCTTGCTGTGGTCCGGTATCGGCGCCCAGGCCCAAGGTCAGGCCCAAGGTGTCGCAGAGGCGGGGTCGGATCCCTGGTTGCAGGCCGCAGATGGTTTTCGCCTTGGGGTGCAGCGCGGGATTGAGGCAATTCCCGCGATCCCCCGCTTGATCCCGGCCTGGCAGGCGCAATGGGTGGCGGGCGATCCGGGCCAGCGGGGGCTGCCGGGTGTCGTGCGTCTGCTGGGCGGGGCTGTCACTTTGATCGGGCTGTGGGGGGCGGCGCAATGGCTGTTCGCCACCTGGTCGCGCCGGCGCGGTCTGCTGCCGGAGGGGGCCCCGCTCGGTCGGCGCGTCCGCCTTGCCGGGCTCAGGCTCGTGGCCGATGGGGCAGCACTCTGGGCGGCGGCCACCGCAGCGCGGATGGCGACCGATACCCTGCTTCCGATGTCGGGTCTGGCCCGCCTGACCGCCGATGCCCTGATCGACAATCTGATCGTCGTGCTGCTCTATCTTGCCGTCGGGCAGGCCCTGCTGGCCCCCGGCCGGCCGGACCTGCGCCTGCTGCCGCTGCCGCGGGCCGATTATCACTTCCGGGTTCTGATCGCCTATGCCCTGTTCGGGCCGGCCATTCTTCTGGTGGTGCAGGTGGGCCGGTCGATCTCCGCCGATCCGGAAGCGCTGACCGGCTGGTTCGCGCTGTCCGGCTTCGGTATCAGCCTGTTCAAGCTGTGGTGGTTCTGGACCGTGCGGCGCGATCTGGCAGAGATGCTGTGCCGCCCCGATGCCGATGGCAAGCCGGCCCCCCTGGGCCAGCGCCTTTATGCCGTTGCGCTGCCCTGGTTCCTGATCGTCACGATGATGATCTTATGGTCTCTGGGCCGGATCGCGGCCGTCTCTCCCGATGGGGCACGCTGGGGCAGCGCCGCCGGGATCACCCAGATTCTGCTGGTGCTGATCCCGATCGTGGCGGCGGGTGTTGCCGCGCTGGTCCGGGAACGGGCCGCTGTTCAGCCTGCATCGATTGCGGCGGGTGAGGGTGGGGGTGCCGCACCGTTCAGCCCCTTGCGGGTGGCGGTGCTGGCGGTCCTCGCCTCTGCCGCCGGCGGGCTGGTCTGGGCCGGTGGCCTGCTGCTGATCGCCCGCATCTGGGGCTTCTTTCTGGAACGGCTGGGGGCACCCGATGTGCAGACCGTGTTCCGGGAAGGGGCGGCAGCCGGTCTGGCGCTGATTTTCGGCTGGATGCTGTGGTCTTTCCTGCGGGCGCTGTTCGATGCCTATGCTCCGGCGAAAAGCGCGCCCAAGCAACCGGGCGATGAGGATGAGGGCGATGCCCCGGTGCAAACCCGCCTCGGCACCGTTCTGCCGCTGCTGCGGTCTTTCGTGCTGGGCAGCGTGATCGGGTTGACGGTGCTGGTGGTCCTGTCGCGCCTGGGGGTCGATATCGGCCCCTTGCTGGCCGGGTTCGGGATTTTCGGTCTGGCGATCTCCTTCGGCAGCCAGGCGCTGGTGCGCGACATCGTGTCCGGCATTTTCTTCATTGCCGACGATGCGTTCCGGGTGGGCGAGTATATCGATACCGGCCGTCTGAAAGGCACGGTCGAACGGATTTCGATCCGGTCGGTCCAGCTACGCCATCAGAGCGGCCTGGTCCACACCGTGCCGTTCGGCCAGATCGCATCGGTCACCAATGCCAGCCGCGACTGGGCGACCGTGAAGTTCAACATCCGGCTCGACCGCGAGGCCGACCCGGAACAGGCCCGGAAAATCATCAAGAAGGTGGGCATCGCGATGCAG
>CAYRWZ010000143.1:0-223 GCA_964428065.1 uncultured Comamonadaceae bacterium | reverse complement strand
TATCGACGATTCCGCCCTGGTCTGCCGGTTGAAGGTGACGGCCAAACCGGCCCGCGCGTCGTGGGTCCAGCGCGAGGCGCTGAAGCGGGTGCATCAGGCCCTGCGCGAGGCCGGGGTGCCCTTCGCATCCAACGCCGTGACCGTGCGCGGCAGTGCCGAGGGGGCGCCAGCGCCGGCCACCGGTGCCGCCACCACGGGAGCGGCCATCACCGGAGCCCCGACC
>CAYRWZ010000142.1:2582-3440 GCA_964428065.1 uncultured Comamonadaceae bacterium | reverse complement strand
TCGCGGCCGACGTGATCGTGATGCCGCGCTCCTGCTCCTGCTCCATCCAGTCCATCGTCGCAGTGCCTTCATGCACTTCGCCGATTTTGTAGGAGCGGCCGGTGTAATAGAGAATGCGCTCGGTCGTCGTGGTCTTGCCGGCATCGATGTGGGCCATGATGCCGATATTGCGATAGCGCTCAAGCGGAGTGGTGCGCGACATTGCGATCTATCCCCTGACGATTACCAGCGATAATGCGAGAACGCACGGTTGGCTTCCGCCATGCGGTGCGTGTCTTCCCGCTTCTTCACTGCGGTGCCGCGGCTGTTGACCGCATCCAGCAATTCGCCGGACAGACGATCAACCATCGTGGTTTCCGAGCGCTTGCGGGCGGCATCGATGATCCAGCGGATCGCCAGCGCCTGGGCGCGGTCGGACCGCACTTCCACCGGAACCTGGTAGGTGGCCCCGCCAACACGGCGGCTGCGCACTTCGACCAGCGGCTTCACATTGCCCAGCGCATCGTGGAACACCTTAAGCGGATCCTGCTTCAGGCGACCTTCGATCTTGTCCAGCGCACCGTAAACAATGGCTTCGGCGGCCGACTTCTTGCCGTCATACATCAGGCAGTTCATGAAGCGCGTAACCACCAGATCGCCAAACTTGGCATCCGGCAGAACTTCGCGACGCTCGGCAGCTCTACGACGAGACATGACGTTCTGAACTCCTTACTTCGGACGCTTGGCGCCGTACTTGGACCGGCGCTGACGGCGATCCTTGACACCCTGGGTGTCGAGAGTGCCGCGAATGATGTGGTAGCGCACACCCGGAAGGTCCTTCACGCGGCCCCCGCGGATCATCACAACGGAGTGTTCCTG
>CAYRWZ010000142.1:0-2491 GCA_964428065.1 uncultured Comamonadaceae bacterium | reverse complement strand
TTCTTCGGGGTCGTGGTGTAGACCCGGGTGCACACGCCACGCTTTTGCGGGCAGGCTTCCAGAGCCGGCACCTTATTACGCGAACGCGGCGCCTGCCGCGGCGAACGGATCAACTGGTTAATGGTCGGCATAAGGCCCTTCCCTAAGCGATCCCCAAAACCAGCACAAAAGCGAGGCGGGGCATGAACCCCGCCACCGCGCTTTGCGCTCACTGACACGGCCAAAAGCAAGACTGACATCCGGCTTGGCCATATTTCCCATCTATGCGGGCTTCGGTCTCCGTTCGGTCAGCACGCTGACGCAAGACGAACCGGCAAGACCCGCTTCAAGGTGCGCGGACCATAGGCATGTCGCACCGGGGAGTCAAGGAGATTCCACCCGTCTGTCCGATACCATCCGCACAGCGGAACCGGATCGGTCCAGGGGCCGGAAGCATGATCGCATATGGCGTAGAACTTGCCTATTAGGCGCGTTTTCCGCAATGGTTGGGTCAGGTTTGGTTTTTTGGTCCTAGGGGGAGCATTCGATATGTTGGGTTGGTTGGAGCGCCGCACGATCCTGACCAAGGTTCTGATCGCCCCGGCGATCACCATCGTTCTGATCGGGGTGATGGCGGCCCTGTTTCTTCAGCTGTCGGCCGGTCAGCGCCGGGGGCTGGACAGTGTGGCCGCCACGATGCAGGCCAATGCCGATCTGGCGGAGTTTTCGCGCGGGGTGGCCACCAGCCATACCCACCTGTATCGACTGCTGACCTTCAAGGCCGCCAATATGGAGGCGGCCATGCTGAAGCAGATCATCGTCGAAGCGCAGGAGGAGGCCAAGCGGCTTGAGGCGCGCTACACCACGGTCAGCAGCGCCGCGATCCTGACCGAGGAAGACCGCACCCGCCTGACCGCGATCGGGCGCGAATTGCAGGAGTATATCCTGGTTGCAATCGCGGTGACCGAACGGGTGGATAATGCCGATGCGCTGGCCGGCGCCACGGTGGATGCGGAACAGCAATATACGTTCCTGACCCAGCTGATCGACCAGCATCGCGCCACGATGGAGGCGCGCAACAGCCAGGTGGTCGCCCAGACCCATGGCGAGGCCGACCGGGGCAACACCCAGTTCCTGGGCCTGATCGCGATCACCATCCTGGCGTCGATCATCATCAATGTGGTGATCGGCAGCCTGACTGCCCGCTCCCTCACCCGGGCGACCGATACCATGATGCGCCTGGCCGATGGCGACCTGTCGGTCGAGGTCGAGCCGGTGAGCGAAAACCGGCGGGATGAGGTGGGCGCGATCCACCGGGCGCTGGCGATCTTCCGCCGCAACGCGCAGGAGAAAGATGCGCTGGAGCGCCGCCAGCGGGAACAGGAACTGCGCAGCCAGGCAGAGATTTCCGAACGGCTGGGCCGTCTGGCCAATGAATTTGAAGAATCGGTTCTGGCGGTCAGCGACCGGGTCAATCAGGCGGCGACCGATATCCAGATGACCGCGCTGGCCACCGCCGAGCGGCAGGAATCGGGATCCACCAGCTCGGTCGCGGTCGCCGGATCGGCCGATTCGACGCTGGAGAAGGCCCAGGCCGTGTCCGCCGCAGTTGAGGAGCTGACGGCCTCGGTTCAGGAAATCTCCGCCAACATGCACCGGTCCGTCGCGGCTGCCCGGCAGGCGGTGACCGATGTACAGGAAGCCGCCACCCAGATCCGCCGCCTGTCCGACGCAGCCTTGGAAATCGGGCAGGTGGTCGGGCTGATTACCGAAATCGCCGGCCAGACCAACCTGCTGGCATTGAACGCCACCATCGAGGCCGCCCGCGCCGGGGAGGCCGGCAAGGGCTTTGCCGTGGTGGCGCAGGAGGTGAAGTCGCTGGCCGGGCAGACCGGCCGGGCGACGGAGGATATCACCCGCAAGATCGAGCGCATCCAGAATGAAACCCAGGGCGCCGTGGTCGCCATGGAGCGGGTGCGCGTGGTGATCCAGGAAGTGGACGAGATTGCCGCCAGCGTCGCCGCCGCCGTGGAGCAGCAGAACGCCACCACCTATGACATCAGCCGCAATGTGCAGGGCGTTGCCGCCGAGATGGCTCAGGTTTCGCAGAATATTGCCGGGGTCACCTTCGCCGCCATCAAGTCCTGCTCCGGCGCGATCGAGGTCTTGTGGGCGTCGGACGGTCTGCTGGAAAGCGCCGACCGGCTGGCAGCCGATGTCCAGGCCTTTCTGGAGCATATCCGCAGCGAGGCGGCGCGGCGGGCCGGATAGGCAAGCCGCCACCCCAACCCCACCAGTAAAAACAAACGGCCGGGAGATCGCTCTCCCGGCCGTTGTTGTTGAGGCACCCGGTAGGGCTTAGGCGACTTCGGTGGTCGCCCCATCCGCACCCGGAAGGGCTGCATCGCCATCGGCTTCCACCTGCAACGCCTTGTCCCGTTCCGCCGCAACACGGCGCAGGGCGTTCATGACGCTGCCGGTACCCGCCGGGATCAGGCGGCCGACGATGACG
>CAYRWZ010000141.1:0-3464 GCA_964428065.1 uncultured Comamonadaceae bacterium | reverse complement strand
CTCCTCCACCCATTCCACATCGGCGCCGGTCGGCGCCTTGCCGTTGACCAGTTCCGATTCGGCATAAAAGGCCTCATCGCGGACGGCGTACCAGCCGGCATAGGAGCCGAGATAGATTTCCCCCCGCTCGATCAGCCGGTTCCACAGCGCCTGACAGGCCGCGATATGGCGCGGTTCGGTCGTGCGGATGAAATCATTGTGGCTGAAGCCCATGGCATCGGCCAGGGCGCGGAACCGGCCGGATACCCGGTCGGTGAAGGTTTGCGGGTCCACCCCGGCGGCGGCGGCGGATTTTTCCACCTTCTGCCCATGCTCGTCGGTTCCGGTCAGAAAATGCACCTGCCGCCCGTCCAGCCGCATGAACCGCGCCAGCACATCGCAGGCCAGCGTCGTATAGGCATGGCCGATATGGGGCGAATCGTTCACGTAATAGATCGGCGTCGTGATGTAATACCGGTCGGCGTTCGACATGGTCGGGCGTTCCCCTTGGGGCATTTTCCGTGAAACCGCTACCCCCGGCCCGCTGGGTACGGGCTGGACGGGCGCGGATTGGGTGTATCGGCGGATAGATAGGACAATAGACCGGAAATAACCACCTGTTTACGGTCCAGGTTCAGGGCATCGGCGGTGCGCACCAATGCGCGGGTTTTCTCCCACGTCTCCAGCACGCGATCAAGCCCGCGTGCCGCCGCCAGCAGCGCCGTACCAGCCGCCGCCTCGCCCGGAATCCGGTCGGGCGGCGTGCCCTGCACGGCCACCGCCCGCGCCAGCCGCTGCACCCACCAATCCAGCAGGGCAAAGAAATCCTGAAACTGGGTCAGGGCATCGGCCTTCGCCAGCCGGTCGCCCAAGGCGTGCAGCTTGGCATAGTCGGGGCGCGGCAGGCTGGCGAAAAAGGCCAGAAACTCCCGCACCAGCGCCATCCCGCCCTGCGCAGCCAGCACCTGCGCCCGGCCCGGCGCGCCCTCCGCCAGTTCCAGCAGCAGGGCGCGGTCTTCCCCCGTCACATCAGGCAGGGCACCGGCCATCCACTGGTCCATCGCCGGCGGCTCCAGCGGGGCGAGCCGCAAGGTGCGGCAGCGGGAGCGGATGGTCGGCAGCAGCCCCCCCGGCGCATGGCTGACCAGCAGCAGCATGGCCCGGCGCGGCGGCTCCTCCAGCACCTTCAGCAAGGCATTGGCGGCATTGGTATTCAGATCGTCGGCCGGGTCGATCAGAACAATGCGCCAGCCGCCTTCGGCCGCCGTCAGGTGCAGGAACTGCGTCACCTCCCGCACCTGATCGACGGCGATTTCGCTGCGCAGCTTGCCGGTTTTCTCGTTGACCTCCCGTTCGATGGTCAGAAGATCGGCATGGCCGCCGGCGGCAATGCGGCGGAACACCGGATCGTCGGCGGCGACATCCAGCCGGTCGGGGATGGCCGGGCCGAACAGACCGCCCATCCCCTCCGCTGGGCCATGTTTCAACAGAAAGCGCGCAATCCGATAGGCCAGGGTGGCCTTGCCGATTCCCTGCGGGCCGGTCAGCAGCCAGGCATGATGCAGCCGGCCTGAGGCATAGGCATCCAGAAACAGGCGTTCCGCCGCCTGATGGCCAGCCAGGCCGGCGGTAAAGCGCGGGTGGCTTGTATCGGCCTCAGCCGGCGATCCGGCGGCCCCTTTGCCGCCCGCCATCAGGATAACCCTTCACCGGGGAAGCGGGCGCACAGGGCGGCCCAGACCCGGCCGGCGACATCCTCGATCGATCCGGTAGCGGGGACCAGGCGGCAGCGCGCCGGTTCGGCCTCCAGAATTGCGTGGAACCCCGCGCGCAGCCGCTGGTGAAAGGCCAGATCCAGCCCTTCGAACCGCACCTCGGCCCCCGACCGGCCTTTGGCGCGGGTCAACCCGTCTTCGACCGGCAGATCGAGCATCAGGGTCAAATCCGGGGTCAGCGTGCCAACTGCAAGACGGCGCAACTGATCCAAGTCAGCGAGAGGCAGGCCCCGGCCATAGCCCTGATAGGCCAGGGTCGAATCGAAAAACCGATCGCAGATCACCCAGTCGCCGCGCGCCAGCGCGGGGGCGATGGTGGAGCGGACATGATCGCGCCGGGCGGCGGCGATCAGCAGGGCCTCGGTCATGCCGTCCCAGCGGTCGCCCGCCCCGGTCACGATCAGGGTGCGGATCTGTTCCGCGCCGGGCGATCCACCCGGTTCCCGCGTCGTCACGACGCTTTTGCCCGCCGCCCGCAACCGCGCCGCCAGCAAGGTGACCTGGGTGGATTTTCCCGCCCCCTCACCCCCTTCGAAGGTGATGAAGCGGCCCCGTTCGTCGGCGGCGGTCATCAGGGATTGGCGGGCGCGGCGGGCGCACCGGCAACCATATGGGACAGGGCGGCGCCGATACGGCCGAAGAAGCCAAGTGGCGCAACATCCGCCCCCGCCTGCACCGGCACTGTGATCGACGGCAGACCCTGGGCCGAAATTTCGATCATGCCAACCTGCTGACCGCGCGCCAGCGGGGCCTGCAACGGCCCGTCATAGCGCAGCGTGGCTTTCAGGCTGGCCTTGGCCCGCCGGGGCAGGGTCGCCACCACATCCTGCGCGGCAACCAGCGGCACTGTCGGCACCGCACCCATCCAGGTCGGCGCCTGGTCCACCACATCGCCAGCGTTGAACAGCCGGTAATTTTCAAACTCGCGGAAGGCCCATTCCATCAGCCGGTCGCTTTCCTGCGCCCGCGCCTTCATGGAGGGCAGGCCGTTGACCACCATGATCAGCCGCCGGCCATTGCGCACGGCCGATGCGGTCAAGCCATAGCCCGCCGCCTCGGTATGCCCGGTTTTCAGGCCATCGGCCCCGGCCATGGAATAGAGCAGCGGATTGCGGTTGCCCTGCTTGATACCGTTGTAGGTGAAGTCGCGCTCGTTATAGATCGCATAGAATTCCGGGTGATGATTGATCGTCGCCTTGGCCAGAATCGCCAGATCATGCGCAGTGGTAAAATGATCCGGCTCTGGCCAGCCGCTGGAATTGCGATACTGGGTATTCATCATGCCCAGTTCGCGCGCCTTGGCGGTCATCAGTTCGGCGAAGGCTTCTTCCGATCCGGCGATCCCTTCGGCCAGCACGATACAGGCATCGTTGCCGGACGACACGATGGCCCCGCGCAGCAGATCCTCCACCGACACGCGGGAGCCGACCTGCACGAACATCTTGGAGCCCTGGATACGCCAGGCCTTTTCACTGACCGGCAATTCGTCGGTCAGCTTCATTTCGCCCTTTTTCAGCTTGTCGAAGACGATATGCACCGTCATCAGCTTGGTCATGGAGGACGGGAACATGCGCTGATCGCCGTTCTTGTCGAACAGCACCGTGCCGGTATTGGCATCGACGATATAGGCGAACTGGGCCGCCGTCTCGATCAGCGGAAAGCCGCGCGCATCGAATGCCGGGGCCGGCGGTGCGGCCCGGACGGCCGCCT
>CAYRWZ010000140.1:0-3509 GCA_964428065.1 uncultured Comamonadaceae bacterium | reverse complement strand
GCGAAGCCGGGATCGAGGAGTTCATCTTCGTCACCGGGCGCGGCAAGACCGCGATCGAGGATCATTTCGACCACAGTTCCGAATTGCAGAACGTGCTGCTGTCGCGCGGCAAGGACGATCTGTGGGATCTGGTCAAGACAACCACCATCCCGGCAGGGCGCATTGCCTATACCCGCCAGCCGGAGCCGCTGGGCCTTGGCCATGCGGTGTGGTGCGCGCGCGCGCTGGTCAACGGCGAACCCTTCGCCGTGCTGCTGGCCGACGACCTGATCCTGTCCGACCGTCCCTGCCTGAAGCAGATGGTGGAGGCCTATGCCGATCTGGGCGGCGGCAACATGGTCGCCGTCATGGATGTGCCGCGCGAACATACCAGCCGCTACGGCATCGTCGATATGGGCGGGGAAGCCGGGCGCACGGTCGAAGTGAGGGGCCTGGTGGAAAAGCCGAAGCCGCAGATGGCGCCCTCCACCCTGGCGGTGATCGGCCGTTACATTCTGGACCCGGCCGTGTTCGGCCATCTGGACAAGCAGGAACGCGGCGCCGGCGGCGAAATCCAACTGACCGACGCGCTGGCCGACATGATCGGCGATATGCCGTTCCACGGCTATCGCTTTGAAGGCCACCGCTATGATTGCGGCGATAAGGTCGGCTTCCTGGAGGCCAATATCGCCTTCGCCCTGGATCGCGACGATATGGGGCCGCAGATCCGCTCGATTCTCACACACCGCCTCGCCCGCTGAGCCGCAGCGGCCGCTGCCGCGGACGGCGGCCACCCGCATCGCCATGATCGGCACCGGCTATGTTGGCCTGGTTTCGGGTGCCTGTTTTTCGGATTTCGGCGTCACCGTCACCTGCGTCGACAAGGATGCGTCGAAGATTGACCGGCTGAACAAGGGCGAAATCCCGATTTTCGAGCCAGGGCTGGACAAGCTGGTGAAAAGCAATGTCGCGGCAGAGCGGCTGTATTTCACCACCGATCTGAAATCGGCGGTCGCCGGGGCCGATGCCGTGTTCATCGCGGTCGGCACCCCCAGCCGCCGGGGCGACGGCCATGCCGATCTGTCCTATGTCTATGCCGCCGCGAAGGAAATTGCCGAGGCGCTGACCGGCTATACCGTGATCGTCACCAAATCGACCGTGCCGGTTGGCACCGGCCGCGAGGTGGAGCGGATCATCCGTGAAACCCGCCCTGATGCGCAGTTCGATGTGGTGTCCAACCCGGAGTTCCTGCGCGAAGGGTCGGCGATCGAGGATTTCATGCGCCCGGACCGGGTGGTGATCGGCGCCCGGACCGAAGCCGCGCGTGACGTGATGAAGCGGCTGTATCAGCCGTTGAACCTGATCGGCGTGCGGATCGTGTTCACCACGGTCGAAACCTCGGAACTGATCAAATACGCCGCCAACACCTTCCTGGCCGCCAAGATCACCTTCATCAACGAAGTGGCCGATCTGTGCGAAGCGCTGGGCTGCGATGTGCATGACGTGGCGCGCGGTATCGGCCTGGATGGCCGCATCGGGCCGAAATTCCTGCATCCGGGGCCGGGCTATGGCGGGTCGTGCTTCCCCAAGGATACGCTGGCGCTGGTCAAGACCGCCCAGGATGCGGGCAGCCCGCTGCGCATTATCGAAACCGTGGTCGATATCAACGGCAAGCGCAAGAAGGCGATGGCGGACAAGATCATCAAGGCCTGCGGCGGATCGGTCAAAGGCAAG
Source organism: uncultured Comamonadaceae bacterium (assembly GCA_964428065.1). Classification (GTDB taxonomy): domain Bacteria; phylum Pseudomonadota; class Alphaproteobacteria; order Elsterales; family Elsteraceae; genus CAYRWZ01. The sequence continues at coordinate 1,796 of CAYRWZ010000140.1, read as the reverse complement.
ACGATCGCCGTGCTGGGCGTGACCTTCAAGGCCAATACCGACGATATGCGCGACAGCCCCAGCCTGGACATTCTGCCCGCGCTGCAGCAGGCCGGCGCCACCATCCGCGCCTACGACCCGGAAGGGATGCACGAAGCGAAAAAGCACCTGTCGGATGTCGTCTGGTGCGATACCGCCTATGAAACCATGGGCGGGGCCGATGCGCTGGTCATCATCACCGAATGGAACCAGTTCCGCGCGCTGGACCTGAAGCGGGTCAAGGGCCTGCTGAAGCAGCCGGTGCTGGTGGATCTGCGCAATATCTATGAGCCGGACCAGATGGCCGCCGCCGGGTTCCACTATTCCTGCATCGGCCGGCCGATCCAGCCGCCGGCTGCGGTTTGAGCGGGGACCGGCCCATGAGCGCCCATCAGTTTGAAAGCACCATCCTGCGCGAATACGATGTGCGCGGGATCGTCGGCAAGACCCTGTCAGAGGCCGATGCCCGCGCGCTGGGCCGCGCCTTCGGCACCATGGTCCGCGAGGCGGGCGGCACCTCGGTCGCGGTCGGCTATGACGGCCGCCTGTCCTCCCCCATGCTGGAAGCGGCACTGGTGGATGGGCTGGCCGCAACCGGCCTGACCGTGAAGCGGGTCGGCCTCGGCGCCACGCCGATGCTGTATTTCGCCACCTATCACCTGGGCTGCGATGCCGGGGTGCAGGTGACCGGGTCGCACAATCCGCCGGACTACAACGGCTTCAAGATGATGCTGAACAAGGGCCCGGTCTATGGCGACGCGATCCAGAAGATCGGCCGGATCGCCGCCGCCGGGGCCTATGCCACCGGCACCGGCAGCACCGAACGGCACGATATCCTGGACGCCTATGTCACCCGCATGCTGGACGACTTCCGCCCCGGTGTTGCGCACAAGGTGGTGTGGGATGCCGGCAATGGGTCCGCCGGCCCGGCCATGGTCAAGCTGACCGCACGGCTGCCCGGCACCCATATCCTGCTGAACGAACAGGTGGACGGCACCTTCCCCGCCCACCATCCCGATCCGACCGTGGAAAAGAACCTGGTCCAGCTGAAGGAGGCCGTTGCCGCCCACGGCGCCGATTACGGCATTGCCTTCGACGGCGATGGCGACCGCGTCGGCGTGATCGACGGCAAGGGCCGGGTGCTGTGGGGCGACCAACTGGTTGCACTGCTGGCCCGCCCGGTGCTGGCGGCCCAGCCGGGCGCAACCGTCATTGCCGATGTCAAGGCCAGCCAGGTGCTGTTCGATGAAGTGAAGCGCCTGGGCGGCCAGCCGCTGATGTGGTGCACCGGCCATTCGCTGATCAAGGCGAAGATGAAGGAAACCCACGCCCCGCTGGCGGGTGAAATGTCGGGCCATCTGTTCTTCGCCGACCGTTATTACGGCTTCGACGATGCGTTGTACGCGGCGGTGCGGGTGGTGGAACTGGCCGCCCATGCCGGGCGCAGCCTGGCCGATTTGCGGGACGAGCTGCCGGCGCGGCTGAATACGCCGGAACTGCGCTTCGACTGCGATGACCGCCGCAAGTTCGGCGTGATTGCCGAGGTCAAGCAGCGGTTGGAGGCCGCCGGGGCCGAAATGTCAACCGTGGACGGCGTGCGGGTGCAGACGCCGGATGGCTGGTGGCTGCTGCGCGCCTCCAACACCCAGGCTGTTCTGGTCGCCCGCTGCGAATCCGGCACCGCCGAAGGGTTGGAGCGCCTGAAGCAGGCCCTGGTCGCCGCGGACGTGGATGAGCGCCAGTTGACCCAGATCGCCGAGATGACGGGAAAGAGTGTA
>CAYRWZ010000139.1:0-3517 GCA_964428065.1 uncultured Comamonadaceae bacterium | reverse complement strand
CACCCGCTACCGCATCGACGACTTCCAGGAAACCTACTTCGTCATCGACAGCTACCGACAATTATTCGACGCGACCCTGCCGGATTTCACGCCGCACTATGAGGCGCTGAAAACCTTACCGGAGCTAGAGCCGGGTACGGTGCTGGACAGCGACCGGGTCTTCACGCGCGGCACCGGGCGGGTGAAGCGGCACTGACCCACAGGGTTATTCCGCCCGTTCCACTGCTTTTGCCATGGCCTCGGCGGCCACTGCGTCGCCGAGGCCAGTTTCGATTGCCAGCGTCCGCCACGTGAAAAAGCTAAGGGCCAGGGCCAGCATGGCCTGCTGGGGCGCGCTCAGTCCTGCACCGAGTATCTCCCGGTATGCCGCCGCCGTGGCCCCCATCCGCAGGCCCATCGTTTCGCGCGTCAGCGGGTGATATTCCGCGTCGCGGAAAATACAGGCGATATTAGCGTTGCGCCCGTACCAGGCGTAGATCGCCCCCAGTCCCGCCCGCAGACGGTCGGCTAGGCTGTCGATTGAGTGCCAGGGGGCGGGATCGGGTAAGGGGTCGCGTGCCAAAGCCAGTTCGGAGCAAGCCAGGAAAAGGTCACGCTCCTCCGGAAAATGCGCATAGAGCGTGTGGCGCTGCACCCCCGCCCGGTCCGCCACCATGCTTAGGCTGGTGCGCGCCGGACCGACCGTAAGATGCAGATCGACTGCCGCCTCCACGATCCGAAGCCGCGTTTCCGCCCGCTGCTCCGCCCGGCGTTTAAGCGTATAGGGGCGTGACATTTTTATTCACTGCACAGATACGTGCACCCATTATTGACAACCCCTCTATTTCAATACACGGTCATGTTCAGCGAAATTAAGCGTGCGTCCAACCATCTCGACGCCCCCAATTGCTTACGGAGAAATTTCATGGATACAACGATCACTGAGATCGCCCAAGGCATCTATCGCCTCTCGACCTTCGTGCCGGACATTGCGCCGCCCGCAGGATTTACCTTCAACATGTTCCTGGTTGTCGGCGACGAGCCGCTGATTTTCCACACTGGGCTGCGTAAGATGTTTCCGCTGAACTTCGCGGCGGTCAGCCGGATCATTCCGGTCAAAAGCCTGCGCTGGGTATCCTTCGGTCATTTCGAGTCGGACGAATGCGGCGCGCTCAACGATTGGCTCGCGGTATCGCCGCAGGCAACGGCAATGCACGGGCAGATCGGCTGCGATGTGTCGCTCAATGATTTCGCCGACCGACCCCCGCGCCTGCTGCGGGATGGCGAGGTGGTGGATCTCGGCCAGGGCAAGCGGGTCCGCTTCATCGATACGCCCCATACGCCGCACGGCTGGGATGCCGGAGTGTTATACGAGGAAGCGACGGGAACGCTGCTGTGCGGCGATCTTTTCACCCAGGTCGGCAACGATCACACGCTGACCGAGGGGGATATCGTCGGCCCTGCTATCGCGGCGGAAGACATATTCAATTACTCTTCGCTTAATCCCGGCATGGGGACGACGATCCGGCGTCTGGCCGATCTTGCGCCGCGCACGCTGGCCCTGATGCACGGGCCTTCTTTTGCCGGGGACGGCACGGCTGCCTTACGCGCGCTGGCCGATGACTACGACCGCCGCGCGATGTCCGCACCGCTCTTCTCCCGTCACGGGGCGGCCGCCTGAAGATGCTGGACTGAGAGGCGTCAGCCTAGCCCGATCTCCCCCTCCACCAATCGCACCAGCCCGGCCAGGATCGTGCCCGGCTGGTCGCGGTGGGGGGAGTGGCCGACGCCGGGGAGCATCAGGGCTTCGGCGGGGCCAGCGGTGCCCTCGACGATTGCCGCCACTTGGCGGGGCGTGCCGTATTCGTCGTCTTCGCCCTGTACGACCAGCAGCGGCGCGCGGATGGCGGGCAGCAGCGCGGTGATGTTCCAGTCGCGGAACTCCGGCGCCAGCCACGTCCGGCACCAGCCCCAAAAAGCGCCATCGACATTCTCGCCATGCAGGCGCTTCAGGCGGGCGCGCAGGTCGCCGTCCAGAAAAGCCTCCTCGGCTAGGCGAATGCCCGCCCGGCTTTGATCCTCGTTAAACACATGGGCGGCCAGCGTCATCGCGCCCGCCACCCGCTCCGGTGCCAGGGCCGCCGCGATCAGGGCAATCGTGCCGCCGTCGGAATGGCCGAATAGGGTGACGCGCGGCAGGCCGAGGGCGTCGAGCAGCGGCAACAGAAAGGCTTCCACCTCCCGCGTGTGATAATCCGGCTGGCGCGGCAGGGTGACGGGGCTGGAGTTACCGTAGCCTTCGCGGGAATGGACCGGTACGCCGCAGCCGGTGGCGTCGCGGATTTTCTCCGGCAGGTCGCGCCAGATAGCGATACAGCCAAGCCCCTCGTGCAGCATCACGATGGGCGGTGCCTCTGGCCGATGGGATGCGGGCAGCCAGCGATATTCCAGCCGCGCGCCGGATAGGGCGATGACGCCTTTGGTCGCCGCGTCAAGCATCGGCCAGCCACTCTTCGATCAGGCGGCGAGCGATGGAATCCGGGCGCGGTGCCACATGCTGGGCAATCGCAGGATCGCGCAATTCCGATAGGGTGAACCAGTGCGCGCTTTCGATTTCCGTCGGGTCCACGGTGATTTCGGTGGTCAGCGCTTCCGCCCGGAACCCGACCATCAGGGAGGAGGGGAAGGGCCAGGGCTGCGAGGCACGGTAGCTGACGGTGCCAACGCGCACGCCCACTTCCTCCCACACTTCGCGGCGCACGGCTTCCTCCAGGCTTTCGCCGGGTTCGACAAAACCGGCGAGGGTGGACATCATGCCCGGCTGCCACATCGCTTGCCGCCCCAGCAGGGCGCGCGGTTCCGGCCCGGTTTCATCGATCACCAGCATGATGACGGCGGGGTCGGTGCGCGGGAAATGCGGCGTGCCGCACTCCGGGTTCGTACAGCGGCGGACATGCCCGCCTTCCGCCGAGAGGGTGGGGGCACCGCAGACGCCGCAGAAGCGCGTGCGCTGGTGCCAATAGGCCATGCCGCGCCCATAGGCGAGGGTGGCAGCCAAATCTTCGGCCAATCCCGGCCCATAGCGGCGCAGATCGGCCCATTCGGCCCCGTGCTGCTCGGCAAAGGCGGTGGCCTGCGCCTCGTCCCAGTCAGTGAGGTCGAGGGCGAAAATCTGCACGCTGTCGTGCCGCCCCAGCAGCACCGTCGGGGCGCGGTCGAACCGGTCGAAACTGACCGCCTGCCCCCCGGCAAAAAGGCTTTTGCCCTGCCAATAGAGATGCCAGCGGGCGCGGGCCGTGCGCCAACCATCGCCAGAAAAACCATCGAAGGCCTTTCGGTCCAGCGGGTCGCGGATCAGGCCGGAATGGCTATAAAACAGGGGCGTCATCGGCGTCTCTCGAAAATTCGCGCGCAGTGTGGCGCGATCCTGGCCGCGCCGCAACTGGGCAGCCTGAGCAACCCCCCTTGCGTTTCCCGCATCAACCGACGATATAGAGCCTTGGGAGGTTGGCCACGGGCGATGCCCTCGCCAACCCGG
>CAYRWZ010000138.1:2721-3547 GCA_964428065.1 uncultured Comamonadaceae bacterium | reverse complement strand
ACGCACCTGCCCGTTCGCTTGCCGGGGGGCACTGCCGCAGAAACGCTCCAACCGGCCGATTTCCCGCCGATGGAGGAACCGTGGGGGGATGATCAGTGGGCGGGGGAGGGGGCGCTGTGAGCGGGCAGGAAACCGGGCTGTCATGGGGCTGCACCCTGTGGGCCGTCTTCCGCCGCGATGTTCGGCTGGCGGCCCGTCAGGGGGCCGATCTGGCGGCGATCCTGGCCTTTTTCGTGCTGGCGACCACGCTGTTCCCCCTTGGTGTCGGACCCGAGGCAAATATTCTGGCGCGTATCAGCGCCGGGGTCGTGTGGGCCACGGCGCTGCTGGCCGCGATGCTGTCGCTCGACCGCATCGTTCAGGCGGATTTCGAGGATGGGACGCTGGAACAGCTCTGTCTGGCGCCGCTGCCCTTGCCCTTGCTGATGGCGGCCAAGCTGCTGGCCCACTGGATCACCACCGGATTGCCGCTGTGCCTGCTGGCGCCGGTTCTGGCCACCATGCTCAATATGCCGGCCGATGGCGTGCCGGTGCTGCTGTTTGCCATGCTGCTGGGCACCCCCTGCCTCAGCCTGATCGGCGGGATCGGCGCCGCCGTCACTCTGGGCGCGCGGCGGTCCGGGGCGCTGGTGCCGTTGATCGTGCTGCCGCTGGCGCTGCCGGTGCTGATTTTCGGTGTCGGTGCGGTCGAGGCGAATTTGCAAGGGCTGGGCGCGCGGCCCAATCTGCTGATTTTGGGGGCGATCCTGTGCCTGGCTGCCCCCCTGGCCCCGCTGGCCTGCGCCGCCGCCGCCCGTCAGGCGGTATCCTGATCGGGCAGGGATGG
>CAYRWZ010000138.1:0-2621 GCA_964428065.1 uncultured Comamonadaceae bacterium | reverse complement strand
AATCGGGCAGGGATGGAATCGGGCAGGGATGGAATCGGGCAGGGATGGAATCGGGCAGGGATGGAATCGGGAAGGGGTGGAATCGGGAAGGGGTGGAATCGGGAAGGGGCGCAATCAGGACAGGCACCCAATGAAGAAAGCGCGCTGGTAGGCGCGCTTTCAGGATCGCCGTTGCGATCGGGGACAGCAGTCAGCTGTTACTTTGCAGTCAATTTTCGGTGTGGGCGCGCTGCGCCTTAATGTTGCTTCGGTGGAGTCATGGATCTTACCCACCCTCCCGATTGTTGGTCCGGGCATCACGTCCTGCGGTTGCGCTGATCATTCAATCGGTATCCCTGATTTGCCTGCAATCCCGTTCCGTGCAGTCTCAAAATACAGGGCGATTGTTTTCGGCACCCAACGTGAATGCTTGGAAAGCCTTTCACGTTCCTTCTGTCCCGTCAATCGAAACCCGACATTCGGGGCAAGGGGGTTGACCCATCTGCCGCAGAGCATGACGCAGAGCATGGAACGGGCATGGCACAGGCCCGTTCGCCCACCTATATCTGTGATACTTATCGCTGGCGGGGGGCGGCGTTTTTCGCCATTGTCCCGCCACAGTTGCAAGGATACAGACACAGCCCAAGATGCATCGCTACGCCAACCCCGCCCGCTTCCTGTCGATTGCCAAGGTCATCCTGCCTGTGGCGGCGGCTGTGGCTGCGCTGGCCATCCCGGTCGGCCTGATCTGGGGGCTGGTGCTGGCGCCGGCCGATTACCAGCAGGGCGATACAGTGCGGATCATGTATCTGCATGTGCCGGCGGCGTGGATGAGCATGTTTGTCTATGCCTGTATGGCTGGGGCCAGCGCCACCGCGCTGGTCTGGAAGCATCCGGTTGCCGAAGTGGCGGCCAAGGCCGCCGCCCCGCTGGGGGCGGCCTTCACCCTGCTGTGCCTGATCACCGGATCGCTGTGGGGCCAACCCATGTGGGGCACCTGGTGGGTGTGGGATGCGCGCCTGACATCGGTCCTGATCCTGTTGTTCCTGTACCTCGGCTATATTGCGCTGGTCGGCGCGTTCGACGATCCGCAGCGCGGGGCCAAAGCGGCCGGCATCCTGGCGATTGTCGGCGCGATCAACCTGCCGATCATCAAGTTTTCGGTCGATTGGTGGAACACGCTGCATCAGCCGGCCAGCGTGATGCGGCTGGACGGGCCGACCATTCACCCAGACATGTTGTGGCCACTGCTGCTGACGGCGCTGGGCTTCAAGGCCCTGTTCGTGGCCCTGCTGCTGGTGCGGATCGAAACCGAATTGCTGCTGCGCCGGGTGCATCTGGCCCGGGTGTATCTGGCCCAGGGGCAGCACAGCGAGGGGGGCAATGAAGGGCATCCCAATACTGGGCATCCCATGGGGGGTGGTGCATGAATAGCTTCTGGTCGATGGGCGGCTATGGCTGGTTCGTGTGGCCGTCTTATGTCGCCGGCCTGGTGATCCTGGGCGGCATGATCCTGTCCAGTCTGCGGGCGCGCCATGCAGCCCGCCAGGCGCTTGCCCGGCTGGAGGCTGGAACGGTTGGCCGCCGCCGCCGCACACGCACGCAGCCGCCGGCCGTGGGCGAGACGCCATGAAGCGCAAGCATCGCCGTTTGTCGATTCTGCTGGTTGCCCTGCTGGCCCTAGGCAGCGCGGCGGCCCTGGTGCTGACCGCGTTCGAGGATAATCTGGTCTTCTTCCACCCGCCGAGCGAGGTTGCCGCCGGGTCGGTGCCGACTGACCGCCGCTTCCGCCTGGGCGGGCTGGTGGAGGCCGGATCGGTCAGCCGTCTGCCCGATGGGGTGACCGTACGGTTTGTGGTGACGGATACTCAGGCCTCGGTGCCGATCCACTATAAGGGCGTGCTGCCCGATCTGTTCCGCGAAGGGCAGGGCATTGTGGCCGAGGGGCGCCTGGGCCGTGACGGCGTGTTTCAGGCCAGCGAAGTACTGGCCAAGCATGACGAAACCTATATGCCCAAGGAAGTGGCCGACGCGCTGCGCAAATCCGGCCAATGGCGCGATGGCAGCCAGGCCGAACCGAAACCGTAACCCTGATCAACCCCGAAAGGACAGCGCCGCATGAGTGTGGAACTTGGTCATTTCGCGCTGGTGCTGGCTTTGTTCGTCGCGGCCATCCAGGCGGGGCTGCCGCTGTGGGGCGCGGCGCGCGGCAACCGGTTTCTGATGGGGTTTGCCGGGCCTGCGGCCAGCGCGCAGTTGCTATGCTGTGGTCTGGCCTTCGCCGCGCTCACCTATGCCTACATCGTGTCCGATTTCTCGGTGGTGAATGTTTACGAGAACAGCCATCAGGACAAGCCGATGCTCTACAAGATCACCGGCGTGTGGGGCAATCACGAAGGGTCGCTGCTGCTGTGGGTGCTGGTCATGGCTCTGTTCGGGGCAATGGTCGGCTGGTTCGGCGGGCGTCTGCCGCCGGGGTTGAAGGCGCGCACCATCGGCGTCCAGGGGCTGATCGGCCTCGGGTTTCTGGCTTTCATCCTGTTCACCTCCAACCCGTTCACCCGGGTTTTGCCGGCCCCGCTGGAAGGGCGCGGCCTCAATCCGCTGTTGCAGGACCCCGGCCTCGCCTTCCATCCGCCGAT
>CAYRWZ010000137.1:3296-3574 GCA_964428065.1 uncultured Comamonadaceae bacterium | reverse complement strand
GCCGCCGACCTTGACCGCCGGCCGCACCATCACCGCATCGATCCAGCCGCAGCGCCGCTTGCGACCGGTGTTGACACCGAATTCGTGGCCGCGCTGGCCCAGCAGCTCGCCAATCTCGTTCTGCAATTCGGTCGGGAACGGGCCAGAGCCGACGCGGGTGGTATAGGCTTTGGTGATGCCCAGCACATAGCTGAGGGCCGAGGGGCCAAGCCCGCTGCCCGCCGCCGCCTGCCCCGACACGGTGTTGGACGAGGTGACGAACGGATAGGTGCCGTGAC
>CAYRWZ010000137.1:2685-3286 GCA_964428065.1 uncultured Comamonadaceae bacterium | reverse complement strand
GCATGGCGCCCTGCGCGCCTTCGAACAGGATGCGTTTGCCCGCCTGATGGGCCGCATTCAGCGTGCGCCAGACCGGATCGGCGAAGGGCAGGATTTTCGGCGCGATCTCCTTCAGCTTGGCCAGCAAATCGGCCCGGTCCACTTCGGCCATGCCCAGGCCGCGCCGCAGTGCGTTGTGATGGGCCAGCAGCCGGTCCAGCTTGGATTCCAGCACCGCCTCGTCGCCCAGATCGCAGACGCGGATCGCCCGGCGCGCCACCTTGTCCTCATAGGCCGGGCCGATGCCGCGCCCGGTGGTGCCAATTTTGGACGCGCCGCTGGCTTCTTCCCGTGCGCGGTCGATTTCGCCATGCAGCGGCAGTATCAGCGAGGCATTGTCGGCCAGCCGCAGATTGGTCGGGGTGATGTGAACGCCCTGGCCCTTGACCCGGGCGATTTCGTCCAGCAGCGCCCAGGGATCGACCACCACGCCGCTGCCGATCACCGCCAGCTTGCCGCCGCGCACCACACCGGATGGCAGCAGGGCCAGCTTGTAGGTGACACCGTCGATCACCAGCGTGTGGCCCGCATTGTGCCCGCCCTGGAACCGCACCACCACATC
>CAYRWZ010000137.1:0-2651 GCA_964428065.1 uncultured Comamonadaceae bacterium | reverse complement strand
TCGACGATCTTGCCCTTGCCCTCATCGCCCCATTGGGAGCCGACCACCACCACGTTGCTCATCGCTCAGTCCTCAAGTCCGGTCACATGACCCGCTTCGAATACATACCCGCAGCCCAGCCGCCGCGCTTCGCCCCTGGCATCGGCAACCGGCACCAGCCCGCGCACCGTGACCCAGCCATCGGCGCGCAGGGCGGCCGCCGCGATATCGTCCACCGGGGCGGGTAGAAACACGCGCCGCCGGTCGCTCCGGTTGGGCAGGGCGGCCATGACGGCATCCATATAGAGCGACACGCCCGTGGCTGGTTCGCCCACCGTGCCGGCGAAATACCGCCCGCCGCGCCCCAGTTCCGCCCGCGACACCCGATCGAACACCGTGAAGCCAACGCCGGAATGATACTCGAACCCCCGGTTTTCGACTGGATCGACCGTCAGATCGATGCCCAGATCGGCCGCGCGCAGCCCATGGGCGATCCGGGCCAGATCGGCCCGCAAGGCTTCAGCCTTCGGTGGCAGCGGGATGGATGTCAGCAGCACCAGTGCTGCCTGCGCCGGGCCGGTGGCCGCCATGAGCCCGGCCAGAATTTCCGCCAGCGCCGGGCTTTCCGCCGCCGTCAGGGCGGTGATCGCGCCCGCATCCTTGCGGTCCAGCGCGGCGCGCAGCCGCTGGCGTCGCTCTGTCGGCACCGCCTCGGCCTCGAACACCGCTGCGACCAGGGGGGCGACGTTCAGATCGACCGACAGATGCCGCACGCCGGCGGCCCGCAAGGCAGAGACGGCGAGCCGCACGATTTCGATATCGGCCTCGGTCTCCGAAGCGCCGATCAGCTCTGCCCCCACCTGGGTGAATTGCCGTTCGGGCTGCAACTGACTGCCGCGCACCCGCAGCACATCGCCGGCATAGCTGAGGCGCAAGGGGCGTGCAGCCTGGGCCAACCGGGTGGTGGCAATGCGGGCGATCTGGATCGTCATATCCGTGCGCACGCCCATCATGCGCTGGGATACCGGGTCCATTAGCCGGAAGGTCTGCCGCGCGACATCCGCCCCTTCCGATTGCAGCAGGCTATCCTCGAATTCCACCAGCGGCGGATCGACCCGGTCATAGCCATGGGCGGCGAATTCCGCCATCAGCCGGCTGACGGCATCGGCATGGGCCGCGGCGTCCGGGGCCAGCACGTCGCGCAATCCGGCCGGCAACAGGGCGTGCCGGGCATCGTTCGGTGAAGGGGGGACGGGATGGGGTTGCGGCACCAGTGCCTCTCACAAAAACCAGCGCGCCCGGCCGGTCAGGACTCCAACGGGGCGCAATCCGGTGCACAGATAAACAGGTCAGGCGGCGGGGGGCAACAGCATTTGCCCACAAACGAATGGGCTGCGATTCCTGCAAGACACGGCCCAGTCCAGGCCCAGTCCAGGCCCAGTCCAGACCTAACCCCACCCCCGGCCGGGGGTGGGGCTGGCGATGGGGTTAGAAGCTAAGGACGCGGGCTTCGACCACCTGGGGCAGCTTGCGCACCTGGTCCAGCAGATTGGCGCTGATCGCCTGATCGACCTCGGTCAGCAGCACTGCCTGGGCGCCCGGTGCGGTGCGGCCCAGGTGGAAGGTGGCGATATTGACATTCGCCGCCCCCAGCAGCCCGCCCAGCGCGCCGATGAACCCCGGCTTATCCTGGTTGCGGATGAACAGCATGTGCTTGCCCAGTTCGGCTTCCAGCGGAATATCCCCGACCTTGACGATGCGCGGCATCGTCCCGGCGACCAGCGTGCCTTCCAGATGCAGCGGGCCGGTATCGGTATCCACCGTCAGACGCAGCAGGGTGTGATAATCCTCCGCCGTGCTTTTCTTGGTTTCGGACACCTGGATATTCCGGTCCTTCGCCATGGCCGGGGCGGACACCATGTTGACGTCCTCCAGTGCGAAGCGCAGCAGGCCGGTCAAGGCCGATGCGGTCACCGGACGGCTGTTGATCCCGGCGGCTTCGCCGCGGAATTCGACCGCCACCGATTTCACGCCCGACTGGATCAGCTGCCCGGCAAAGCCGCCCAGCTGTTCGGCCAGCCGCATATAGGGCACCAGCTTCGGCGCCTCGTCGGCCGATACGTTCGGCATGTTGACCGCGTTGGTCACCGCGCCGTCGATCAGGAAATCGGACATCTGTTCGGCGATCTGCAAGGCCACGTTTTCCTGCGCCTCGCTGGTCGATGCGCCCAGATGCGGGGTGGCGATCAGCCCGTCCAGGCCGAACAGGAGATTCTCCTTGGCCGGCTCCACCTCGAACACATCCAGCGCCGCGCCGGCGACATGGCCGGACTCCAGCGCCGCCTTCAGATCGGCTTCGACGATCAGGCCGCCGCGCGCGCAGTTGATGATGCGCACACCCTTTTTCATTTTTGCCAGTGTGGTGGCATTGATGATGTTGCGGGTGTCGTTGGTCATCGGGGTGTGCAGGGTGATGAAATCGGCGCGCGGGAACAGCTCGTCCAGCTCCACCTTTTCCACGCCCAGCGCCTTCGCCCGGTCGGCCGACAGGAAGGGATCGAAGGCCACCACCTTCATGCGCAGGCCGATCGCCCGTTCGGCGACAATCGAGCCGATATTGCCGCAACCGATGATGCCCCGCGTCTTGCCGGTCACTTCGCCGCCCATGAAGC
>CAYRWZ010000136.1:273-3591 GCA_964428065.1 uncultured Comamonadaceae bacterium | reverse complement strand
CTGTTCGTCGAGGCGCGCAATCCCGCGTCGCGGGTGGTGCCTGGCACGGCCCGCGCGGTGGTACCGGTACCGGGCGGCGTGGGTGCCGCCGGCACTGGCGGGCTGGCCTCCGCCGGATCGCGCGCAGCGGCCATGCCTGCCGCGTCCGCGCCTGCCGCCACCGCCCCGCAAGCGGGATCCGCCGCCCCGGGCGGCTTCCTGGACCGGGTCGTCTCCGGACAGATTTTCGGCATGGGGCAGGCGCCGGTCGATCCGGCTGCGGTGCGCGCTGGATTTGCCGCCGAACCCCGGCAGGCGCTGCGCGTGACCGACGACCGGCAAGTTCCCTGGCAGCGCTTTGCCGCGTCGATCGAGGCCAAGGCACCGGACTGGGTGCGCAGCACCGCGCTGCCGCCGGTCGGCTATGGCAAGGTGGCGGTGATCCTGACCGGGCTGGGTCTCGATCAGGCCGTCAGCCGCGCCGCGATCAGCGATGTTCCCTCGGCCGTGTCCTTGAGCTTCAGCCCCTATGCCGCGACGACGCCGATGCTGGTGGATGTGGCGCGGCAGGCCGGGCACGAGGCCTGGCTGGACCTGCCGATGGAGCCGCATGACCTGACCCATATCGATCCGGGCGCAGCGACCCTGATGACCGCATTCCAGCCCAAGGACAATCTGGCCCGGTTGGACTGGGTGCTGGCCCGGGCGCAGCCGGTGGTCGGGCTGGTCGGCTTTGCCGGGGACAAGTTCACCGCCAGCACGATTGCCATGGCGCCGGTCGCGGAAGCGCTGGCCAACAAGGGTGTGGCCCTGGTCGATAACGGTCTGGCGCAGAATCAATCGACCATTGCCCGCCTGGCGCGGACCGTGCCGCTGCCCCGTGCGTTTGCCAGCACCACCGCGCCCGACGGTACCGCCGCCGCTGTCGATGCCGCCCTGCGCATGGCGGAGCGGCAGGCGATCGACACGGGCTACGGCCTGGCTGTGGTGCCGGTATCCCCGGTAGCGCTGGATGGGGTTGCGGTCTGGGCGCAGCGTCTGCGCAGCACACGGGATGCCAAGCTGGCGCTGGTTCCGGCCTCAGCGCTGGTCAACCGCCAGCTTGACCCGCGCTGATCGGGGCTGTCGGATCATCATGGCAGAGAGTGTGAACTGGGAAGCGGCGGGCTATCGCCGCAATGTCGGCATTGTCCTGATCAATCGCGCCGGGCTGGTGTTCGTCGGCCAGCGCGCCGATAGCCAGGACGATGCGTGGCAGATGCCGCAGGGCGGCATCGACCCCGGCGAAACCGTGCAGCAGGCGGCCTGGCGGGAGCTGGAGGAGGAAACCGGCACCCGCGCCGCCACGGTGATCGCGGAAAGCCGGGAATGGCTGCGCTATGACCTGCCCGAGGACATCCGCGCCAAGGTGTGGGGCGGCAAGTGGCGCGGCCAGGTGCAAAAATGGGTCGCCTTCCGCTTCACCGGCATCGACAGCGATATCCGCATCGATACCGCCCATCCGGAATTTTCCGCCTGGCAATGGCTGCCCGCCGATCAGCTGGTGGAGCGGATCGTGCCGTTCAAACGCGATATCTATCGCGCCGTCGTGGCCGAATTTGCGCCGCTGTTCCAGCCAGAATAGGCAGGGAATATACGCGCCCTGTCCCGCCCGTCAGGCCGCTGTGCGTTCCGGCTGGCGGTTCAGATAGCGCGTGCGGGTATCCATGAACCACCACAGCGCCTTGGTGGCAACCGAATGGAGCCGCCCGCGTGGCTCCAGCCCAACTGCTTTCAGGATCATGGCCGTGCCCCGATCGACATGCTGCGGCCGGTAATAGGAATAGGCCCGGCGCGCATAGGCATGGTTGGCCAGCTTGCGATCATAGTAGCCGAATTCGCTGCGGTTGGCCGCGAAATAGGCATAGGCCAGCTCGTCATCCTCGGTCTCGGTGATGCGCCCGGCGGCGATTTTTAACCGCTCCCAGCGCCCGATCCCTTCAGCGGCCAGATAGCGCTTCATATGGCTGTAGAACAGCTTGTAATGGCGCAGCTCATCGGCCGCAATGAAAGCGCAGATCTGCTGGAGCACCGGCTCCGCCGTCGCGTCCTTGATCGCGGTGTAATAGCTGGAGGTGCCGGTTTCGACGATGCAGCGGGCGATCAACTCCCCCGTCCGGCTGCCGCGCACGCTTTCCTTGGCTTCCAGCGGCAGCTTGTAGCCATCGGTGAAATCCTTGAACGCGGCCTTGAAGTCGAAGCTGGGGTCGGCCAACTCTGCCCAGCGGGCCAGGGCTTCACCGTGACGCACTTCCTCCTCCGCCCATTCATCGGCAGCGGCGGCAAACTCTGCATCGCCAGCGAACACATTTTTCAGATAGGCGGCATATTCCCAACCGTTATGCTCCACCAGGGCGGCGGCCTTGACGATCTTGACCGTTTCGGGATCGACCTTGGTCCGGTCGAAACGGGCCCAGTCAATCGACTCCAGCGTCCAGCCTTTCATGTCACACCGTTTTCTTGTTGGGGCACGGATCCGCGCGTTATGTAAGTTGCGGTCCGGCTTGCGCCAAGGGCAAAAAGGACTGAAGCCTGATGCCAACCGGCATCAGGCTTCAAATACTACTGAAATCAGGCCTGTTTAGGCAGCCGAATCGACGGCCAGCAGCATGGCTTCCTGCACCGACAGCTCGGCCAGGATGCCAGAATGTTCCGAATCGATCGACTGGGTGGCCAGCCCGGCCACACTGCGCAGCTGATTAATCCGCTCCAGAATCTCGGTCCGGTTCAGCTCTTTCACCGGGACGGCCTGTTCTGCCAGGACGACGCAGCGATCCGGGGTCACCTCGGCAAAGCCACCGGCAACGAAGATCCGCTCCTCGACCTTGCCGGCCTGATGCACGTCGATCACGCCCGGCTTCAGGGTGGCAAGGAACGGGGCATGGCCTGGCATCGCGGCGAACAAACCCTCGGCACCCGGCACGACGACCATATCGACCGGCTTGGACAGCACCAGCTTCTCTGGCGAGACCAGCTCGAAAATGGTCTTGGCAGCAATCGTGGTCGCCATCGGGACTGTCTCCTGTCAGGGAAGACGGCCGGGGCAAGAGTGCCCCGGCCACTACACTCTAGTGGACGTTAGGCGGCTTCGGCAGCCAGACGCTTGGCCTTTTCAACCGCGTCTTCGATGGTGCCGACCATGTAGAACGCCGCTTCCGGCAGATCGTCATACTTGCCTTCGACGATGCCCTTGAAGCCGCGGATCGTGTCTTCCAGCTTCACGAACACGCCCGGCGTACCGGTAAACACTTCCGCGACGTGGAACGGCTGCGACAGGAAGCGCTGGATCTTGCGGGCGCG
>CAYRWZ010000136.1:0-243 GCA_964428065.1 uncultured Comamonadaceae bacterium | reverse complement strand
GCCCAGGATCGCGATGATGTCCTGCAGCGACTTATAGGTCTGCAGCACGCGCTGCACTTCGCGGGCCACCTTGTAATGCTCTTCACCGACGATGCGCGGGTCCAGCGCACGGCTGGTCGAGTCCAGCGGGTCGACCGCCGGGAAGATCGCCATTTCGGCAATCTGACGCGACAACACGGTGGTGGCATCCAGATGCGAGAAGGAGGTGGCCGGCGCCGGGTCGGTCAAGTCGTCGGCCGGCAC
>CAYRWZ010000135.1:0-3880 GCA_964428065.1 uncultured Comamonadaceae bacterium | reverse complement strand
AGGAAGCGGGCGCGCTTGATGGCCTGGGCCAGTTCGCGCTGCTTCTTGGCCGACACCGCCGTGATCCGGCTGGGGACGATCTTGCCGCGTTCGGACAGGAAGCGCTGGAGCAGCTTCACATCCTTGTAGTCGATCTTCGGCGCATTCGGGCCCGAGAACGGGCAGCTTTTACGCCGACGGAAAAACGGACGACGACCGGTCGCATTCATGGGTCTTACTCCTCACCATCGAAATCGGCGCGCTCGTCATCACGACGGCGACCCCGGCCTTCACCACGGCCTTCACCGCGATCACCCCGGCCTTCGCCGCGCTCGCCACGGCCTTCGCGGCCTTCACCGCGTTCGCCCTTGTTGGACAGAATGGCCGACGGGCCTTCTTCCAGTTCGTCGACGCGCACGGTCATGAAGCGCAGCACGTCTTCGGACAGACGCATGTTGCGTTCCATTTCCAGCACGGCCGGGGCCGGGCTGTCGATGTTCAGCAGAATATAGTGACCCTTGCGGTTCTTCTTGATCCGATAAGCAAGGTTGCGCAGACCCCAGTATTCCTTCTTCTTAACCGCGCCACCATTGGCGGTCAGAATGCCGGTGAACTGTTCGGTCAGCGCGTCGACCTGCGCGCCGGAAATATCCTGGCGGGCGATCATTACGCATTCGTACAGTGCCATGTCACACTCCTTATGGCTGATTGGCCGGGGGAGGAACCGCAGCACCGCGCCGCGCCTGCCCCGTCCGAGCCGATGGCGACGTTGATTGCCACCGGCAAGGAGCCCGCAGCGCAAACCGGCCAGAACGCCGGATCCCACTGCGGAAGCGCGGCACTATAGTCAGGCGTCGCCAAATTGCAAGCGCACAGACAAGCGCCCGTCCGAAGACCACGACGGATACCGCCGCTGGTGTCCCGGCTTGACAGACACGCTGTCTGTTGTATCACTGCGCGACACTGTGTCGCCCGAGCGTATCGACATTGTCCTTTATCTATCTGTAGTCTCGGGCCGGTTTTCAGCAGGAGCCAGCATGATCCGTGCGTTTGTGTTTCCCGGTCAGGGCAGCCAGTCTGTCGGCATGGGCCGCGATCTGGCGGAAAATTTCGCCGCTGCCCGCGCCGTGTTTCAGGAAGTAGACGATGCCCTGTCGCAGCGCCTGTCCAAACTGATGTGGGACGGCCCGGACGCCGACTTGACCCTGACGGAAAACGCACAGCCCGCGCTGATGGCGGTCAGCGTGGCCGTGGTGCGGGTGATCGAGGCGGAAACCGGCAAGAAGTTGTCGCAGCTGGGCGGCTATGTCGCCGGGCATTCGCTGGGCGAATATTCGGCGCTGGCCGCTTCTGGTGCGCTGGCGCTGGCCGATACTGCGCGGCTGCTGAAGCTGCGCGGGCAATCCATGCAGAAGGCGGTTCCGGTCGGCACTGGCGCGATGGCGGCCCTGCTGGGCGCGGAATTGCCGCTGGCGCAGGAAATTGCTGCCGAGGCCGCCCAGGGCGAGGTGTGCGAGGTTGCCAACGATAATGGCGGCGGCCAGGTGGTGCTGTCCGGCCACAAGGCGGCGATCGACCGCGCGATTGCGCTGGCGGGCGCCAAGGGCGTTAAGCGCGCGCTGCTGCTGCCGGTCAGCGCCCCGTTCCATTGCAGCCTGATGGCCCCGGCGGCTGATGCCATGGCCTCTGCCCTGGCGGCAACGCAGATTGTGGCCCCCGGCCTGCCGGTTGTCGCCAATGTCACCGCCCGCCCGGTCGAACAGCCGGGCGAGATTGCCGCGCTGCTGGTGCAGCAGGTGACCGGCATGGTGCGTTGGCGCGAATCGGTGGAGCATATGGCGGGCGAAATCGGCGTCGGTCAGTTCGTCGAATTGGGGGCGGGCAAGGTGCTGGCCGGTCTGGTCAAGCGGATTGCCAAGGATGCGACCGCCAGTTCGGTCGGCACGCCGGCCGATATCGACACCTTCCTGGCCTCCCTGGCTTAACGAACCTGGCTTAACGGGATTTGGCTTAACCGCCGCTCCACGGGCTGCGAAAGAGGATGAATGTTTGATCTAACGGGCAAGACCGCGCTGGTGACCGGCGCTTCGGGCGGGATCGGCCGCGCCATTGCCAAGGCGCTGTTCGACCGTGGGGCGACCGTCGCCCTGACCGGCACGCGGGAAGCCGCCCTGGCGGAGAGCAAGGCGGCCCTGCTGGCCGATGCGCCTGCGGGCAGCGAGGGGCGGGTGCATGTGCTGACCGCCAACCTGTCGGATGCGGCGGCAGCCGATGGCCTGATCGCGGCGGCAGAGGCGGCCATGGGCCAGGTGGATATCCTGGTCAACAATGCCGGGTTGACCCGCGATACCCTGCTGCTGCGCATGAAGGACGAGGATTGGCAGGCGGTGCTGGATGTCAACCTGACCGCATCGATGCGCCTGTCGCGCGCGTGCCTGCGCGGGATGATGAAGCGCCGCTTCGGCCGCATCATCGGCATCACCTCCATCGTCGGGGTGACCGGCAATCCGGGGCAGACCAATTATGCCGCCTCCAAGGCCGGGATGATCGGCTTTTCCAAATCGCTGGCCCAGGAAGTCGCCAGCCGGGGCATCACTGTGAACTGCGTCGCCCCCGGCTTCATCGCCACCGCGATGACCGATGCCCTGACCGACGATCAGAAGGCCCGGCTGGCCGGCATCATTCCGATGGGGGCCATGGGCACGCCGGAGGATATCGCCGCCGCCGTCGTCTATCTGGCCAGCCGCGAGGGCGGCTATGTCACCGGGCAGACGCTGCATGTCAATGGCGGCATGGCGATGATCTGACGGCGTTGTTCTGCGCCGCCAGAGTCTGCCCACCTGCGCCGGTGCCCGCAATGGTGGCGAAAGCCGCAGGTTTTGGGTGCTGGTCAAGGCTTTTGAAGTATGTTAGGACACACCGCTTTTGTAGTGCCAGCCCGGCCTGTCGCCGCGTTGGCCGGGCGGTTCATCAGGGGATTTGATCCCCTGATGCTGTGGTGAATACGGTTGACCCGAAGTCTAGAGGAAGAAAACATGAGCGATATCGCCGAGCGCGTGAAAAAGATCGTCGTCGAGCATCTGGGCGTTGACGAAGGCAAAGTCACCGAAAACGCCAGCTTCATTGACGATCTGGGCGCCGACAGCCTGGACACCGTCGAACTGGTGATGGCGTTCGAAGAAGAATTCGGCGTTGAAATCCCGGACGAAGCGGCCGAGAAGATCAACACCGTGGGTGACGCGATCAGCTTCATCTCCAAGAACGCGGGCTAACGGATCGCAGCCGCCCGGCCCGCATCTCTGCGGGCGGGGTGGCCGTTCCACCTGCCAGCGCAGGGTGCAAGAAGCCGTGACGTATCAAAACGCGCAAGGTTTGCAGCGGGTGGTGGTAACCGGCCTTGGCCTGGTGACCCCCCTGGGTGTTGGCGTCGATCATGTGTGGCGCCGTCTGATCAACAGCGAATCTGGCCTGCGGGCTGTGGATCGGTTCGATGCGTCGGTGCTGCCGGCGCGGGTGGCCGGCCAGATCCCGATGGGCAAGGGTGCGGGCGAGTTCGATTTCGACGCCTATGTCGATGTCAAGGACCGCCGCCGTATGGGCGATTTCATCGTCTATGCCATCGCCGCCGCGAAGGAGGCGATCGAGGACGCCAAATGGGCCCCGACCGAGACCGAGGATCAGGAACGCACCGGCGTCATGATCGGCTCTGGCATCGGCGGTCTGAACGGGATCACCGAAGGCGCGGTGGTGGTGCATGAGCGCGGCCCCGGCCGTCTCTCCCCCTTCTATATCCCGGCCAATCTGATCAATCTCGCCTCTGGCCATGTGTCGATGCGCCATGGCTTCAAGGGGCCGAACCATTCGGTCGTCACCGCCTGCTCGACCGGCGCCCATGCCGTCG
>CAYRWZ010000134.1:0-3903 GCA_964428065.1 uncultured Comamonadaceae bacterium | reverse complement strand
GCCATAGGTATCATAGAGGGTAAAGGCGACGTCGCCCGCCAGGGCCTGACCATCGCCGAGCTTGCTGGTTTCATCCTCCAGCAGCTTCAGCCCCCGATCCAGCATTGCCTTGAAGCGGGTTTCTTCCAGCTTCAGGGTTTCGGTCATCAGCGCCCCGGCACGGTTCAACTCGGGGTAATGATCGCCCATTTGCTTTTGCAGGGCCGGAACCAACCGCCACAGGTGCGGATCGCGGCACCCGATCAGATGCGCGTGACGCATGGCGCGGCGCATGATGCGCCGCAGCACATAGCCCCGGCCCTCGTTCGACGGCAGCACGCCATCGGCCATCAGGAAGCAGGAGGCGCGCAGATGATCGGCGATCACGCGGTGCGACACTTTATGCGGCCCATCGGGGTCGGAACTCGCCGCCTGGGCCGAAGCTTCGATCAGCGCCCGCATCAGGTCGATATCGTAATTATCGTGCTTGCCTTGCAGCACCGCCGTCACGCGCTCCAGCCCCATGCCGGTATCGATCGACGGACGCGGCAATGGCAGACGCGAGCCATCCGCCTGCTGCTCGAACTGCATGAACACAAGGTTCCAGATTTCGATGAACCGGTCGCCGTCCTGTTCGGCGCTGCCCGGCGGGCCGCCCCACACTTTATCGCCGTGATCGAAAAAGATTTCCGAGCATGGACCGCAGGGGCCGGTATCGCCCGCCGACCAGAAATTATCGCTGGTAGCGATCCGAATGATTTTATCGTCGGTCAGCCCGGCAATCTTCTTCCACAGCCCATGCGCTTCATCGTCGTCATGATAGACGGTGACCAGCAAGCGCTTCGGATCAAGGCCAAACTCGCGCGTGACCGTCGCCCACGCCAACTCGATGGCGCGTTCCTTGAAATAATCGCCGAACGAGAAGTTGCCGAGCATCTCGAAAAACGTATGGTGGCGGGCGGTGTAGCCCACGTTTTCCAGATCATTATGCTTGCCGCCCGCGCGCAGACATTTCTGCGAGGTGGTGGCACGCACGTAATCGCGCTTTTCCGTACCCGTGAACAGATTCTTGAACTGCACCATCCCGGCACTGGTGAACAGTAGGGTCGGATCATTTCGGGGCACGAGCGGACTCGATTCCACGACCGCATGGCCCTGACTGCCGAAATACGAAAGGAATTTTGCGCGAACGTCGTTGGTGGTTTGCATGGCCTTCCCGTTGGCGATCCGGCGCAAGCGCCGCCCGCTCTCACTCTCACCCAGGTCTTGCCTTGTAGCGCGGGCAAGGCGCGCTTGTCCATGCCGCAGGCGGCGGGGCCGGTACGGGTTGGGGGCGTCACCCCATCGGCGCGCAAAACCAAGCCGCTTCCGAAAAGGCTACCGCCAACCCCATTTCGAGCCATAAGCCCAGCCCCGCCAAAACAGCCGCGCTGGCCGCGCCCAAGCAAGCAGCCGGGCGCTCATGCCGCCTGCCCCAGGCTACCGCGCAAGGGTACGGTTTTCTCAGAGATCGGCAGATGCACGATGGCGGCCAAGAGCGCGAGCGCGATCGAGACATACCAGATCATATCGTAAGAACCGAGATGGTCATACGCCCAGCCACCGCCATAGGCCCCCAGGAACGCGCCGATCTGGTGGAACATGAAGACGAACCCATAAAGCATCGCCATATAACGCATCCCAAACATGCGCGCGACCAAGCCAGAGGTCAGTGGAACCGTGGATAACCATAAAAAGCCCATGGCTCCGCCAAAGGCAATCGCCGTCAGCGGTGTTAGCGGCAAAACCAAGAACAGGGTAATCACCACCGCCCGCGCGCCATAGACTAAGCTTAGAAGATATTTCTGCGAAAACCGCGCTCCCAACTGGCCGAATAGGTAGGAGCCGATGATGTTGAACAGCCCGATCATTGCCAAAGCCCAGGCGGTCACACTGCCCGCCATGGCGTTATCCCGCAGATAGGAGGGTAAATGCACCGCGACAAAGGCGACGTGAAAGCCACAGACGAAGAAGCCGGCGTTTAGCAGCCAATAGGATCGATTGGCCAGGGCGGTACGGATCGTTGGCCCCAGGTCGGCCCCAAATCCCTGCCCCGGTGGCGGTAGCGGTGTCTTCAACCCGAAGGACAGGGGTATCATCAGAGCCGCCAGGACGCTAAAGACCAAGAAAGCGCCGCTCCAACCCATCGTATCCAACAGATATTGCGCACCGGGAACGACGGCGAACATGCCGAACGACCCCGCCGCCGTGCAAAGGCCAAAGGCTTGGCTGCGCTTTTCCGGCGGCACCATCCGCCCAACGGCCCCCAAGACGGTACCATAGGTGGTGCCCGACAGGGCAATCCCGATCAAAATGCCAAGGGAAAATTGCACCGTGACCGGATCGGCCCAGGCATAAGTCATGAACAAGCCGAGGGTGTAGATAATTCCGCCCGCAATACCGATCCGCACCGATCCCCAGCGGTCGGCGAACAGGCCGATGACCGGTTGGCAAACGCCCCACAGCAGTTGCTGTAACGCGAGCGCCAGCCCCAGGACCTGCCGCCCAACATCGAGATCCATCGACATGCTGGGCACGAAAATTCCAAAAGATTGCCGCGTGCCCATAGCGATTATAAGCATGAAAATGCCGGACAGCAGAACGATCAACGCTTGGCCGCGCATGGCGGTCCCCCCGCTCAGATTAAGGTGAAGTTTTACCTTAGGCACCCGTGCATATTTCCGCAATCGCATAGATTGCACCCTAACAATTCAAAAACCATATTAATACTAGATCGCCTTGTGCCGCGCGCGGGGCAGAGGTTTGGTTGTTGCGGCCGCGGGCGGCTTTTCTTTCCACGCCGCATCCGCTACACCGTCACGGCATCCGGGTCAGGGCCGCCAAACCGCTTGCCCGCCCTTCAGAAGAGCCTTTTTGGCGAGGAGAGTGAGACGATGGCCGACACCCAATTCGATGTTGTTTTCGTTGGCGGCGGTCCGGGCGGCTATATCGGCGCAATCCGCGCCGCCCAGCTCGGCCTGAAGACGGCCTGCATCGACAAGCGCGGCACCTTCGGCGGCACCTGCTTGAACGTCGGCTGCATTCCGTCGAAAGCGCTGCTAAAATCCTCGGAATTCTATCATTTGGCCCAGCACGGTCTGAGCGATCACGGGTTTTCGCTCGGCACCGTTACGCTCGACCTGCCAAAGATGATGGCGCGTAAGGATAAGGTCGTCGGGGATACCACCAAGGGTATCGAGTTTCTGTTCAAGAAGAACAAGGTAACGCCGTACAAGGGCACTGCCACCTTAACCGGCCCGAACAGCCTGAAAATCGCCCTGAATGACGGCGGCGAAGAAACCATCACCGCGAAGAATATCATTATCGCCACCGGGTCGGATATTGTTGCCCTGCCCGGCCTGACCATCGATGAAACCAGCATCGTGTCCTCGACGGGCGCGCTGACGCTCGGCACCGTGCCGAAGCATCTCGTCGTCATCGGCGGCGGCGTCATTGGGCTCGAACTCGGCTCGGTCTGGCAGCGTCTCGGCGCGAAAGTGACCGTCGTCGAATTCCTGGATCGCCTGATCCCCGGGATGGATGGCGAAGTGGCTAAGAACGTCCAGCGCGTGCTGGGCAAGCAGGGGATGGACTTCAAACTCGGCACCAAGGTAACCAAGGGCGAAAAGGGCAAGAACGGCGTCACCCTGACCCTCGAACCCGCAGCCGGTGGCCCTACCGAAACTCTGGAAGCCGATGTGGTACTGGTCGCCATCGGTCGCCGCCCCTACACGGATAACCTGGGTCTTGAAACGGTCGGCGTGCAGCTCGATCCGAAGGGCCGCGTCGTCGTCGATCACCACTTCCGCTCCACCGTGCCGTCGATCTTCGCGATTGGCGACGTAATCACCGGCCCGATGCTGGCCCATAAGGCGGAAGAGGAAG
>CAYRWZ010000133.1:0-4325 GCA_964428065.1 uncultured Comamonadaceae bacterium | reverse complement strand
GACCGGATACCCGGAGGAGCCACCGATGGACTCGAGACCCAAGCCGCGCATCCTGATCGTCGAGGACCACCCCCTCATCGCCGAGCTGGTGGAGACGCGGCTGCGCATCGAAGGCATGCAGCCGGTGAAGTGCCCCGGGGGCCGCGAAGCGCTCGCGCTGCCGGGCGCGTTCGGCGCGGCTCCACTCTGCATAGGCGGCGCGCAGCCCGGCGGCATCGGCCGCCAGCCCGGCGAACTGGTCCAGCACGGCGCGGTGATTGGCCGGGTCCATCAGCCCATGCTGATCGAACTGGCCTTGAATTTCCGCCAGCGTCTGGCCGATCTGCCGCAGCAGGCCGACACTGGCCGCCTGATCGTTGATCGACACGCGGCTGCGGCCATCGGCCCCGACAATGCGGCGCAGCACCAGCGCGCCATCGGCTTCGATGCCATGGTCCGCCAGCAGCGGCCAGACCGGATGGGTTGCCGGCGGCTCGAACTCCGCGCTGACCACGGCCTGGGCGGCACCCGTGCGCACCAGCCCGGCTTCGGCCCGCGCGCCCAGGGCAAGGCCCAGCGCATCCAGCAGAATCGATTTGCCTGCGCCGGTTTCCCCGGTCAACACCGACAGGCCGGGGCTGAAATCCAGGTCCAGCCGGTCGATCAGAACGACATCACGGATACCAAGGCGCGACAGCATGGGCGCGCGGCTACAGGATCGAACGGAAGGCCCGGGTGATCCAGGATTGCTCCGACGGCTCCGGCTCCAGCTTGGCGCCGGTCAACATGGCATAGCTGTAGCGGTACCAGTCCGATCCGGGGAAATTGTGCCCCAGCACCGCGCCGGCCGCCTGGGCTTCCTCCGGGATACCGATGGCCAGGTAACATTCGGTCAGCCGGTGCAGCGCTTCGGGCACATGGGCGGTGGTCTGGAACTGTTCGATCACCATGCGGAAACGGCGGATCGCCGCGCCGTAATGGCCGCGCTGCATGTAATAGCGCGCGATTTCCATTTCCTTGCCGGCCAGATGGTCGCGCACCAGATCGAACTTCACGCGGGCATCGCGGGCATAGCTGCTGTCCGGGAAGCGCTGGATCACCTCCTGCAGGGCCTTCTGCGCCTGTTCGGTCAACCGCTGATCGCGCGAGACATCGGCAATCTGGGCGTAATAGCTGATCGCCTTCAGATAATAGGCATAGGCGACGTCGCGGTTGCCGGGATGCAGCTGGATGAAGCGGTCAGCGGTCAGGATCGCGGTATCGAACCGCTGTTCCTGATAATAGGCATAGGCGGCGGTCAACTGCGCCTTGGTCGCCCAGACCGAGTAGGGGTGCTGCCGCTCCACTTCCTCGAACATCTTGGCGGCCTGGGTGTAGTTTTCCTCCAGCATCGCGTCCATCGCCTGATTGTACAGGCGATCGACCGGAGCCTCGACATAGGTCGGCTGTTCGTCCTCGGTGCTGCTGCATCCGGCCAGGGCCAGGGCAACCACCGCCACGGCCAGTGTCAGGGACCGATGAAAACCATACCGCATTATCATGCCTCTCAAGCCACTTCGGTCACCCGGCCGCATCGCCGCCTGTGAAAGACGGCCGCCAGACCGGCAACCCCGCCGCCGGACTATACCGACCGACGCTACCCGACAAAAGAGGAAGAAATACGCCAGTGCCGATTGCGGCCGATCAGGCTGTTGCTGCCAGACCGTCAACCGCATAGTCCGGCACGCGGGTGCCGACGCGCTGGGGCTCGGCACCTGCCGGGGCCTGATTCTGCGCCTCTACCTGATCGGCAGCGGGCATCAGCACCCATTCGTAATTCGCCGGATCGGCAAAGACCGCGCGCAGCAGTTGGTTGTTCATGGCGTGGCCGGACCGGAAGCCGTGGAAATGCCCCTGCACCAGCGCCCCTGCCAGATACAGGTCGCCCACGCAATCCAGCACCTTGTGGCGGACGAATTCATCGCCATAGCGCAGGCCGTCCGGGTTCATCACCCCATCGGCCGAAACCACCACGGCATTGTCCAGCGATCCGCCCTGGGCCAGACCAACCTGGCGCAGATAATCCACTTCGTGCAGGAAGCCGAAAGTGCGGGCGCGGGCGATATCCGATTTGAAGCTGGCGCCGTCGATGCGGAAAAAGCCCTTCTGCCGGGCAACCACATCATTGTCGAATTCGATCTCGCACGACACGGCAAAGCCATCGCCGGGCACCAGGGTCGCGCTTTTGCGCGCATCGCCGACAGTGACGGCCTTCTTGATCTTCAACACGCGGCGCGGCGCATCCTGTTCCACCACCCCGGCGCATTCGACCAGAAAGACGAAGGGCGCGGCGCTGCCATCCATGATCGGCGGCTCGCCGGCATCCAGTTCGATCAGGGCATTGTCCACACCCATGCCGGCCAGCGCGGCCATGACATGCTCGACAGTCGAAACCGTTGCCCCGGCCGCATTGCGGATCAGGGTGCAATGCTGGGTGTTCGCCACATTGTCCCAGCGGGCGGGAATGTCACGGTCCTGATCTTCGGGCAGGTCGATGCGGCGGAACACAATGCCGGTATCGGCGGCGGCGGGGCGCAGGGTCATGGTCACCGGCACACCGGAATGCAACCCGACGCCACGGCACTGGACCGCCGTGTTCAGCGTGCGCTGCCGTGCCCAGGCGCCATTGCCGCTTACCTTGCCGGTGGCGACGCTGACGGTGCCCGCACGCTGGCCCGCTGCACGCTGACCTGCTGCAAGTTTCCCAGCGGCAGTCCCAACCCGATGAATGGCGGCGCGATTGCTCATTTTGACCCCTCGTCCAGCCTTGGCCGCCGAACCCGACGGCGTGGCCGAAAACCGTATTACTCACCGTGCTTGTGTAGCGGGCCGCTTTCCAGCGCTCAAATCACTCTTTGTTACGGAATGTTTCAATGGGAATTCGTTTGAAACCCTAAGCAATCCGGTATGCCGGGCCGGATGGATGGGAATCGAAAATTCAATGCTCGTCAATGCGCCCGAAAAGAAGGGGGCAGGGCGCGTCCTCGGCGGGATCAGCGGAGCAACCCGCCGATACCCGGCCCCCTTCCAGTTGGGTGGATCGGTCCAAGGCAATCAGACCGATCCGGTACTCAGTCCCGTATCGGAAGATCCTTCTGCGTCAATCAGTTGGCCTGACGGCGCAGGAAGGCCGGGATTTCGAACATGTCCTCGTCCCCAGTGGCAGCCCGCGGACCGGCGGACAGGCCCAGCGACGGCGCTGCCCCGGCAGTCATGCCGGTTGCCGGGCTGGTGGCTGCTGCCGCCGTCACCGATGCGGTGATCGGCGCCGCCTGCGGCTTGGCCGCCATCTGCGGTTCGGCCCGGTCGGCAGCCATCGGTGCAGCCGGGGTGGACGCCACCGGAGCAGACGTTGTGGGGGCTGCCGTCGTGGGGGCAGCCGGGGTTTCGCTGCGACGACCGAACGGGTTGGTCATCTTCTCGAACAGCGACGGGCTGCGCTTGTCGCGGGTCGCCGGGCCGCGATCGGCGGCGATGACCGGCTTCTTGACCGGTTCCACAGCCTTGGCCGCATCCAGCGATGCCCCCGGGGCAACCGTCGGCGCCCGGCCCGATTCAACCGGCGGCGGCGCAATGAACGGCTCGCGCTTCGGCTGGGCCGAAACGGATGCCGAAACTGGCGCCGACACAGGTGCCGACGCGGGTGCCGGGGCCGGGGTTTCCATCGCCTGCGGCTGGATTGCCAGGGCGGCATTGCCGTCGAAGGCGGGTTGGAAGCTGCCGGTTTCCATCGTCGCGGTTGCCGGTGCGCCGGCATTCGCCTGGGTCGCGGTCTGGCTGCCTGCGCTCATGGTCGGGGCGGCCGACATGGTCGGATGCAGCCCTTGGCCAAGGCCAGGATTGGCCATCGCCCCGGCCATGGCGGCCGGATGCACCTGGCCTTCGCCGCCGCCAAAGCCACCGCCACCCATGCCGGTATAGATGCTGCGCGGCTTGGAGGTGTCGCTGACCAGGCTGATTTGCGGGCGGCGCGGTTCTGCCATCGCTTCGGCATCGATGCCGGTGGCGACCACACTGACGCGCATCTTGCCTTCCAGGCTTTCATCGAAGGTGGAGCCGAAGATGATGTTGGCTTCCGGATCGACCTCGTCCCGGATGCGGTTGGCGGCTTCGTCCACTTCGAACAGCGCCATGTCCTTGCCGCCGGTGACGTGGATCAGCACGCCGCGCGCGCCCTTCATCGAGGTATCTTCCAGCAGCGGGTTGGAAATCGCGGCTTCGGCCGCATCCAGCGCCCGGCGCTCGCCCGAACCTTCGCCGGTGCCCATCATCGCCTTGCCCATCTCGCTCATGACCGAACGGATATC
>CAYRWZ010000132.1:3644-4580 GCA_964428065.1 uncultured Comamonadaceae bacterium | reverse complement strand
ATGAAGTTGCCGCCCATCAGCAGATTGCCAAAGGCTTCGATGACGTGGCCGGCAGCGCCGGTACCCGTATGACCCTCGGCCAGAATCAGGCGGGTTGATGCCAGATTCAGCGCCAGGCGCAGCATGGTGGTGATCAGCAGAATGGTGGGAAAGGAGTTCAGATCCAGCGGTTTCTGGATGAACAGCACCACCATCAGCACCAGCACGGACAGTGCCAGCGACAGACCCAGGCTGAAATCCAGCAGCCAGGTCGGCATCGGCAGAATCAGGACCGTCAGAATCAGCACCACGCCGAAGGCAAGCGCCAGCTCGCCCCGCATGAGGTTGTGGTTCAGAACCTGCAGCAGGCCCTTCGCCCGTTCCTTTGCATCCGCCGGAACAATTGCCATCGCTTAACCCCCGATCCGACCCATGGGCCGCTTACAGACCCGCGCGGTCACCGTCGCCCGGCGGCGGAACGGCGATGCCCTCGTCAGAATATTGCTTCAGTTTGTTGCGCAGCGTGCGGATCGAAATGCCCAGGATATTGGCTGCATGGGTGCGGTTGCCGATTGTGTGGTGCAGGGTTTCCAGAATCAGATCCCGCTCCACATCGGCCACCGTCCGGCCGACCAGCCGCGAAACCGGTGCCGCATCGCTGCCGATCGCGGTGGGGGCCGCAGCCCCATGGCCGGCCTGCCGGCTGGATGCGATCCGCGCCGCAGTGGAATCCGCCGGCTGTGCGCTGGCCATGCTGGGGGCGGCGGGCGCGCTGCCGGCCACCATGATCGCATCGGCATCGATGGCATCCGGCCCGGCGATCAGCACCGCGCGGTGCATGGTGTTTTCCAGCTCGCGCACATTGCCGCGCCAGGTGTGGCGGCGCAGCTTGTCGATAGCGGCCGGCGTCAGCGGACGGTTCGACACCCCGTTCGATTCTGCATATTTCCTGGCGAA
>CAYRWZ010000132.1:0-3618 GCA_964428065.1 uncultured Comamonadaceae bacterium | reverse complement strand
ATCCGCCGGGCGCTCGCGCAGCGGCGGCAGGTTCAGCGCGACGACGTTCAAGCGGAAATACAGATCTTCCCGGAAGGTGCCCTTGCGCACCTCTTCCTCCAGATCCCGGTTGGACGTTGCCAGAACGCGGATATCCACCTTCACCGGCTGCGTGCCGCCCAGACGGTCGATTTCCCGTTCCTGGATCGCGCGCAGCAGCTTGGCCTGCAGGCGGGGGTCCATTTCGCTGATTTCGTCCAGCAGCAGCGTGCCGCCATTCGCTTCTTCGAACTTGCCGATGCGGCGGGCGACAGCCCCGGTAAAGGCGCCCTTTTCATGGCCGAACAATTCGGATTCCAGCAGGTTTTCCGGGATGGCCGCGCAGTTCACGGAAATGAATTTCTGCGCCGCACGCTTGCTTTTCCGGTGCAGGTAGCGCGCCATCACTTCCTTACCGGTGCCGCTTTCGCCGGTGATCAGGACCGAGGCGTCGGACGGGGCAATCTGATCTGCCATCCGCAACACACGCTGCATGGCAGGGTCGCTGCCGACCAGCGCGTTGCTTTCCTCGACCACCGCTTCCAGGACGGCCGAAATCAGTTCGGCATTTGGCGGCAGGGGCAGATATTCCTTCGCCCCCGACTTGATCGCGCGCACGGCGGCCTGGGTATCGGTGCCGATCCCGCAGGCAACCACGGGAACGCTGATCCGTTCGGCCAGCAGGGCATCGATCAGGCGCTTGATATCCAGCTTGACGTCGATCATCAGCAGGTCTGCACCCTGTCCAGCGCGCAGTGCGCTGATTGCCGCATCCACATCCGTGACATGCGCAACCTTTGCCCCCCGGCCCAGGGCAATCTTGCCCGCCGTGGTCAAATGGCCATCCAGGGTACCAACGATCAACAACCGCATCGACAGCGCCGCTCCTCAATCCTGCCGCATCAGATCCCGTTCGCCATGCCGGCTTTAGGACGGGCGATCCGACTTGATGATTTCCGTCATGGTAACGCCCAGGCGTTCATCGACGATCACCACCTCGCCCCGGGCGACTAGGCGATTGTTGACATAGATATCGATCGCTTCGCCCACCTTGCGGTCCAGTTCGACCACCGCGCCACGGCCCAGCTTCAGCAGCTGGCTGACCTGCATGGTCGCACGGCCCAGCACGGCGGAAATCTGCACGGGAATGTCATAAACGGCGCCCATTTCCTTCTGGCCGCCGCGGCCTTCATTGGCACTTTCTTCCAGGGCTTCTTCCAGCTCCGAAAGATCCATCGTCTTTTTTTCGGCCATCGTCTGCTCCTCAGCTCAATCGATCAGTGTTACGCAGCGTGCGTCTGCTGCCCGGCCCGCGTGCCAAGCCCGGCGAGAGCGCGGTCTACAATCCCGGAAATATCGTCCCATGCGCGGTGCATCAGCCGTTCTGCGCCGCCATCCCCCCATTCCACCTTGATATCTGCCAGCCCCAGGCCCGCTTCCTCGACAATCTGCACCTGGCCCTGGAACCCGGCGGATTGGACCAGAGCATCGAGGCGCCCTTCGATCGCGGCGCGAGCATCCGGATGGACCCGCACCAGGATGCGCGATTGATCGATGCCCATGGCCAGGCTGTCGGCGATCACCGCTTCCATTTCGCCCAGCCCGTACCGCTCGGCCAGGGCCGGCAACATGCGTTCGACGATGGCATGGGCGATGCGCGCCGCCTCGCGCGCGGTTGCCTGGATCGCGGCATCGCGTTCATGCGTCAGGGCGGGGATCTGCGCCGCCAGCATTTCCAGCGCCATGGTCGCCTTGGAATCGAGCGATGCCATGGCCGTGCGCATCCCGGCCGCTTCCCCTTCGGCATAGGCAACCGCCTTGGCCGCCGCCAATTCTTCCTCGCTGAAGGTGGGGGCGGGCGGGGGCTCCGGTTCAGGCTCTGGCTGGTATTCCGGCTCGGGCTCAACCTCCATCACCGGCATCGGCTCCGGTTCCGGTTCCATCGCCTTGGGCGGTTCGGCCGGGGCATCGAACCGACGGGTAAAATCGAACTTGCGCGGCGTGCCCAGCAGGCTGGTGCCAACCTCTATCCGCGACGGGGCGAAGGTGACCGACGGATCATTGTCGAAATTCTCCCCGACAAAGGCGGTTTTGCGGGCCGTCAACGGGTTGAAATCGGGATCGAGCGGCTTGCGCCCATCCTCGTCGAACGAATCGAGGGCCAGAAGGCGGGGCTTCGGCGCCAGGGACAATATCGGCGCTGCCTTGCCCGGTTTGCCCATCAGCGCGGCATCGTCGCCGAAATCGGCCAAAACCGGCCGATCCGGCAGGTCTGCATCGCCCGGCGCGGCACTCGCCTCGGGCAAATCGTCCCCAAAATCGGCCCCAAAATCATCGCCGAAATCATCGCCAGAAGCGGCGCTATTCTCCGGCACGAACTCCTCACCTGCAAAATCGCCGGCAAAATTGGCAGCTGGCAAGTCAGAGGCGGGCAAGTCAGCAGCGGGACTGTTCGTCGGGTGCGCCGCGCCGTCATCGGCCGGTGCGGAAAAGTGCGGACGATCGCTATCGACATCCGCCATCAGGGCATCGAGATCGGCCAGATCGTCGGTAAGCGCGCCCGGATCCTGGGGCTGCGCAAACGGGTCGGCCGAGGCGGCGACATCACCAACACCCGCATCCGCAAAATCCGCCGCCATAGTCGCTTCGGCCGAAAAATCGGTATCCTGCAGACCGGTCTCTGGCTTGGGTGGTTGCGTCATCGGTACATCCGATCCATCTGCGGGCACACCGATCCGGGAATTGGCCCCGGATCGGTCAGGCCGTTTAGTAAATCAGCTCGTCACCACCCTTGTCGGCGATGACGATTTCGCCACGGGCGGCCAGATCCTTGGCCATTTGAACCATATACATCTGCGCCTCATCCACATCGCGCAGACGCACCGGCCCCATGGCCGCCATATCTTCCCGCAGCAGCTTGGCCGCGCGTTCGGACATGTTGGACAGGAACATGTCGCGCAGCGGTTCCGATGCGCCCTTGAGGGCGATCGCCAGCTTTTCCTTTTCGGTCGCACGCAGCAGGGTCTGCACGCCGGAGCTGTCGAGGCGGCTCAGATCCTCGAAGGTGAACATCAGCGCCTTGATGCGCTCCGCCGAATCCTTGTTGCGTTCTTCCAGGGCGGTCATGAACCGGGTTTCGGTATTCCGGTCCAGGTTGTTGAAGATATCCGCCATCAATTCATGGGCATCGCGCCGGTTGGTGCGTGCCAGGTTGCTCATGAATTCGGTCCGCAGGGTCTTTTCGACGTCGTTCAGAACATCCTTCTGCACCGCCTCCATACGCAGCATGCGCATGATGACTTCTAGCGCAAAGGCTTCCGGCAGCAGGGCCAGCACCCGCGACGAATGTTCGGCCTTGATCTTGGACAGAACCACCGCAACCGTCTGCGGATATTCGTTCTTCAGATAATTGGCCAGCACCTGCTCGGACACGTTGCCCAGCTTGTCCCACATGGTACGACCCGCCGGACCGCGGATCTCTTCCATGATGTTCTCGACCCGGTCCTTGGGCAGGGTCTTCAGCAGCAGGCGCTCGGTGCTCTCGAACGAGCCCACCAGCGAGCCGGTGGACGAGATCTGGTCGGCGAACTCGATGAACAG
>CAYRWZ010000131.1:0-4764 GCA_964428065.1 uncultured Comamonadaceae bacterium | reverse complement strand
GAGATCATGAACCTCAGCCCGCGCGGCATCCGCCAGCATCTGGGCCTGAACAAGCCGATCTATGCCCGCACTGCGGCCTATGGCCATTTCGGCCGTCAGCCCGATCCCGATGGCGGTTTCTCGTGGGAACGCCTGGATTTGGTCGATCAGCTGAAGTCGCATTTCGGCGCCTAAGCGCGGACGGTTGATCCGCAGTTCGGCCTGAAACAGTAAGGGGGCGGGGATGAAAGTCCCGCCCCCTTCCCTATAGTGCACCCGGTTTCACCCATGATGAACGTAAAGTCATGATCCCTACTGGCTCGTCGTCCGAAACCGGCCTACGCTCCTTCGGGCGTCGGCATGGGCGCAAGTTGCGCGATGCGCAGCAGGCCCTGCTGGACGATCTGCTGCCCCAGGTGATGGTGGATATGGCGGCCGATCCGGCGGCTGGCCCGCTTGACCCGGCTGGGCTGTTCGGAAAACCGGCAGGTGGCCCGGCACCCCGGCTGTGGCTGGAAATCGGCTTCGGCGGGGGGGAGCATCTGTGTGCCCAGGCGGCGGCCCATCCCGATATCTGCCTGATCGGGTGCGAGCCGTTTATGAACGGCGTGGTTTCGGCCCTGCAGCAAATCCGCCACGATGGTCTGACCAATATCCGCCTTCATGCCGATGATGCCCGCCCGCTGATGGACCGCCTGCCCGCGGGCAGTGTAGAGCGGGTCTTCATCCTGTTTCCCGATCCCTGGCCGAAGGCGCGCCATAACAAGCGGCGCTTCATCCAGCGCGACAATCTGGACCGGGTGGCGCGCCTGCTGCCGCCGGGCGGGGAGTTGCGGATCGCCAGCGATCATATGGATTACGTGCGCTGGATCCTGCGCGAGATGGCCTGGCACCCCGCCTTCGAATGGCAGGTCGAAGGGCCGGACGATTGGCGCCGCCGCCCGGCCGACTGGCCGGAAACCCGATACGAGCGCAAAGCCCGCGCCGAGGGGATCGAGCCGGTTTTCCTGCGCTACCGTCGCCGCTAATCCGGCACGATTGCCGATCCCGGTATTTGGGGTTGAAACCGATTGCGCTGCACGGTATAAGCACGCCAATCCCATAAGGTTAAGTTCCGGCTTGACCTTGACGAAAAGGGTGGGCCTCCGGCCCACTTTTTCTTTTTGGGACATTGGAATTGAGACGCCACCCGGCTTCAGGATCGGCCCAACGGAACGGCATGAACGGCAGAAACGAAAAGAACGCGCAGTTCGACCCGGATCGTATCGATCAGGGTGAGGGCGATTTCGGCGCCGAGGAGCCGATGGAGGCTGCCGCCGATATCGGCGGTGGCGTTTCCGCCCGCGTTTCGGCGCTGATCGGGCCGTCGTTGGAATCGATGGGCTATGCCATTGTCCGGGTCATGCTGACCGGCGGCAAGCGCCCGACCCTGCAGGTGATGGCGGAACGCGCCGATGGCGGGCCGATGTCTGTCGATGATTGTGCGGATATCAGCCGCGCGGTTTCGGCCATTCTGGATGTCGAGGACCCGGTGCCGACCGCCTATAATCTTGAGGTCAGCTCACCCGGGATCGACCGGCCGTTGACCCGCCGTCAGGATTATGCCCGCTTTGCCGGGTTCGAGGTGCGGGTCGATACCGCCCGGCTGCTGGATGGCCGCAAGCGGTTCAAGGGCCGCCTGCTGGGCATTGGCGAGGATGATGTGGTGCGCCTGCGCGATGGGACGGTGGATTTCACCATTCCGCTGTCGATGATTGCGCGCGCCAAGCTGGTTTTGACCGACGATCTGCTGCGCGAAAGCCCGGATCGTCCGAAACTTTAGGGACCCTGATCGGGCCGGCGGTCTGTGCCGGGTGATCAGACTGATGACCACGATGCACGCCTGTCCCCTGCTGCGGCAACGGGATCGGGGTGCGGAACAGCAAATGGAATGGTGCCGTGGAAACCCGTATTGAACTTCTGCAAGTCGCCGACGCCGTCGCCCGCGAGAAGGGCATTGATCGCGAAGAAGTCCTGCAGGCCATGGAGCAGGCTATCCAGAAGGCCGGTCGCTCCAAATACGGTATCGAACATGATATCCGCGCGGAAATCGATCGCGGTTCGGGCGAAATCAAGCTGCGGCGCTTCCGCGAAGTGGTTGAAACGGTAGAAAATGAGGCGACCCAGATCAGCCTGGATGAAGCTAAGCGCAAGAATCCGGAAGCCGAACCCGGCGATTTCCTGACCGAATTGCTGCCGCCGATCGATTTTGGCCGCATCGCCGCCCAGACCGCCAAGCAGGTGATCGTCCAGCGCGTCCGCGATGCGGAGCGTGATCGCCAGTACCGCGAATTCAAGGACCGGGTGGGCGAAATCATCAACGGCCTGGTCAAGCGGGTCGAATTTGGCAATGTCACCGTCGATCTGGGCCGTGCCGAAGCCGTTCTGCGCCGCGACGAGCTGCTGCCGCGTGAGACTTTCCGCCCGGGCGACCGTGTGCGCGCCTATATCTTCGATGTCCGCCGCGAACAGCGCGGGCCGCAGATTTTCCTGTCGCGCACCCATCCGCAGTTCATGGCCAAGCTGTTTTCGCAGGAAGTGCCGGAAGTCTATGACGGCATCATCGAAATCAAGGCCGTGGCGCGCGATCCGGGCAGCCGCGCCAAAATCGCTGTGCTGTCGAACGATCCCAGCATTGATCCGGTCGGCGCCTGCGTCGGTATGCGCGGCAGCCGCGTTCAGGCCGTGGTCGGCGAATTGCAGGGCGAAAAGATCGACATCATTCCCTGGTCGCCCGACCCCGCCACCTTCGTGGTCAACGCGTTGGCCCCGGCCGAAGTGGCCAAGGTGGTGCTGGACGAGGATACCCATCGCATCGAAGTGATCGTCCCCGACGATCAGCTGAGCCTGGCGATCGGCCGCCGTGGTCAGAATGTGCGCCTTGCCTCCATGCTGTCGGGCTGGGATATCGACATCCTGACCGAGAAGGAAGAATCGGAACGCCGGAGCGAGGAATTGCGTACCCGGTCCGAACTGTTCATCAAGGCGCTGGATGTGGACGAGGTGATCGCCCATCTTCTGGTCGCCGAAGGCTTCTCCTCGGTCGAGGAAGTGGCCTATGTCCCGGTTGAGGAACTGGCTGGGATCGAAGGCTTCGACGCCGATATCGCTGCCGAGCTGCAGAACCGCGCGGCCGCCTATATCGAGGAGCGCGACGCCCTTTACGAGGAGCGTCGCAAGGAACTGGGCGTCGACGATGCGGTGGCTGGCCTGTCTGGCATCACCCCCGGCATGCTGGTCAAGCTGGGCGAAAAGGGCATCAAGACGCTGGACGATGTTGCCGATCTGGCCGGGGACGAGCTGATCGAGATCGTCGGCGGGGATCAACTGAACGAACAGGGTGCCAATGCCATCATCATGGCGGCCCGCGCCCACTGGTTCGAGGATGAAGCCCACTGAGTCGGACGGCGTGCCGCCGCAGGGGAGCGATGGGCCGGAGGATGAAGACGAGTCCGGCCCGGTCCGGCGCTGCATCGCCACCGGCGAGCGGCTGGAGAAGCATCGGCTGATCCGGTTCGTCGTCGGCCCGGATGGGTCGGTAGTGCCGGATCTGGAGGCGAAGCTGCCGGGGCGCGGGCTCTATGTCCGGGCCGACCGGGCGGCGCTGGAGATGGCGGTCACCCGCAAGGCCTTTGCCAAGGCCGCGCGGCGGCAGGTGACAGTGGCGGCAGATCTGCCGCAGGTGGTTGAGCGGTTGATCCTTGGCCGCTGCGTTGGTTTATTGGGGCTCGCACGGCGGGCCGGGCAGGCGGTGCTGGGCTTCGATCAGGTGGAGCAGGCGCTGCGGGCCGGGTCGGGTGCGGGATCGGACGCCGGGTCGGGTGCGCTGCTGGTGCAGGCGGTGGATGCCGCCCCCGGCGGGCGCGCCAAGCTGGCGGGCAAGGTATCGCCCGATCGGTGCCACACGGTGCTGACTGGAGCGGAATTGGGCGGGGCCTTCGGCCGGGACCATCTGGTCCATGTCGCGGTTGCGCCGGGTAAGCTGGCCGAACGGCTGGCGGAAGAATTGGCGCGGCTTGCGGGCCTGCGCCCTGACACATCTGGTAGTAGCAGTTAGGACGGGAAGTCTGGCGAGCATGACGAACGAGAACGAGCAAGATCGGAAAAAGCCGCTGTCGCTGGGGCGGGACAGGCTCGAGCTCAAGAAGCCGGTCGAAACCTCCAGTGTGCGGCAAAGCTTCTCTCACGGCCGGACCAAGACCGTCCAGGTTGAGGTGAAAAGCAAGCGGCGGCCCGGTGTGACCGATCTGGCCAGCGCCGTGCGTGCGGCTGAGGAAGCGGCAGCCGAACCGAAGCCCAGCACGGGTGCGTCGGTCGAGGCAAAACCTGCGGCTGTTGCCACTGCGGCCCCTGCGGCGGCAGCCCCGGCCCAGCGCGCGCCGTCCCAGGCTCCGCGCCGCACGCTGAACACCCTTACCGAGGAAGAACGCGCGGCCCGCATGCGCGTGCTGCAAGAGGCCATGAAGGCCGAGGAAGAGCAGAAGCGCCGGGCGGAAGAAGACTCCAAGCGCCGGGCGGAGGACGATGCCAAGCGCCGGGCCGAACTGGAGGCCGAGCGGCGCGAGGAAGAACAACTGCGCCGCAAGCAGGATGAAGACTCCAAGCGCCGGGCTGAGGATGATGCCAAGCGCCGTGCGGAAGAGGAAAAACAGCGGGCGGCCCTGGCCACCCTGCAACCCGGCCCGCGCGCTGCGGCCCCGGCCGGGCAACCTGCGCCTGCTATCCAGCAGCCGGGCGCCGCCGGCC
>CAYRWZ010000130.1:603-5166 GCA_964428065.1 uncultured Comamonadaceae bacterium | reverse complement strand
TGGCGACCGCCTTCATGGGCTATGTGCTGCCGTGGGGCCAGATGAGCTTCTGGGGCGCGACCGTGATCACCAACCTGTTCTCGGCCATCCCGGTGGTAGGCGATTCGATCGTCACCCTGCTATGGGGCGGCTTCTCGGTCGATAACCCGACGCTGAACCGCTTCTTCGCCCTGCATTTCCTGCTGCCGTTCGTGATCGTCGGCGTGGTGGTGCTGCACATTGCGGCGCTGCACCAGCATGGGTCCAACAATCCGCTGGGCATTGACCGCAAGGGCCCGCAGGATGCGATCCCGTTCCATCCCTATTACACGGTGAAGGATCTGTTCGGCCTGGGCGTCTTCGCCCTGGTCTTTGCAGGCTTCGTGTTCTTCGCCCCGAACTATATGGGCCATCCGGACAATTATATTCCGGCCAACCCGCTGTCGACCCCGGCCCATATC
Source organism: uncultured Comamonadaceae bacterium (assembly GCA_964428065.1). GTDB lineage: Bacteria > Pseudomonadota > Alphaproteobacteria > Elsterales > Elsteraceae > CAYRWZ01. The sequence continues at coordinate 4,726 of CAYRWZ010000130.1, read as the reverse complement.
GTGCCGGAATGGTACTTCCTGCCGTTCTACGCCATCCTGCGCGCGATCCCGGACAAGCTGGGCGGCGTGCTGGCCATGTTCGCGGCGATCGGCCTGCTGGCGGCGCTGCCGTGGCTGGATACCTCCAAGGTCCGCAGCTGCACCTTCCGTCCGGTCTATCGCATCTTCTTCTGGATCCTGGCCATCGACTGCGTCGTGCTGGGCTATGCCGGGGCGATGCCGGCCGAAGGGATGTGGCTGACGATCGGCCGTATCGCCACCGCCTATTACTTCCTGCACTTCCTGGTCATTCTGCCGCTGGTGGGCAAGCTGGAAACACCGAAACCGTTGCCGACCTCGATCAGTCAGGCTGTGCTTGGTGCCGGGGCAGCAACCGCCGTGGCAGGCGCCGCGCGTATGGAGAAGCCGTAAATGCTGAAACAGGTCATCATTGCCGCCACCGTCGCCCTGGGGTTCACTGCCGGGGCGGCACAGGCGGCGGGCGAAGCAAAGCCGATCCCGGCCCAGGAATGGTCGTTCAGCGGTATTTTCGGCACCTATGACCGGGCCGAACTGCAGCGCGGTTTCCAGGTCTATAAGGAAGTCTGCTCTGGCTGCCACGCGCTGGCACTGAAGGCGTATCGCAACCTTGCCGACCTCGGCTTCTCGGAAGACGAAGTGAAGGCGATTGCGGCCCAGTACAAGGTGATGGACGGCCCGAACGACGCGGGCGAGATGTTCGAACGTGCGGCCCGCCCGTCCGACAAGTTCGTGAAGCCCTATCCGAACGAAAACGCGGCCCGCGCCAACAACAACGGCGCCTATCCGCCGGATCTGTCGCTGATCACCAAGGCCCGGGCCAATGGCAGCAACTATCTCTATGCCCTGCTGACTGGTTATCAGCAGGCCCCGGCCGATGTCACCCTGGAAAACGGGCAGTACTACAATCCCTATTTCCCGGGCGGCAAGATTGCCATGCCGGCGCCGATTGCTGCGGGCGGCGTGACCTATGCCGATGGCACCGAAGCCACCGTGCAGCAGATGTCGCGCGATGTGACTGCGTTCCTGACCTGGGCGGCGGAACCGGAAATGGAACGGCGCAAGCGTCTGGGCATTCAGGTGATGCTGTTCCTGCTCATCACCACCGGCCTGCTCTATGCGGTGAAGCGCAAGATCTGGGCGGATGTCCATTGATCGGGTGAAGCTGATCGTGCCTAATCAGGGCCGCCGAATTCTCGGCGGCCCTTTTTCTTTCAGCCTCCCCGTCCCCACTATCCAGGCAATCCAGCGGTGACCATGAGCAAGACCCAACCCCTTCTGGGCATTATCGGCGGCAGCGGCCTTTATGCGATCGACGGACTGACCGATACCGAATGGCGCAGCGTCGCCACCCCCTTCGGTCCGCCATCGGACGATCTGCTGTTCGGCACGCTGAACGGCCAGCGGCTGGTGTTTCTGCCACGTCATGGCCGGGGGCACCGGGTCTCGCCGACCGATATCAACTACCGCGCCAATCTTTATGCGATGAAGCAGGTGGGGGTGACCGAGATCATCTCCCTGTCTGCGGTCGGATCGTTGCGCGCCGATTTGCCGCCCGGCACCTTTGTCGTGATCGATCAGTTCATCGACCGCAGCTTTGCCCGCAGCAAAAGCTTTTTCGGCCAGGGGCTGGTCGCCCATGTCTCGGTGGCAGAGCCGGTGTGCCATCGCCTGGGCGATGCGCTGACCGCCAGCCTCCAGCATCTGGGCCTGCCGCATCAGCGCGGCGGTAGCTATCTGGTGATCGAGGGGCCGCAATTTTCCACCCGAGCGGAATCCGAGCTTTACCGGTCCTGGGGCTGTTCGGTGATCGGCATGACCAACATGCCGGAGGCCAAACTGGCCCGCGAGGCAGAACTCTGCTACGCCACCGTCGCCATGGTGACCGATTTCGATTGCTGGCATCCGGACCATGATGCCGTGACCGTCGATGCAGTGGTCGCGGTGGCCCATGCCAATGCCGCCAAGGCGCGGGCGTTGATCCAGGATGTCGCCCCGCGCCTGCGGGCGGAACGGGACCTGTGCCCGCACGGCTGCCAGACCGCCCTCGATCACGCGATCATGACGGCCCTCGATGCGCGCGACCCGATGATGATCGACCGTCTGCGGCCAATCGTGCAGCGCAGCCTGGGCCTGTAATCGACAAGCGAGGGGGGCATACGCATGACACGCCCGATTACCGGCATTGACCATGTGCTGATCGGCGTGGCCGATCTGGAGGCCGCGCGCGATCAGTTCCGCCGCCTGGGCTTCGTCGTCACGCCGCGCGGGCGGCATGAAGGATGGGGCACCGGCAATTACTGCGTGATGTTCGGGCGCGACTATCTGGAACTGCTGGGCATGGTCGATCCCGCCGGTTTTTCCAACGGGCTGGATCGCTTTCTGGCCGATGGGGAAGGCTTGCTGGCCATCGCCCTCGGCACCGATGATGCCGCTGCCGCCGCCGCCGAGCTGACCCGGCGCGGGGTGCCGATGGGCGATGTGCGTGCCTTAGGCCGCGCGCTGGAGCTGCCCGAAGGCACCGTGACGCCGCGCTTTGCCCTGGTGCATCCGCAGCCGGGCCAGCTGCCGGGTATCAACGGGTTCCTGACCCAGCATCTGACGCCCGACCTGATCCGGCGGCCGGAATGGCTGGTGCATCCCAATGCCATCACTGGCATCCAGTCGCTGACCATCGCCGTCGCTGACCCCGCCGCCACCGCCGCCCGGTATGAGGCGGCACTGGGCCCATCGGCCGTGGTGCCGACCGACGATCTGTGGGCGGTGCATCTTCCCGCTGCCGGCGGCAGTTCCGGCAAGGACGGCCATGTGCTGCTGTTCGCCAGCGAGGATGATGCCCAGGCGCTGTACAGCGATGCGGCGATGCCGCGCGGCCTGCCCGCCATTCTTGCCATGACGCTGCGCAGCGCCTCCCTGCCGCAAACGCGTCTGGCCCTGCAAGCGGGCGGCATCGACTATACCGAACTGCCCGGCCCGGTCCTGCGCATCCCCGCCAGCGACGCCTGCGGGGCGATCATCGATGTGGTGCATTGGTCCTCGTAGCCGGGCTTGTCCATCGCCCTGCTCTCCACTACTCTAGTGTCTGGAGAGTGAGGGATGGCGATGCGCAGGGTTTCGCTCCAAACGGCAAAAGACGATTTACAATCGCTTATCGATGCCGCACTAAGTGGAGAAGACGTCGTGATTGAACCCAAGAATCGGGCAGCAGTCCGCTTGGTGCCGGTCCCGCCTGCGCATTTCAAAATCGGCATCATGACCGGCAAGCTAGGGACGCCACCAGATTTTCTGGAGCCGATGGCAGCCGCTGACCTTGCGGCCTGGGAAGGCGGCATTTGAGCGTCGTCCTGCTTGACACCCATACCTGGGTGTGGAGCCTTGGCTTTACCGACACTCTTTCACCAACCGCACGGAACCATATCGAGACAGCACATCAGGTGCTGGTCAGCCCGATTACTTTTTTCGAAATCGCCCAGAAAGTTCGCATTGGGAAATGGCCGGAAATGGCCCCTCATATCAACGAATTGCCTGGCTGGCTTACCCAGCAGGGGGGCGGAATCGCAGACCTGACGCCAGCTATATGCGCCTTGGCTGGGATTATGTCCTGGGATCACCGGGATCCATTCGATCGACTGCTGGCAGCAACCGCACTTCAGTGGAACATGCCCATTATTTCAGCCGATCCTGTATTTGATGCGATCGTAACGCGTATCTGGTAGCCCCCTCCACCCCGAAGGATGGAGGGGGACAAGGCGAACGGGTTAGTTCTTGGCCTTATCGACCAGGCGATTGCGGGCGATCCAGGGCATCATGCCGCGCAGCTTTTCGCCCACTTCTTCGATCGAATGGGCGGCAGCGTTGCGGCGCATGGTCTTGAAGTTGACCGCGCCCGAGGCGTTTTCCAGCATCCAGTCGCGGGCGAAGCGGCCCGACTGGATATCGTCCAGAATCCGCTTCATTTCCGCCTTGGTTTCCGCCGTCACCACGCGCGGGCCGCGGGTGTAATCGCCATATTCAGCGGTGTTGGAGATCGAATAGCGCATGTTGGCCATGCCGCCTTCGTACATCAGATCGACGATCAGCTTCACTTCGTGCAGGCATTCGAAAT
>CAYRWZ010000130.1:0-544 GCA_964428065.1 uncultured Comamonadaceae bacterium | reverse complement strand
GGTCAGACCGCCGCACAGCACCGCCTGCTCGCCGAACAGATCGGTTTCGCATTCTTCCTTGAAATTGGTTTCGATGATGCCGGCGCGGCCGCCGCCAACGCCGCAGGCATAGCTGAGGCCCAGTTCCATCGCATTGCCCGAGGCATTCTGATGCACCGCGATCAGGCAGGGCACACCGCCGCCGCGCTGATATTCGGAGCGCACGGTATGGCCGGGGCCCTTGGGGGCAACCATAAACACGTCCAGATCCGGGCGCGGTTCGATCAGGCCGAAATGGACCGAGAAGCCGTGCGCAACCGCCAGGGCCGCGCCCTTCTTCATATTGTCCTTCAGGAAGGCGTTCCACAGTGCGCCGTGATGTTCGTCCGGGGCCAGAACCATGACGATATCGGCCACCTTTGCGGCCTCCTCCGGCGACATCACCTTGAAGCCGGCGCCTTCTGCCTTGGCCGCCGTGGCCGAGCCGGGACGCAGGGCGATGATGACATCCTTCACACCGCTGTCGCGCAGGTTCTGCGCATGGGCATGGCCCTGGCTGCCATAG
>CAYRWZ010000129.1:0-5342 GCA_964428065.1 uncultured Comamonadaceae bacterium | reverse complement strand
CCAGCGCCAGCTTCTGGCCGACCAGACGGTTGAACAGGGTGGACTTGCCGACATTCGGCCGTCCGACAATGGCGACGGTGAAACCCACGGGGCGGTATCCCTTCAGATCAGCGATAGGCGACCAGATCGCCGCTATCGGTCAGAAACAGCAGGGTCTGGGCGGCAACAATCGGGGCAATGCTGGCCCGGCCCGGCAGGCTGACCCGGCCCAGCGCCTCACCAGTATAGGGCGACAGCGTCCAGGCTTCTTCCTGGCTGTTGACCAGGATCAGCCGGTCGCCCGCCAGCACCGGCCCGGCCCACAAAATCGGATCGCGTTGGCGCGCGGGGTCGCGGAAGCGCGGCAGTTCGGCCGACCAGCGCACCCGCCCATCCTCCCGCCGCAGGGCATAGACTTCGCCCGTGGTTGACAGGATGAACACATAGTCGCCCGCCACCCAGGGCGCTTCTTGGCTGGCGATTTCCCGATCCCACAGCCGGTTGCCGGTGCGCAGGTCGATGGCGGCCACGCGGCCCGAATGGCTGGCGGCGAACACCACGCCCCGGTCGATCACCGGGCGGCCGCGAATATCGGCCAGGGCGGACACGGCATCCGCCCGGCGGATCGCGGCCAGATTGTCCGACCAGGCAATGCGCCCGGTTTCCACCCGCAGGGCATAAAGCTCGCCCGAGCTATAGGGCGCCAGAACCAGACCGGCATCGACCGCCGGGCTGGCGCCGCCCAACAGACCGGCCGTTTCCGAGATCCCGGAATGGGACCACAGGCGGCGGCCATCGTCGGTGGCCAGGGCAACCAGCTGGTTGTCGATGGTCAGAACGAACACACGTTCGGCGGTGACGGTTGGCGCGGCGCGCATCGGCGCGGTCTGGCGCGACCGCCAGGCGATCTTGCCGTCGGCGGCATCCATCGCCACCACTTCGGCAAAGCCGGTGGTGGCATAGACCCGCCCGCCGAAGAACGATACGCCGCCGCTGATGGTGGCGTCATCCTCATCCTCCGGCGTCAGATCGACCCGCCAGAGTTCCCGCCCGCTGGCAAGATCGCGCGCCGTGACGACATGGCGCGAATCCATGGCATAGACGCGGCCATCGGCAATCACCGGGGCGCCCAGCAGATAGCCCCGGCCGCTCGACCCGCTTCCGACCGAGGCGCTCCATGCCTGGCGTGGGGCATCGCCCAGGGCCAGATGGTGCAGCGCATGGTCCGGAATCCCGCCCGCCTGGGGCCAGTCGGCATATTCTTCCGGCGGCGGCAGTTCCACCGCCATATCGGCCAGGGTTTCATCCGGCGTGATCGCGCGGCTGGATTGCAGCACGGCGACCCGGTCGCCGGGCAACGGCACCTTGTCATCCTTGAACCAGTCGGTGCAGCCTGCCAGCAGCACGCCGCTGATCGCCAGTACCGGGGCATAGGCCCGCAGGATGCTGCGCCCGGCCATGATCAGCGCCCCAGCGCTTGCAGCAATTCGGTCGCCCGGGCACGGATGCCGCTGGGCGTTGCCTGATCGTCGGCCAGACGGGTCAGAACCTCGCGCGCCTCGGCCAGCTTTCCGGCCTTGATGCGGGCCAGCGCCTGCAATTCCCGTGCACTGAAGCGCCAGGCATTGGCATCGCCCAGCAGCGGCTGCAGGCGGGCTTCGACCGTGGCCGGCTCCAGCGTATCAATCTGCGCCTGAACCGACTGGACCACCGCCAGATCGCGGAACACCTGATCCACCTTGGCATCGCCGGCAATCTGATCCAGCAGGGCCGCGCCGCCCGGCACATCGCCCGCGCGCAGTTTCAGGGCGGCATTGTTGAACCGGGCCAGCAGGGCATAGCCCCCGCTGCCTTCCTGTGCCAGAAGGGCCAGGGCGGCCTGTGCGCCCGCACTATCCCCGCGCTCCGCCTGGGTCAGGGCGTCGAACATCTGCACGCCCTGCTGGCCGCGCTGGGCCAGGTCGCGGTCACGCCACAGGCCGAAGCCAGCAACACCGGCGACAATCAGCACGGCACCGGCAATGAAATAGGCACCATAGCGCTTCCAGACCTTCTGCATCCGTTCGGCGCGCAGGTCTTCATCAATCTCGCGGAAAATATCCTCGGACACGGGGGGCGCTCTCTCTCGACGTGGTACACAATCCGGGCGGACCTTATCCGGTCAGCGCCCCCGGATCAACGCAGCCGTTACATCGGGATGGAGAATCCTACGCCGTGCGGATTTCGCGCACGAATGTATCGACTTCGGTTTCCAGCCGGTGCGATTGATCGGTCAGGGTTTCCGCCGCGCTGCGCATGGCGTTGGCAGCGCTGCCCGTCTGCTCCGCCGCGCGGTTGACGCTGGTGATGGAGCTGTTGACCGTGTTGGTGCCGTCGGCCGCTTCCTGCACATTGCGGGCGATTTCCGCCGTGGCCGCGCCCTGCTGTTCGATCGCCGCCGCGATATCGGTGGTATTGGCGGTGATCGACCGGATGATTTCCCCAATCCCTTCCATCGCGCCGACCACATTGCCGGTGGCGCCCTGCATGGCCTGGATCTGGCGGGTCACATCCTCCGTCGCACTGGCGGTCTGGTTGGCCAGGTTCTTCACTTCCTGCGCCACCACAGCGAAACCGCGCCCGGCTTCCCCGGCGCGCGCCGCCTCGATGGTGGCATTGAGGGCCAGCAGATTGGTTTGCGCCGCGATGCTGCCGATCAGCTGCACCACATCGCCGATCCGGCTGGCGGCCAGATTCAATTCGGTCACGGCGGCGTTGGTCGCATCCAGCACACCGACTGCCTTGCCCGCCATGGCGGAGGATTGATCGATCTGGCGGCCGATCTCGTTGATGGCGGCGGTCAGTTCCTCTGCCGCCGCGGCGACGGTCTGCACATTGGCAGAGGCGCGTTCGGCGGCCTGGGCGGCCTCTGCGCTTTCCTTCAGGGTGGTATCGGCGGCGCCGTTCAGGTTTTCCGCATTGCTCAGAAGCGCCCGCGCGGCCTGGGAAACCGTGCCGATCACGCCGGCAACCTTGGATTCGAAGGCCCCGGCCAGGGATTGCAGCATGGCCTTGCGGCTGCGTTCCGCATCCTCTGCCGAACGCTGGCGTTCCTCCTCCATATCGCGCATCCGCTGCGCATTATCCTTGAACACGCGCATGGCGTCGATCAGCACGCCGATTTCATCCTTGCGCCGGCTGGGGGGAAGATCGACCGTCAGATCCCCGGCGGCCAGGCGCTGCATCGATGCGGTGACCCGCTTCAACGGACGGGTGACCGACCCGATCACGATCAGCAGGGATGCAATCATGGCAAGGCCGATCCCCAGGGCCGCCGTGGCAATCACCGTGATACGCGCCGTATCCTGTTGGTGCATCACATCGTCCAGCGCCGCCTTGTTCGCTTCTTCCTTTTCCGTCGCAAAGCGCTCGGCAATGGTGGTGGCATCCTTGACCGACCGTTCGGCGACGCCCTTGGTCAGTTCATAGGCTTCCAGCTTCAGGTTTTTCAGCGCCATATCCTGCGCCTTGCGCATTTCGGCGAAAAACACCTGGATCGTGGTGTTGAACAGGCCAAGCTGCGCCACTTCGGTCTCGGTAGAGATGGAGCGCAAGGTCTGCAGCAATTCCGCCATGCGGGCGCGGGCCGTCACCATGTCCTGCGCCAGCTCATTCAGCTTGTCTTCTTCGGTCTCCTCAACCATTTGCAGCAGATCGCGCTGGATCAGGCGGATCAGCGAAATGATCTCCCGGATTGTCACCAACTGGGTCGAGGTGACTTGCTGCTGGGCGATTTCGGCCTGCAGGGTGATCGAGGATCGAACCGCAACGCCAACGGTTATCGCAGCCGATAGCGCAACAATGATCAATGGCGCCAAAAGGCGCGGTGCAAGCTTCATGGCGTCCCTCCCACGCCGGGGCCATTACACTGGCCCCGTTTTATGGGATCAAGACTGCCAAGAAATTTGCGTATCAGGCAAGTATTTCGTCAAAGAGATATGTTTTTATGAAAATTTGTTTATTTCAAGATTGTATCAATTTGTATCAGAACCTGCGGATGATCTGACCGTGCTGACGGCAGGCGGCTGAGGCCAGGTCCAGATACATCGGCGCAATCTGCTCCGGCGCGGGCAGGCGGCTGGCATCCTCGCCCGGAAAGGCGGTGGCCCGCAGCCCGGTGCGCACGGCGCCCGGATCGACCATGTTGACGCGGATCGGGGTTTTTTCCACCTCTCCGGCATAGCTGCGCACGAGTGCCTCCAGCGCTGCCTTGCTGGCGGCATAGGGGCCCCAATAGGGCTGGGTGCCGCTGGCGACGCTGCTGGTGGTGACGATCACCCGCCCGGCCTCGCTGACCCGCAGCAGCGCGTCGCAAGCGCGCAGCAGGCGCCAGTTGACGGTGAAATTGGTTGCCATCACCTGTTCGAACATCTTGGGCGGCATATGGCCGACCGGATAGAGCCCGCCCAGGACGCCGGCATTGGCGACCAGAATATCCAGCCGTCCGAAGCGCTGGGCAATGGCGAAGGCCATCTGGTCGATCTTGTCATATTCGCGCAGGTCCAGCGGCAGCAGGGTTGCCTGGCCCCCTGCAGCGCGGATTTCGTCATCCACGGCCTCCAGCCCGCTCTGGGTGCGGGCGACCACGATCACATGCGCCCCGGCGGCGGCATAGGCCTTGGCGACCGCCGCGCCGATCCCGCGCGATGCGCCCGTAATCAGGGCAATCCGGCCCGCCAGCAGGCCCGTGCTCGATTCACTCATCTTCGTCTTTCCAGCTTGCAGCGCGCCCTCAGGCGCTTTCCTTCAACACCGAAACGCGCTTGTCCGATGTGCCATCCGCCCAGTCGGTCAGGGCAATCGGATATTCGCCGGTAAAGCAGGCATCGCAGAACCCAGGGGCCTGGGCGTTGCGGCCCGGTTCCCCCATGGCCCGGTACAGCCCGTCGATGGAAATGAAGGCCAGGCTGTCCGATCCGATGAACTGCCGCATCCCTTCCACATCCATCTTGGACGCCAGCAGCTTGCCCCGTTCCGGCGTATCGACACCATAATAGCAGGAATGGGTGGTCGGCGGGCTGGCGATGCGCATATGCACCTCTTTTGCCCCAGCCGCCCGGACCATGGCGACGATCTTGGTCGATGTCGTGCCGCGCACGATCGAATCGTCCACCAGGATCACGCGCTTGCCTTCCAGATATTTCCGGTTGGCATTGTGCTTCAGCTTGACGCCCAGATGGCGGATCTGGTCGGTCGGCTCGATAAAGGTGCGGCCGACATAATGGTTGCGGATGATGCCCAGTTCGAACGGGATCCCGCTTTCCGCCGCATAGCCGAGTGCACCCGGCACGCCCGTATCCGGCCCCGGGATCACGACATCGGCA
>CAYRWZ010000128.1:0-5398 GCA_964428065.1 uncultured Comamonadaceae bacterium | reverse complement strand
CCCGGCCCCGGCCCCGGCCCAGCCGATTGCCCATGGCGCAACGGCGGCGCCCCAGGCTGCGGCGCCCCAGGCTTCTGCACATCAGGCGGCTGACACACCCCAGAAGCCGCAGGCGTAATGGCCAAAACCAGGGGCCATTCCACACCGGACCGTTCCACACTGGAACAGCCGCAACGGCCCGATGATCCCTCTATGCGGGCCGTCCTGCTGGTGCTGGGCGGCCTGTTTGGCTGTACCGGGGTCATGGCAGCCGCCGCTGCGGCCCATGGCCCGCTGGCATCGACCGGCGCGATGACCGCCGCCATTCTGCAAATGATCCACGCCGTATTGCTGGTGGCGCTGGCGCTGGGGCCGGCATCGCTGGTACAGACCCGGCTGGCCGTGCTGGCGGCGGGGACGTTGGCGGCAGGGGTGCTGATGTTCTGCGGCGGGGTGTATCTGGGAAGTTGGCTTGGCCTGCGCCTGCCGCTGCCACTGGCGCCGATCGGCGGCGGGGCACTGATGCTGGGCTGGCTGTTGTTGGCCGCTGCCGGCGTTTCCGCCCTGCGGCGGAGTTAATCAGCGCAGATAGGTTGGCGGCACCGTCATGCGGCGCAGATGGATGGTCGCCCCTTCGGCCGACAGCGGTTCGGAAAACAGATAGCCCTGCCCAGCCCGGCAGCCCAGTTTCTGCATCACGGCCAGCGCCTCGGGCGATTCGATCCCCTCGGCCACCACATCCAGGTCCAGCCCGTCAGCCAGGCTGATCAGCGACTGCACCACCGCCAGCCCCAGCCGGTCGTTATCGACATTGGCGACGAACTGCTTGTCGATCTTCAGGCCGTCCACCTCAAACAGCTTCAGATGGCTGAAGGAGGAATAGCCGGTGCCGAAATCGTCGATCACGATGGCGATGCCCAGGGCGCGCAATTTGGCGATCTGCTGCTGAATCAGCTGCGGGTTGGACAGGATGGCGGTTTCGGTCAATTCGATGCGCAGGGCGCTGCCCGGCAGGCCATGGCGCGTCAGGGCCTCGCGGAACCGTTCGGCCAGATCGCCCGCCCGGAACTGGGCCGGCGACATGTTGAGGTTGAGGCGCAACCCCTCTGCCCCGAAATCCTGCCGCCACTGGCGCAGCTGGGCGCAGCCGGTATCGAGGGCGTAATAGCCAATCTGGTCGATCAGGCCGATCCGTTCGGCCTGGGGGATGAAGATATCGGGCGAAATCAGGCCGCGTTCGGGATGCACCCAGCGCAGCAGCGCCTCGAACCCGCGCAGGCCATAGCCGTTGAGATCGACAATCGGCTGATAGAACAGCCGCAACTGGCTGAGCGCCATGGCCGCATGCAGTTCGGAGCCAAGCCGCAGCCGGTCCAGCGCCTCGTCGCGCATCCTCGGCTCGAACCGGCGCACCAGCCCGCGCCCCTCTTCCTTGGCCCGGTGCACGGCGACCACGGCGTCGCGCAGGATCTCCTCAGGATCCTCCAGCCCGGCGCGCCCGGTTGCCATGCCGACCGATACGGTCAGGAATAGCGAATGGCCCAGCAGTCGGATCGGCTCCCGCAGGCTTTCAACAATCCGTCCGGCCAGCCGCTGCGCCTCCCCCTCCGCCAGCGCGCCATAGAGCAGCAGGGCGAATTCGTCGCTGCGCAGCCGGGCCAGGATGGTGCGGTCATTGACCATCAGCTTGAGGCGGTTGGCCACCGCAGCCAGCGCCGCATCGCCGCCCGAATGGCCCAAGCTTTCGTTGATCGATTGCAGCCCGTCGCAGTCGAAGGCGATAACGACGAACACTTCCCCCGTATCCAGCTGGCCCAGGGTGTTGCGTGCCTCCCGCAGCAGGAACTGGCGGTTGGCAAGGCCGGTCAGGGCGTCGGTATCCTCGACGCCGGCCTGGGGCAGGGCCACCGCCTGCGACAGTTCCTGTTCCACCTGCACCACCCGGTCGATGGCGCAATGGCGCTGATAATCGGCAATCGCGATGGCCAGGCAATCGGCCATGGCCGAGGCGAAACTTTCCTCTGGTGCCACCCAATGGCGCGGGCCCGGCCCATCCTCGACGCACAGCACGCCCCAGAAGGTGCCGCCGACCGAAATCGGCACATCCAGCATGGCGCCGATCCCTGTACCGGCACAGTAATCGGCCAGGCTGTTCACCCGCGCATCGGTACGGGCATCGTGCACCACCAGCACCCGGTCGCGATGCAGCGCATCCAGATAGCCAACCGACCGTGCCTGGGAAACCACCGTGCCCAACAGCCCGTCATCCTCTGCCTGGCCGCTGACGGCGACGCAGGTGATCGATTTGTGCGCGGCGTCGAAGTGCCAGACGCTGGCCCGGCGATTGCCCATCTGCTCCCGCACCAGCCCCAGCACATCGACATAGACCTGGGCCAGATCGGCCTCCGTCGCCACCTGGCGGCGGCCGAGGGCGCGCATCATCTCAAGCTGGCGGGAAATCGGACCATCGGTCGATACGGGCCGGGAAAATGGCGGGACGTGAGGCGCGTGCAGCATCAGGGCCTTTCGGACGAGACCGGTGTCTCAACGGACGAAACCCTGTTATAGCCTGTTTTGCTGCGGGGACCAGAGAGGGATATTGCAATGCCGAATGCAGAAAACCGGACCGAAACCGTTCTCGATACCTCCGGCCTGATTTGCCCCCTGCCGGTTTTGAAGGCCCGCAAGGCGCTGCGCGACATTCCGATTGGCGCGGTTCTGCGCGTCATCGCCACCGACCCGGCGGCCGAACGCGATTTCCCGCCCTTCTGCGATGCCACCGGCAATCGCCTGCTGACCATGGACAAGGACGGCGACGCCCTGACCATCCGCATCGAACGGCTGGTCTGACCGCCCTTTCCTGTTGCGCCGATATGGCTTGGGGCGCGATAGTTCGACCAAGTCGAAGGGGGGAGATGTTCGCGGATCATGAGCACGTTTCTGTTTACCCACAGCGCCTGCCTGCACCACGAAACCGGCGACCATCACCCGGAACGGCCGGAACGGCTGCGGGCCGTGCTGGACCGCCTGGCCGGGCCGGACTTTGCGGCGCTGGACCGGCGCGACGCCCCCCTGGCGACGGTTGAGCAGCTTGCCCGCGCCCATCCGCGCGATTTTGTCGAGGCGCTGCTGGCCTCGCTGGAAACCGACCACAGTTTCAACATCGATGCCGATACCGTCGCCTCCCCCGGCTCGCGGGAGGCTGCCTTGCGCGCTGCCGGGGCCGTGTGCGCGGCGGTTGATGCCGTGTCCGCCAATCCCGGCACCAACGCCTTTTGCGCCGTACGCCCGCCGGGGCATCATGCCGAACCGCGCCAGCCCATGGGGTTCTGCCTGTTCAACAGCGCTGCCGTCGGCGCCTATCACGCCCAGGCCGCCCATGGCTTTCGCCGGGTCGCAGTGATCGATTTCGACGTCCATCACGGCAATGGCACCCAGGCGATTTTCGAGCAGGATGCCAGCATGTTCTTCGGCTCCAGCCATCAATATCCGCTGTATCCCGGCACGGGATCGCGCGGGGAACGCGGGGTCGGCAATATCGTCAACGCCCCGCTGGCCTCCGGCGCCGGATCGGCGGAATTCCGCCATGCCTTTAACGAGCGGATCCTGCCGGCGCTGGCGGATTTCTCCCCCGATTTTGTGATCATCTCTGCCGGGTTCGACGGGCATGCGGACGATCCGCTGGCCTCGATGAACCTGTTCGAGCCGGATTATGAATGGGTCACGCGCGAAATTCTGCGCATTGCCGGGTATAGCTGCGATGGCCGGGTGGTCTCCACCCTCGAAGGCGGCTATGACCTGCAGGCCCTGGCCGACAGTGCCGCCGTCCATGTCCGCGCGCTGATGGCGGCCTAATGGGAAAAGGGGGCATGACGGGGTTTGAACCATGGCGCAAGACCCGCTATCTCTAGGTCATCATGACCGATACTAGCAAACAGACCCCTGCGTCCGCACAGTCCGGCACGCCGCTGCCGCCGGAGATCGCCGCCCTGTCCTTCGAAGAAGCGATGGGAGAGCTGGAACGCATCGTCCGCGACCTCGAATCCGGCAAAGGCAAACTGGACGACGCCATCGGCGCTTATGAGCGCGGCACGCTGCTGCGCCGCCATTGCGAGGCCAAACTGGCCGAGGCCCAGGCCAAGATCGACCGGATCGTCGCCGGTGCGGGCGGCGCGGTCGGCACCGAACCGTTCTGATGTCGGCCGCTTTGCCGCCCAATTTGCCACCCGGCACCCCAACCGGCGACCGGTTGACCGCCGCGCTGGCCGAAGCCGCCGCCGATGTTCAGGCCATGCTGGACCGGCTGCTGCCGGAAAGCGCCGGCGCCGATGGCCGGCTGCATCAGGCCATGCGCTATGCCTGCTTTGCCGGGGGGAAGCGGCTGCGCCCGTTTCTGGTGCTGGAAACCGCCAAACTGTTCACCGTGTCGCGCGATTCGGCGCTGCGCGTCGCCGCCGCGGTGGAAATGCTGCACACCTATTCGCTGATCCATGACGATCTGCCTGCAATGGACGACAGCGCCCTGCGCCGGGGCCGCCCCACCGCGCATATCGCCTTTGACGAGGCGACCGCGATTCTGGCCGGGGATGCCCTGCTGACCCGCGCGTTCGAGGTGCTGGCCGATCCGGCCGTCCATGGCGACGCCCAGGTGCGGATCGATCTGGTGCGCGCGCTGGCGGTTGCGGGCGGGATGCACGGCATGTGCGCCGGACAGATGCTGGACCTGTTGGCCGAACAGGCGGCAACGCCGCTGGATATCGGCGCGATCACCCGGCTGCAACGGCTGAAAACCGGCGCGGTGATCGCCTTTTCCTGCGAGGCCGGGGCGATTCTGGGCAAGGCCCCTGCCCCACTGCGTACTGCCCTGGCGGGCTATGCCCACGATCTGGGCCTTGCCTTCCAGATTGCCGACGATCTGCTGGATGTCCAAGGCAGCGCCGCCGAAACCGGCAAGGATGTCGGCAAGGATGGGGCGGCCAACAAGGCGACCTTCGTCTCGATCCTGGGGGTGGACCGGGCGCGCGCCCAGGCCGATGCCCTGGCCGATCAGGCGATCGCCCATCTTGATCCGTTCGATGCCAATGCCGATTTGCTGCGCGACGTTGCGCGCTTTGTGGTAAACCGGCGCGCCTGATATCACATATCCGAAATCGCGCCTCAGCCTTACGCCGCCCCGCCTTGCATTAAGGACTGCCTCATGGTGGACACGCCGCATCTGGACCGTATTACCGCCCCCGCCGACCTGCGCGGCCTTTCCATCGACGAGTTGCGTGCGGTGGCCGACGATCTGCGCACGGAACTGATCGACGCGGTATCGCGCACCGGCGGGCATCTGGGGGCCGGGCTGGGCGTGGTGGAGCTGACCGTGGCCTTGCATGCCGTGTTCGATACGCCCGACGACCGGCTGATCTGGGATGTC
>CAYRWZ010000127.1:5195-5420 GCA_964428065.1 uncultured Comamonadaceae bacterium | reverse complement strand
TGGTGCGCGACCCCAAGGTGTTCCTGTTCGACGAACCCCTGTCGAACCTGGATGCCAAGCTGCGCGTCGATATGCGGACCGAAATAAAGAAGCTGCACCAGCGGCTGGGCACCACCATCGTCTATGTCACCCACGACCAGATCGAGGCGATGACCCTGGCCACCCGTATTGCCATCATGCGCGACGGGGTGGTGCAGCCCTTCGCCCCGCCGCAGGAAGTCTATG
>CAYRWZ010000127.1:1824-5176 GCA_964428065.1 uncultured Comamonadaceae bacterium | reverse complement strand
GGCTTCATCGGCTCGCCGTCGATGAACTTCATCACCGGCACCGTGACCAGCGAGAAGGACCGGGTGGGCGTTGCCGTGCGCAGCGAACATGGCGGCCGCACCGATACGTTGTTCCTGCCGCTGCCCCAGGCTCCGGCCAAGATCGCTGACTGGATGGGCCGCGAAGTGGTGCTGGGCCTGCGCCCGGAAACCATCACCGCCCATGATCCGCGCACGGCCGATGGCAATCCGTCGATCCACCGGTTCGATGCGCAGGTGTCGGTGGTGGAGCCGACCGGCGCCGATACGCTGGTCTATATCAGCCTGGGCGGCCGCGATGCGATTGCCCGCGTCAACCCGAAAGACAGCCCGGTGGCCGGCCAGACGGCGACCTTCATGGTCGATATGTCGCGCGCCAGCCTGTTCGATCCCAAGAGCGAACAGCGCATCTAAAGCGTTCGACCAAGAGTAAGTGAGTACCGCCCGGCCTGACCTCACGTCAGGCCGGGCTTTTTTCAGCCGCCATCCATGCGGCGGGGCAGCGTGACCCGGACGCGCAGGCCGCCGCGCGTTCGGGTCAGCAATTCGATCTGGCCGCGATGGGCATCGATGATCGATTTGACGATGGCAAGGCCCAGGCCGCTGCCGCCGGTTTCGCGGTTGCGCGAGGATTCCAGGCGGTAAAACGGCTTCATCACATTGGCCACTTCCTCCTCCGGGATGCCGGGGCCGTCGTCCAGAATCTCCACCATCACTTCCTGGCTGGTGGCGTGAATTTCCACTTCGGCCCGCTTGCCGTATTTCAACGCATTGTCGATCAGGTTGGCAAAGGCGCGGCGCAGGCTGTTGGGGCGGCAGCGGACGCGCAGCAGGCGGGTCTGATCGAAGGTCACCGGGGCGCGGTTGCCGCCGAACACGGTGCCGACGGTCTCGAACTTCAGCGGCTGCACATCGGTGAACGTGACCGGGCGGCCCAGATCGGAATAGTCGTCGCACAGGCTTTGCAGCAGGCTGGCAAAGGCAACCACCTGTTCTTCCTCGCGCCGCATGTCATCGCGCAGGAAATCGAGGGTCGAGGCAATCATCCCCGACATTTCATCCAGATCAGCCAGGATCTTGTCGCGCAGGGCCTCGTCCTCGATGAATTCCGCCCGCAGCTTGAGCCGGGTCGCCGGGGTGCGCAGATCGTGAGAGATGGCCGCTAGCATGCGGGTGCGTTCCTCCAGCAGGTCGCGCACCGCATGGCGGCCCCGGTTGATCCAGTCGGTGATGGTGCGGATTTCCACCGCCCCCGATGCGGGCAGCGGTTCGGGCGCCACCGGGTCTTCCGGCAGGGCGGCGTGGCGGGCGATCCGTTCCACCGGCGCAGCCAGTTTGCGCGCCAGCCACAGGATGACGATGCCCAGAACCAGCCACAGGCTGATCGCGGTCAGCCACAACCCCACGGGGGAGGCGCGGGCGGCCCAATACCGGGCGGACGAAAACTCAAGCCACCGCCCCTCCCCCGCCGAAACGTACAGCCGCGCCGGTTGCCCCAGGCGGGCCAGCACTTCGGCGATCCGGCCGAAATCCCCCGCCAGCGACCGGCCGGCGGGGCGCAGATCAATCGGCGGCAGATCCGGGCGGAAGCGGAACACCTGCGCCTGCACCCGCAGCGCCGGTTGCGCATCCGATGGTGCAGTCGGCATGGTCAGCACGGGAATATCGATCACCTGCCACTGCGGATCGGCATCGGGTCGGGTTTTCAGCCGGAAGCTCAACCCTTCGAAATGGGTGGTGGCGAGGCGGAGTTCGGCCTCGGCCTCCCGCTCATCCAGGGCGAACGCGGTTTCCCGAATCGCCACCATGGCCGGACCCAGCCGATGGGCCGACAGGATATCCGCCTGCCGCGCCGATAAGGCATCGGCCAGCCACCAGGCGATACCCATGGCCCCCAGGGCTGCAATTGCGGCAAAGACGTGCAGGCGATGTACAAACCGCCCAGGAGCCATTGGAAAGGTGCGCGGGTGCGGGGCTGGCGATGTCACAGACCGGCCCCTGAGGGGGCATCCCGGCTGACTGGCACGGTCAGCTGATACCCGACGCCGCGAATCGTCTTGATCAGGGCGGGGTCTTTGCTGCTGGGTTCGATTTTCTTGCGCAGACGGCTGATCTGGATATCGATGCTGCGGTCGAACGGCGTGATGGCATCGCCGCGATGCTGCTCCAGCAACTCCTCCCGCTTCACCACCTGCTGCGGATGGTCAAGGAAGGTTTGCAGCAGGGAAAACTCGCCGGACGACAGATGCACCAGCGTGCCGTCCGCCGCCCGCAATTCCCGGCTGCCGACATCCAGTTCCCACCCGGCGAAGCGATAGACCGGCGGGCGTTCGGCGGCCGCGCCGCCCCGGTCCGCCCACCGATCTGCCCACCGGTCCGTCCCCTTTTCGGCCGCCTTGTCGCCCGCGCCGCCAACCCGGCGCAGAATGGCGCGGATCCGGGCCAACAGTTCGCGCGGGTTGAAGGGTTTGATCAGATAATCATCGGCCCCCAGTTCCAGCCCGATAATCCGGTCGGTTTCATCGGCCACGGCGGTCAGGAACACGATCGGGATGCTGCTGTCGGCGCGCAAGGCCCGGCACAGGGCGATGCCGTCTTCGCCCGGCAGCATCATGTCCAGAATGATCAGATCGACCGTCCATTGCGCCAGGACGCGCCGCATTTCCCGCCCATCGGCGGCGGTGGAAACGCGGAAGCCGTGGCGCACCAGGAAATCATGCAGCAGGGTCAGGATTTCCTGGTCATCATCGACAATCAGCAGATGGCGCGCACGCTCCATATCCCTCTCACCCCAGCGGTCCAATGCGACCGAGCGACAGCCTGAGCCACAGGATGCGAGGGCCTAGGCCGCCCGTCCAGCCCCTTTTGCGCTGCGGCGGCGCTGAACCGGCGTATCCTCGTCAAACAGTTCCGCCAGCTTGTCCATCATAGTGCCGCCCAGCTGTTCGGCATCGACGATGGTGACCGCGCGCCGGTAATAGCGGGTGACATCGTGGCCGATGCCGATGGCGATCAGTTCCACCGGCGACCGGGTTTCGATCTCTTTGATCACCTGGCGCAGGTGCCGTTCCAGATAATTGCCGGGATTGACCGACAGGGTCGAATCATCGACCGGCGCACCATCGGAGATCACCATCAGGATGCGCCGCTGCTCCGGCCGACCCAGCAGGCGCTGATGCGCCCATTGCAGCGCCTCGCCATCGATATTCTCTTTCAGCAGCCCTTCGCGCAGCATCAGGCCCAGCGATTTGCGCACGCGCCGCCAGGGGGTATCGGCCGCCTTGTAGATGATGTGGCGCAGATCGTTCAGCCGCCCCGGATTGGCCGGCTTGCC
>CAYRWZ010000127.1:0-1777 GCA_964428065.1 uncultured Comamonadaceae bacterium | reverse complement strand
TACACTTTTTCCCTACACGACGCTCTTCCGATTTATTTCCACCTTCACGCCGCAGCGTTCCAGCGTGCGGGCCAGAATATCGGCCGACATGGCGGCAATCGTGATCGGCCGCCCGCGCATCGACCCGGAATTGTCGATCAGCAGTGTCACCACCGTATCGCGAAAATTGGTGTCGTTTTCCTGCTTATAGGACAAGGGCACCGTTGGGGAGACGACCACCCGCGCCAACCGCCCGGCATCCAGCAGCCCTTCTTCCAGATCGAACTGCCAGCTGCGCAGCTGCTTCGCCATCAGGCGGCGCTGCAGGCGATTGGCCAGACGGCCGATCACCCCCTGCAAATGCTGCAGCTGCTGGTCCAGCAACAGGCGCAACCGGGTCAATTCCTCCGGATCGCACAGGTCCACCGCATCGATGGTTTCATCGAAGGCGGCGGTATAGGGGCGATAGAGCGGTTCGGCGGCCGTCTGCGGCACTTCGCGCGGCTGGCGGGGCGGGGCTTCGCCGGGGCGTTCCTCCGCCTCCCCCATCATCATGTCGGCATCGGTATCCTCGGTCGAGCCGTCGGACTCGGCGCCGGGGCGCGGGTCGGGCCGGGTTTCCTGCTGGCCCGTCTGCTCCTCCTCGCTCTGCTGTTCGCCGCTTTCGCCGCGCGTCTCCCCCTGCTGGCCCTGATCCTGGTCACCGTTTTCCTGATCGTCCTGCTGGTCGCCATCCTCCTCCTCGGCCGCTTCGAGGTTGAGGTCGGCCAGAATCTGGCGCACGGTGCGGGAAAACCGCTCCTGATTTTCCGCCGTATCGGACAGATCGCGCAGATCCTCGCCGATTTTCGGCTCCAGCGTCGGTCGCCACAGATCGACCAGGGCACGGATCGCCGGTGGCGGCGGTTCCCCCGTCATGGCTTCCCGCGCCAGGCAGCGCACCACTTCCGGCAGCGAGGTATCGGACATTTCCAAGACCTTGTCATAGCCGAAACGGCGGTATTTCTGCTCCAGCATAGCGTCCAGATTATGGGCCAGGCCAACCATGCGCCGCCCGCCCAGCGCCTCGCAGCGCGTCTGCTCCAGCGCTTCATAGATCGCGCGCCCGGTCGGCGTGCTCGGCTGCCGGCGCGCATGGACCATCGCGTCGTGATAGCGCACCCGCACCGCCAGCGCGTCCGATTCGCCGCGAATCCGCGTCACATCCTCCGCCGGCAGGGCGCGGGCCGGCACCGACAGGCGCGCGCGCTTACCCGCCAGCGAGGCCCCTTCCGCCCCGAAGGTCACTTCGATCTGGTCGGATTCGGCCACCGCCCGCAAGGTGGCGGCGGTTGCCCGCTTGAAGGTTTCAACCGGCGATTCGGGTTCGGCCATGATGCCCTGCTGCGGTTCAGGCCACCCGGCCGACCGGTCGGCTGCCGACGGTTGCACCGGCTACCGGCTTGCCGCCGGTCAGCGACAGGTCCTTGCCGAAGCAGCGCTGGAAATATTCGCTGACCACCGCGCGCTCCACCTCGTCGCACTTATTGAGGAAGCTGACGCGGAAGGCAAAGGCGACATCGCCGCCAAAGATCCGCGCATTTTCCGCCCAGGTGATCACGGTGCGCGGCGACATGACGGTCGAAATATCGCCATTCATGAACCCCGCGCGCGTCAGATCGGCACAGGCGACCATGGCGCCGATGGTCTTGCGCCCTTCGGCCGTGTCGTAATCCGGCAGCTTGGCCAGCACGATCGATTCTTCCGCTTCGGCCGGCAGATAGTTCAGGGTGGCGACGATGTTCCAGCGGTCCATCTG
>CAYRWZ010000126.1:0-5467 GCA_964428065.1 uncultured Comamonadaceae bacterium | reverse complement strand
TGGAGGCGGGGGAACGGCTGGGTTTCCTGCCGGGCGACATGCGCGAGAAGATCGACCCCTATCTGCGCCCGCTCTACGATGCCATCTATGACATGATGCCGGGCGATCAGGTGGTGAAGCGCCTGACCTCCGGCGATATCGAAGTGGCGCCGCTGGCCTTCATGCGCGGGCGCACCCTGTCCAACGCCTTTGTGATTCTGGACGAGGCGCAGAACACCACGCCGACCCAGATGAAGATGTTTCTGACCCGTATGGGTGAAAACAGCCGCATGGTGGTGACCGGCGATTTGAGCCAGGTCGATCTGCCGCTGGGCGCCAAGTCCGGCCTGCGCGACGCGCTGGAAACCCTGGACAATGTCGAGGGGATCGCCTTCGTCCGCTTCACCGATGCCGATGTGGTGCGCCACCCGATGGTGACCCGCGTGGTCAAGGCCTATAACGCCAAGGACCAGCAGCGTCTCGACCGCAAATCGGCCCAGCGTCAGGGCGGGGATGCGGGCGAAGGCTGATGGGGGACGTGTGATGTCTGCCGCCATGGCCTATGAGATTGATGTGCTGCAGGAAGCCGGGGCCTGGCACCGGGTGCCGGGGGCGGAATCCCGCGCCGCCGCCGCGGTTGAGGCCGCATTGGCGGCCACCCTGCCGGATGTTGCGCCGGGCCTGGGGCGGGCGTCGGTCTGCGTCGTCCTGTCGGATGACGCCGCCGTGCGCGATTTGAACCGGGACTGGCGCGGCAAGGACAAGCCGACCAATGTTCTGTCCTTTCCGGTCGATCCGCCGGTGGAAACCCCGGCAGACATGCCGCCGCCGATGCTGGGCGATATCGTGCTGGCCTTTGAAACCGTGCTGGCCGAAGCGACGGAGCAGCAGAAACAGCCGCTCGACCATCTGACCCATCTGGTCGTGCACGGCACATTGCATTTGCTGGGCTTCGATCACGAGATCGAAGCCGAAGCCGAGGATATGGAGGCCCGCGAGGCCGCCATTCTGGCGGGGTTCGGCATCGCCAACCCCTATCTCGAACACGTGATGGATGGAGATGAGCGAAAGTTCCCCTAGTCGCGGGCCGGAACGCAGCAACGGGTCGCCTGGCGACACTGCCCGTTCCGGCCGCATCCTCGACCGGCTGAAATCCCTGCTGCGGCTCAGCGCTGCGGGCAGCGGTCAGCGTGACGAGCTGGTCGAAATCATCGACGATCGCGCGGAAGATCAAACGCCCATCGATCCGGGCGAGTTGGAATTGATCCGCAATATCCTGACCCTGCGCGATGTGACCGTGGCCGACGCCATGGTGCCGCGCGCGGATATCATCGCCCTCGACATCGATACGCCCTTCGCCCGCGTGGTGGCGACCATGGCCGATGCCGCCCATTCCCGCCTGCCGGTCTATCGCGAAACCCTGGATGGCGTGATCGGCATGCTGCACATCAAGGATCTGCTGACGGCGATGCGGACCGAAGCGCCGCCGCCGCTGGATAGTTTGGTGCGCCCGGTGCTGTTTGTGCCGCCCAGCCTGCGCGCGCTGGATCTGCTGAAGCAGATGCGCGAATCGCGCACCCATCTGGCCCTGGTGGTCGATGAATATGGCGGGATCGACGGGCTGGTGACGATCGAGGATCTGGTGGAGCAGATCGTCGGCGAGATCGAGGACGAGCACGACGATACCGAGGAACAGCCGCCGATCCAGGTCGAAGCCGACGGGGTTCTGCTGATCGATGCCCGCACGCCGCTGGAGGATGTGGCGATCTATCTGGGCCCGGTGCTGGACGATGCGCCGATCGAGGATATCGACACGCTGGGCGGACTGGTCGTCTCGCTGGCGGGCCGGGTTCCGGCGGCGGGGGAAACCATCACCCATGCCTCCGGCCTTAGTTTCGACATCGTCGCCAGTGACGGTCGCCGGGTCCAATCGGTGCGCCTGCGTCCGGCCTCCGGCGCAGAACAGCCCGACGAAGACGCCATCGGCAGTGCCGTTCCCGGCATGGATCGCTCGGCCCCTCCGGCCGCGTGATCCCGTCCTGCAACTCCTTCGGATATCCTGTCTGTGACCCTGTCCCGCCTTGCCGCTTCCCCTACCCCTGCGGGTCTTGCCGATGGGTTGTTTTCGGCCCTGGACCGTCTGACCGGCCTGACCGGATGGCGGCGGGCGCTGGCCGCCTTTCTGTTCGGCTGCCTTGCCACCCTGGCCCTGCCACCGTTCAACTGGTTTCCGCTGCTGGTTCCCGCCCTGGGCGGGCTGATTCTTCTGCTGGATGCGGCGGTATGGGGTGACGGCAAGCGGCTGCGGTCCGGCTTTGCCATCGGCTGGTGGTTCGGCTTCGGCTTTCTGGTCACGGGGCTATACTGGATTTCCAACGCCCTGTTGGTGCCGCCGGCCAGTTTCGCCTGGATGATTCCCCTGGCGCTGGTCGGCCTGCCGATTGCGCTGGCCCTGTTCGTCGGTCTGGTCGGGCTTGCCTATGTCCGGGCGCTGGCGCTGGGCGGGGTGATGCTGGGCCCGTTGCGGGTGCTGGTCTTTGCCGGGCTGTGGACCCTGGCCGAATACGGCCGCGGCCATTTGTTCACCGGCTTTCCATGGAACCTGCTTGCCTATGCCTGGGCCGATCTGCCGCTGATGCAGCAGCCGGCGGCGCTGGGCGGTGCCTATCTTCTGTCGCTGCTGACCGTTTTCCTGGCCGCTCTGCCGGTGGCGCTGGTGCGGCCTGTGCTGATGCTGCCGGGGGAAGACGCGCCCCTGGATCCCGCAACCAGCCGTTTGCTGGCGGGCGGGCAGGCCCTGCTGCTGCTGGCCGGCTGGATCGGCTTTGGCGCGCTGCGACTGTTCGGGGCAGAGCCGGTGCTGGCCGGCGACCGCCCGCTGCTGCGGCTGGTGCAGCCCAATATCGCCCAATCCCTGAAATGGGCCGATGCCGAGCGGGCGGCCAATTTCCGCAAGCATCTGGATCTGTCCGCCCGGCCCTATGAGTCCGGGGTTCCGGCCGCGATCATCTGGCCGGAAACCGCCACCGCCTTTGCGCTGGAACAAAGCCCGGCGGCGATTGCCGAAATTGCCCGCATCACCCCGCCCGGCGGGATTGTCATCACCGGCACGCCGCGCCTGACCCGGTTTCTCGATGGGCGGCTGACCGCCTGGAACAGCATGGTCGCCTATGACGGCAGTGGCCGATTGCTGGGCAGCTTCGACAAGTTTCATCTGGTCCCATTCGGTGAATATGTGCCGTTCCGTACGGTTCTGCCGATCGACAAGATCACACCGGGCGCCGTTGACTACAGCCCCGGCCCCGGCCCGCAGACCCTGACCCTGGGCAGCCTGCCGACGGTCAGCCCGCTGATCTGTTATGAGGTGATTTTCCCGGGCGAGGTGATGGACCGGACCAACCGGGCGCAGTGGCTGCTGAACCTGACCAACGATGGGTGGTATGGTTACTCGACCGGGCCGTTCCAGCATTTCGCCAGCTCTGCCCTGCGGGCGGTGGAAGAAGGGGTGCCGATGGTTCGAGTCGCGAATACCGGGATATCCGGTATTGTTGATCCCTATGGTCGTGTCACGGTAAAGGCCGATCTTGAAACCGAATCGGTGGTCGACGGCCGCTTGCCCCGGGCGATTTCTGCTGCTACCACCTATTCCCGTATGGGGGATTTGGTTCTGTTGATTGGATTGTTTCTAGCGTTCGTTCCGTTGATTTTTGTCCGTGTCAGGAAATTGATCCCCTGACCATTTGCCAGCCCAAGAATTGTTCCGCGACACACACTTGACGCATACGCGGGTATGCTCTACAGGTGCTCCATACACGAGTACACCTGGAGGGCGAAATGAAGCCGGTCACCCGTAACCGTCGTGGCAGAACCCGCGGCTCGCCCGACGGAAAGCCGAACCCCATCGATATCCATGTCGGCTCGCGTGTGCGGTTGCGCAGGACACTCCTGGGCATGAGCCAGGAAAAGCTGGGCGAAGCCATCGGCCTGACCTTCCAGCAGGTCCAGAAGTATGAGCGCGGTGCCAACCGCATCGGCGCCAGCCGCCTGTTTGAGCTGTCGCGTGTTCTGGATGTGCCGGTTTCCTTTTTCTTCGACGATATGCCCGCCGATGTCTCGGGCCCGAAGCCGTCGGGGTTCAGCGAGGCCCAGGCCGATTTCGATACCCGCGATCTGACCAAGCGGGAGATTCTGGAACTGGCGCGCGCCTTCGATCGGATCAAGGACGACAAGGTGCGCAAGCGGCTGATCGAGTTGACCAAGGCGATGGCCGCAGCAGAGGAATAGGCAAAGGAAATAGGCAGAATAATACGCGGCGCCCCTGTGGTTCTGCGCTATTTTGCGATAATACACTAAAATTCTTTGCCCTGGGGCCATTGGGACGGTAAGAGAAAGCGGTTCCAATGGCCGCATGCCGTGCGCCATTGCTGTCGTTCAACCGAAACCGGCGTCACTCCGGTCAAAAACGTGTCACCTTGGGGGTTCCTCGTGTCGCAGTCTGATTACCTGTTTACCAGCGAATCCGTTTCTGAAGGCCATCCCGACAAAGTCTGCGACCGCATCTCCGATGCCGTGGTCGATGCCTTCCTGGCCGCTGATCCGCATTCCCGCGTTGCCGTGGAAACCCTGGCGACCACCAATCGCGTCGTTCTGGCCGGCGAAGTGCGCGGCCCGTCCAGCGTGTCGCACAAGGTGATGGAAGAAATCGCGCGTCACGCGATCCGCGACATCGGGTACGAGCAGGACGGCTTCCACTGGCAGCGCGCTGCGGTCGATGTCTATGTGCATCAGCAGTCCGCCGATATCGCCGTGGGCGTCGATGCCGCCGGTAATAAGGATGAAGGCGCGGGCGACCAAGGCATTATGTTCGGCTTCGCCTGCCGCGAAACCGACGTGCTGATGCCGGCGCCGATCTATTTCTCCCACGGGATTCTGCGCAGCCTGTCGGAAGCGCGCCATTCCGGCGCCGCCCCCGGCCTTGGCCCGGATGCGAAAAGCCAGGTGACCCTGGAATATCGCAACGGCAAGCCGGTGCGCGCGACCTCGGTCGTGGTGTCCACCCAGCATGCCGAAGGCCTGACCCAGGAACAGGTGCGCGAAATCGTGCGCCCGCATGTGCTGAACGTCCTGCCGGAAGGCTGGATGTGCCCGGAAGACCAGTTCTACGTTAATCCGACCGGCCGGTTCGTGATCGGTGGTCCGGACGGCGATTGCGGTCTGACTGGCCGCAAGATCATCGTCGATACCTATGGCGGCGCGGCCCCCCATGGCGGCGGTGCCTTCTCTGGCAAGGATCCGACCAAGGTTGACCGCTCGGCCGCCTATGCCTGCCGCTATCTGGCCAAGAACGTGGTCGCCGCAGGTCTGGCCGAACGCTGCACGATCCAGGTGTCCTATGCGATCGGCGTCGCGAAGCCGCTTTCGATCTATGTGGATACGCATGGCACGGGCGCGGTGGATGCCGCCGCCATCGAGCAGGCCGTGGCAAAAT
>CAYRWZ010000125.1:5169-5546 GCA_964428065.1 uncultured Comamonadaceae bacterium | reverse complement strand
CGACGGCACCAACACGCTGGCCTGCCTGAAGCCGATCGAAGATTGCACGGGCGACGTCAAGATCTACCCGCTGCCGCATATGCCGGTGATCAAGGATCTGGTGCCCGATCTGTCGGTGCCTTATGCCCAGTATGCCTCGATCAAGCCGTGGCTGCAGTCGGAAAGCCCGCCGCCGCCCGACCGCGAACGGCGCCAGTCGCCCGACGAACGGGCGAAGATCGACGGGCTGTGGGAATGCATCCTGTGCTTCTGCTGCTCCACCTCCTGCCCCAGCTATTGGTGGAACGGCGATCGTTATCTCGGTCCGGCGATCCTGTTGCAGGCCTATCGCTGGCTGGCCGACAGCCGGGATGAAAATACCGGGGAACGGCTGGACA
>CAYRWZ010000125.1:0-5120 GCA_964428065.1 uncultured Comamonadaceae bacterium | reverse complement strand
CAGGCCTGCCCGAAGGGGCTGAACCCGGCCAAGGCGATTGCGGAAATCAAGAAGATGATGGTCGCGCGCCGATAAGGCGGTTGCCGACAGGCAAGGACGCTCCTCTACGGAAACGCCCGGACAGCATTGGTTGACCGGGCGTTTCTTTTTCTGCCTCAAGCCGCGCACATCTCAATGGTTGTAGAGTGTTTTCGGCAGGTTGTTGCAACTTGAAGTTTAAGGCGTCCTCCTCTATCCTCTTTCCGAAGAAAATGCGACCGAATCGCAAAGCCCTGGGGGAGGCCGTGAAAGCGTCAATCGGGAACGCCATCGGACCAGTATCGGCGCTGCTGCGCTGCTGTGCGGTTATCGCCGCGCTGTGGCTGGCATGCGCCCCGGCGCGTGCGGATACCGCCCATTTCGACATGATCGACCAGTTCCCCTGGGGATTTTTCGAAGACGGCGAAGTGCGCGGGATCTATGTCGATATGGTGCGGGAGATCGCGGCGGAAGCGAAGGTGACCCCCGTGGTCCGGCTGGGATCCATCCCCCGGTTGATCGAACGGGCGCGGGCGGGGGAGGCGGATTTCCTGATCGGCCCGGTCGGCCCGCCCCAGGGAGAGGTTTCGCGCCCGGTGGCACCCTTTTTGACCTATGACGTGGTGGCCGTGGTGCGCACCGGCGTGCCGGTCGCCGGCTATGACAGCCTGCGCAGCCTGAAATCCATCGGTGTGCTGCGCCGCGCCAATTACAATACGCGGTTTGATTTCGACCAAAGCCTGAACAAGGTGCCGGAATCGACCCTGGAAGGCGCGATCAGCAAGATGGCGCTCGGTCGCCTCGATGCCCAAGTCGGGACCGAAATCGCCATCAGCGCGACGGCGCGCAAACTGGGCATGAGCGACGCCCTTGGCGGCCGCGTGCAACTCGGCACCAGCGAGGCGTGGATACTGGCCGGCGCGCGCTATCGCAACAGTGCGATCATTCGTCGGGTCGAACGCGCCGCCCTGGCCCTCAACACCGAAGCGCGCCTGCAGGAAATCAGTCGGCGCTATACAGAGGTTGCCGTGGGGCAACCGCCGGTCTCCTCGATCCCCTGATTTTCGCAGGCCCATCGGCCCGCTATCCCCTCTGGCTGCGGCGCCCGGTTTCGGGTAGAACCGGCGTATGACCTCGCCTGTACCATCGCCTGCCCTCATTCCGTCCGGTGAAGATGACAGTGTTTCGGCAGCGCCGCCGCTGGCACGGTATCGCGCGCTGGTAGCTGCCGGGACGATCCGCCCAGACCCGCATCAGGCGGCCGTTGCAGAGCATCTGGAACAGCTGCATCACGCCCTGTCAGGCTATCGCCCGGTCGGGCAGGCCGCGCCGCGCTGGCTCGGCTGGATCAAGCGCGACCGGGTGGTGCCGCTGCCGCGCGGCCTTTATATTCACGGGCAGGTCGGGCGCGGCAAATCCATGATGATGGATCTGTTTTTCGCATCCGCGCCGGTGGAGAAGAAGCGCCGCGTGCATTTCCATGCCTTCATGGGCGAAGTGCATGACCGGCTGCACGCGCTGCGCAAGGCGGGCAAGGGCAAGCTGGCCGATCCGCTGCCGGTTCTGGCCGCCGATATTGCGCGCGAAACCTGGCTGTTGTGCTTCGATGAATTCGTGGTCAACAACATCGCCGATGCGATGATCCTGGGGCGGCTGTTCCAGGCGCTGTTCGACCAGGGGGTGGTGGTGGTGGCAACCTCCAATTTCCCGCCCAGGCTGCTGTACAAAGACGGGCTGCACCGCGACCGGTTCGAACCCTTCATCGCCCTGATCGAACAGCGTCTGGACGTGCTGACCCTGGATGGTCCAACCGATTACCGCCGCATCCGCCGTGCCGGCCTGCCGGTCTATTATTCCCCGCTGGGGGCAGAAGCGACCGCACAGCTGGATCGCGCCTTCGCCGATCTGACCGACGGCGCCCCGGGGGAGACCCAATCGCTGACCATTAAGGCCCGCAAACTGTCCGTGCCGTGCGCGGCCCGCGGCGTGGCCCGCTTCACCTTCATGGACCTGTGCGGCAAGCCGCTGGGATCCCTCGACTATCTGGCGCTGGCGGGGGTCTATCACACCCTGATCCTGGATCGGGTGCCGCTGCTGGGGCCGGACAATCATAACGAGGCGCGGCGTTTCATCACCTTGATCGATGCGCTGTACGAGGCGAAAACCAAACTGATCATGGCGGCCGCCGCCCCGCCCGATGCCCTGTACCCGACCGGGACCGGCGCGTTCGAGTTTCAGCGCACCGTCAGCCGGTTGATGGAGATGCAGTCGGAAGCCTATCAGGCCCTGCCGACCGCCGCCCCACCCGACGCCACAAAACCCGAGACGCCCGCCCCCTAGCCGGAGGATCCCCATGGCCCTGCATTTCGCCCCCGAGGAACTGGCCGCCCGCCGTGCGCGGGTCTGTGCAGACCTTCAGGCGCGTGGGCTGGATGGGCTTTTGATGTTCCGGCAGGAAAGCATGTACTACCTGACCGGGTACGACACGTTCGGTTATGTCTATTTCCAGTGCCTGTATCTGGGGGTCGATGGGCGGCTGATGCTGTTGACCCGCGCGCCTGATCTGCGCCAGGCCCAGCATACCTCGATGATCCCGGATATCCGCATCTGGGTGGACCGCGATGGGGCCAACCCGGCGCTTCAGCTGAAGGATGTGCTGGTGCAATTCGGCCTGTCCGGCAAGCGCCTGGGGGCGGAGTTCGAGGCCTATGGCCTGACCCACGCCAATGGCAAGCGGCTGGAGGCGGCGTTGGACGGGGTGTGCACGCTGATCGATGCGTCGGATCTGGTTAGCCGTCACCGGTTGGTGAAGTCTGCGGCGGAGCTGGCTTATGTGGAGCGGGCGGCCGCCCTGGCGGACGATGCGCTGGATGCGGCCCATGCGGAAATCCGACCCGGCGCGTTCGAAGGCGATATTCTGGCCGCGATGCACGGCGCCATCTATCGCGGCGGTGGCGATGATCCGGCCAACGAATTCATCATCGGCGCCGGGCGCGATGCCTTGCTGTGCCGCTATTTCACCGGGCGCAAGCATCTGGGATCACCCGACCAGATCACGTTGGAATTTGCCGGGGCCTATCGCCACTACCATGCCTGCCTGATGCGGACCATCCCGGTCGGCGCGCCCAATCCGCGCCATATCGACATGCACGCGGTGGCGGTGGATGCGTTTGAGGCCTGCCGCGCTGCGTTGCGGCCGGGGGAGCCGATCGGCACCGTCTTCGATGCCTATGCCCGGGTGTGCGATGCCGCCGGGATGCAGCCGCATCGCCTCAATGCCTGCGGCTACAGCCTGGGCACCACCTATGCGCCCAACTGGATGGACTGGCCGATGTTCTATACCGGTAACCCGGTGATCGCCCAGCCGAACATGGTGTTCTTCCTGCACATGATTCTGATGGACAGTGATCGCGGGCTGGCCATGTGCCCTGGCGCAACGGTGGTGGTGACCGAAACCGGCAACCGCCTGCTGTCCCGCCATCCGATGGATCTGGTGGTGCGGTAAGGTACCGGGCGGTGTTACCGGGCGGGGCGGTGTTGTTACCGGGTGATTCGCCCTAACTGCTCGCGGGGCGTTTGGGGCGGAAATCATTGCCCCAATCCTGCTCCTCGCTGGCGGTGGAGCGGTTGCCTTTGTCATAGCCCTCATAGCCGTCCAGCAGGGCCTGAACATCCTCTGGATCGAAGGCATAGCCCATCAGGGATTTCAGGATCATGCCGGTCAGGCGATAGGCCAGTTCCTTGCTGCCGCGCCCGCCATTATTGACCTTGGCCATGCGGAACAGTACGCGGACATAGACCGTGCGGCACAGGTCGGTCAGATCGTCCCCACCATAGGATTCGGAGGCAAGTTCGTGAATCAGCTGGGCCAGCTGTGGGCTGATGCGCACCCGTTCTGGCTGGAATGACTGGGTGGGGGGCTTGGTCATAGGCACCAGAGTAACGACGATCAAAGCAAGAGGAAACGCCAAGTTTGCGACATCTGCCCCCAGCCGTTCCCCGTCACGATACACACGGGTTTATGACTGATTTCCTAACCGCGGACGCGAAACCGGGGGCGCGCTACAGACCCCGGCGCAGCCGGGCGGCGCGCACCGTATTGTGCAGCAGGCAGGCAATCGTCATCGGTCCGACCCCGCCGGGAACTGGGGTGATCGCGCCGGCAACCTCAACCGCCCCGGCGAAATCCACATCGCCAACCACACGGGTGTTGCCATCGGGCAGGGTGACCCGGTTGATGCCGACATCGATCACCGTTGCGCCCGGCTTGATCCAGTCGGCCTTGACCATTTCGGGCCGGCCGACCGCCGCGACCAGAATATCGGCCCGGCGGCATACAGCGGGCAGATCGCGGGTACGCGAATGGGCGATGGTCACGGTGCAATTTTCCATCAGCAGCAACTGCGCCATCGGCTTGCCGACGATATTGCTGCGCCCGATCACCACCGCATCCAGTCCGGACAGGTCGCCCAGCCGATCCTTCAGCAACATCAGCGAGCCGAGCGGCGTGCAGGACACCAGCGTCGGGCTGCCGGTCGCCAGACGGCCGACATTATAGGGGTGGAAGCCATCGACATCCTTGGCCGGGTCGATCGCCAGCAGGATGCGGTCGGCATCAATATGCCCCGGCAGGGGCAGCTGCACCAGAATGCCATCGACCGCCGGATCGGCGTTCAATCGGGCGACCAGCGCCAGCAGATCGGCCTCGCCGGTGGTGGCGGGCAGGCGATGCTCGAAGCTGGCCATGCCGATTTCGACCGTCTGCTTCGCCTTGTTGCGGACATAGATCTGGCTGGCCGGGTCTTCCCCCACCAGCACCACGGCGAGACCGGGGCGATGGCCGCGGGCCGTCAGGTCTGCCACCTCCTGCGCCAGACGGGCGCGCAGCCCGGCGGCGAAGGCCTTGCCGTCGATCAGTTTCTCGGTATGGGACATGGTCATGGGGCGCCCTCTGGTCGGTCTGCGGTGCATGCGGCCGCGTAACGCGCAAGATCGGTCTGGATGCGGGCGAAATCCGCCACCGTCCCGGCGATTTCCACCCGTTTCATCCGTGCAGTCGCGCCGGAGAGTAGCGATACAGCGCGGCGGGGCAAGCCCCAATG
>CAYRWZ010000124.1:0-5654 GCA_964428065.1 uncultured Comamonadaceae bacterium | reverse complement strand
CCACCAGGTGGCATAGGTGGAGAATTTATAGCCGCGGCGATATTCGAACTTATCCACCGCCTTCATCAGGCCGATATTGCCTTCCTGAATCAGATCCAGGAATTGCAGGCCGCGATTGGTGTATTTCTTGGCGATGGAAATGACCAGGCGCAGATTGGCCTCAACCATTTCCTTCTTGGCGCGGCTGGCTTCCCGTTCGCCCTTCTGCACGGTCTGGGCGACCTGGCGGAATTCGGAAATCGGCAGGCCAACATGATCGGCCAGCGCGGCCAGATCGGCGCGCAGCTTTTCCAGATCGGCGCGGTTTTTTTCCACCACCTTGGCCCAGCGGGGCGATTTTTTCGCCGCCACATCCAGCCAGTCGGGCTGCAATTCGCTGCCCAGATAGGTTTTCAGGAAATCTTCGCGCGGCACCTTTTCGGTTTCGACGATGCGCAGCATGCGCCCGTCGAAATTCAGCAGCCGCTTGGACAGGCCGACCACGCCATCGACCAGCTCGTCGATCCGCATCGGGTTCAGGCGGATCTGCTTGGCCAGATCGACCAGATCCTGACGGGCCTTTTCGTATTTCTTTTCCGATGCGGCGGCCAGGGCCTCGCCCTTTTTCACCGATGCCAGGCGCTTTTCCTGCATCTTGGCAACCTTGGCCCAGGCATCGGCCACGCCATCCAGCTTGGCCAGCACCTGCGGCTTCAGTTCGGCTTCCATGGCAGACAGGGAGACCGAGTTTTCCTCCCCCTCCGCTTCGCCCTCGCCTTCGGCGCCGGGCATGCCTTCGCCTTCGGTCTCCGCCTCGTCTTCGGTGTCCTCACGCTCCTCCGCCGCCATCAGTTCGGGCGGAATCTCGCCGTCTTCGGCATCGGGGCCGGCGCCATAGGTAGCATCCAGATCGATGATGTCGCGCAGCAACATGCGCCCTTCCACCAGGGCGTCGCGCCACTCGATCATCGCGCGATAGGTCATCGGGCTTTCGCAGATGCCGCCGATCATTGCCTCGCGGCCCTGTTCGATCCGCTTGGCGATGGCGATTTCGCCCTCGCGGCTCAACAGTTCAACCGACCCCATCTCGCGCAGATACATGCGCACCGGGTCATCGGTCCGGCCGACATCGTCGTCATCGACATTGCCGCGCCCTTCGGCATCGCCATCAACGGCGGCTTCTTCTTCCTCGGCCTCTTCGCCATCGACCAGATTGATGCCCAGTTCGGACAGCATGGCCATGGTATCCTCGATCATTTCCGAGGACACCTGTTCGGCGGGAAGTGCGCCGTTCAATTCGTCATAGGTGATGTAGCCGCGTTCCTTGCCCTTGGCCACCAGCCGCTTGATGGCGGCGGCGATGCTATCGACCACGGGGCTTTCGATCGCCTCTTCCTGGGTGGTGGTCTCTTCTGCCGTGTTCTGCGCTTTCTGAGCCATGCTCTACCCTCTACACCCCATAGATGCCGCCACAAAAGGCAACGCTGTTATAGGCCACCACGTTCACGCAACTCGCCCGTCTCTCGCCCTGCCTTCTCTCGCCCTGCTTTGGCCCTGGTCCTAACCCTCGCCCGGCTGGTCCTTGCCGCTGCGCACCAAGGCCATGAAGCGTGCGCTGGCCTCGGCAGAGGGGTTTTCGACCAGTTCGCGGTGCAGGCGCGCCTTTTCCTCGGACAGGCGGGCTGCCATCAGGCCATCCAGCAGGCCGGACAGGCCCGCACGCACGGTCGCCAGATCGGCATCGGCCCGGCACCAGCGCGCCAGGCGGGCGGCCCCCAAACTCTCCGAGATATGTGGTCCGAACCCCTTTTCGTCCAGGCAATGACGGAGTGACGCCGTGTCGGGCGACGACAGCGCAGCCCCGCTGTGTACGATTTCCCGCCGAAGCGAGTCAAGCCCCGCATCGGCAAAGCTGATGTCGGCCAGGCGCTCCAGAAACTCCTCAAGAACCATGGGGTGATTCAGGATGGCGCAAAGCAACTGACGCGCGATCAGGCGTTGTTTGTCGACCTTCGATATCGTACTTCTGTCCGGGACACCTTTTATCTGGCCTGGGTCTAAATCTGCCAAATTTCCATAATCGGCGAACCGCTTGAATGCCCTCTCCGCTCGGGTTGAAGCAACATTTTTCCCGCCCTTAGATTTATCCCTAAAGCCTCTATGATATCCAGATATGTAGATCCCTTTAAATATTCTCTGATCTATTCCGCGTTTATCTTCCCGATCTTCCAGCCTTTCTGCACATAAATTGCGAAAAAATGCGATATAGGCGTTTCTAATTTCGTTGTCTTTTATTTTTGATGTTTCTTCTTTTATGATTTCCTTCAGAAACACCTCTCGTTCTGTGATATTTAATACTGTTTTTGTGAATTTCTCCGTTGTATCGCGGCTGAAGTTTTTGTAATTCCTGATCATTCCTAGTAAAAATGAATCTGGATTTTGATGTTTATAGTAGCGTGCGCATGTTTCCATTATGATGCCCCAGAGAAGCTCTGGAAGATGTGTTGTGTGGTGCGCGATACATTGTTTTAGATATTGAGTGCCTTGTGCGTGTTTTAGTAAGTCATCTGGGTCCATGCTTTGGGGCAGGATCAGGAAGCGCAGCGACTTGCCCGGCTTCAGCAAGGGCAGGGCGCGCTCGGCGGCGCGGGCCATGGCGCGCTGGCCGGCCGCATCGCCATCGAGGCACAGGATCGGTTCCGCCGCCATGCGCCATAATTCGCCCAGCTGATCTTCGGTCAGGGCCGTGCCCAGCGGGGCGACCGCGCCGGCGAATCCGGCCCGGTGCAGGGCGATGACATCGACATAGCCCTCCGCCACGATCACATCCTGGTTTTTGGCGGCGGCCACCCGCGCCAGATGATGGGCATAAAGCGTGCGGCCCTTGTGAAACAGCGGGGTTTCCGGGCTGTTGAGATATTTCGGCTCGCCATCGCCCAGGATGCGCCCGCCAAAGGCAATGACATGGCCGCGCCGGTCCAGGATCGGGAACATCACCCGGCCCCGGAACCGGTCATAACTGTCACGCCCGCCATCCTCTGGCTGGATCAGCAGCCCGGCTTCGATCAGCATATCTTCGGCAAAGCCGCGCGCGATCAGCGCCTGTTTCAGCAGCCCGCGCCCCTCTGGCGCGGCACCCAGGCGGAAGGTTGCGATATCCGCCTCGGAAAAGCCGCGCCGCTTCAGATAGGCCAGCGCGTCGCGCCCGGCGGGCTGGCGCAGGGTATCCTCAAAAAAGCGGCAGGCCGCTTCCATCGCG
The DNA here is from genome assembly GCA_964428065.1 of uncultured Comamonadaceae bacterium. Classification (GTDB taxonomy): domain Bacteria; phylum Pseudomonadota; class Alphaproteobacteria; order Elsterales; family Elsteraceae; genus CAYRWZ01. The sequence continues at coordinate 2,416 of CAYRWZ010000124.1, read as the reverse complement.
TCTTCCAGCGTCTTGCGCCGTTCGCGCGCCTTGGGATCGACCGGGGCGGATTTCGGCACCGGCAGCCCGGCTTCGTCCGCCAGCCGTTCCACCGCATCGACGAAGGTCATGCCGTCGGCATTGATCAGGAAGGACAGGGCATCGCCATGGGCGCCGCAGCCGAAGCAATGATAGAAGGCCTTGTCGTCATTGACGAAAAAGCTGGGCGATTTTTCCGAATGGAAGGGGCACAGGCCGGTAAATTCCCGGCCTTTCTTGATCAGGCGCACACGGCGGCCAACCACGCCCGAAAGCGGGACGCGGCGGCGCAGTTCGTCCAGGAAGTCTGAAGGAAAAGCCATGGCACCCCGCCTGATCGCTATACCCGGATGCCGGGGCGGTTCGTGCCCGGCGTTAGCTGAGTTTCGCTTTCACCAGGGCCGATGCCTTGGTGAAATCCATGGTGCCGGCGTGACGGGTTTTCAGTTCCGCCATCACCCGCCCCATATCCTTGATGCCGGTTGCACCCAGGTCGGCCAACACTTTGGCAATCGCCGCCTCGGCCTCTGCCTCGGACATCTGCTGGGGCAGGAACCCTTCGATCACGGCGATTTCCGTCTGCTCCTTGGCCGCCAGGTCGGCGCGCCCACCCTGTTCGTACATGGTGATGCTTTCCCGCCGCTGCTTCACCATGCCCTGCAGCATCGACAGGATTTGATCGTCGGGAATGCCGTCGGCCAGGCCCTTGGGGCGGGCTTCGATATCCTTTTCCTTCAAGGCGGCAACGATCAGGCGGATGGCATCGACCCGCGCCTGATCGCGCTCACGCATGGCAGTTTTATAGGCATCGTTCAGGGTTTGGCGCAGCATGGCAATCCGGTACACATCTGTCTGATTTAGGAAAGCGGTAACGATAGCCGACCGGGCCGCACAATGCCAGAGCATGGTTTGCAACGCGGCCCCCGGCGTTGGCAGCCCCGTCGCGCGCCCTTCTTGGTTGACGCCCCCGGCCCGGTCCCGTATAGCCTCGCCCAATTTGCCCACAGGTCAGACTTGGGACCAGGCGGCCTGCCTCTCGCTCATCAGGCCGCTGCACCCATGCCGCGCGATCCCGCCCGATCCGTCCGGCATGGGCCCGACTGGCCGCCGACATAAAGGAAAATGCCCATGGCCGACACGCTCGCCCCTTCTTCCGATGCGCCGACCGGCGCCTTGGTGCTGGCCGATGGGACCGTGTTCCTGGGCCGAGGGTTCGGCGCTGCCGGACAATCGGTGGGGGAGGTTTGTTTCAACACCTCCATCACTGGCTACCAGGAAATCCTGACCGATCCGTCCTATGCCGGGCAGATCATCACTTTCACCTTCCCGCATATCGGCAATGTCGGCACCAATGCCGAGGATATCGAAACTACGACGCCAGCGGCGCGCGGGCTGATCGTGCGGGCGGATGTCACCGAACCGTCCAACTGGCGCGCGGCCCAGCATCTGGATGCCTGGCTGAAAAGCCATAATCTGATCGGCCTGTCGGGCATCGATACCCGCCGCCTGACCCGCCATATCCGCGACCGGGGCGCGCCGACCGGGGTGGTGGTGCATGCTCCCGATGGCCGCCTGGATCTGGAGGCCGCGCGCGCCGCCGCCGCCGCCTGGCCGGGTCTGGAAGGGATGGACCTGGCGAAAGAGGTGACGACCCGGCAAAGCTATGGCTGGACCGAAACCGAATGGACCCTGGGCCAGGGCTATGGCACCCAGACCAAGCCGCGCTTCAAGGTGGTGGCGGTCGATTTCGGGGCCAAGCGCAATATCCTGCGCTGCCTGGCCGCCAGCGGGTGCGATGTGACCGTACTGCCCGCCACCGCCACGGCAGAGGATGTGCTGCGCCATCAGCCCGACGGCGTGTTCCTGTCGAACGGTCCGGGCGATCCGGCCGCGACCGGCGTCTATGCCGTGCCGATGATCCGGGGCGTGATGGACAGCGGCACGCCGCTGTTCGGCATCTGCCTCGGCCATCAGCTGCTGGCCCTGTCGCTGGGTGCCAAGACCCGCAAGATGGACAAGGGCCATCGCGGCGCCAACCATCCGGTCAAGGACCTGGAAACCGGCAAGGTGGAAATCACCAGCCAGAATCACGGCTTCGTCGTGATCCCGGAAACCCTGCCCACCAATGCCAAGGTGACGCACATCTCGCTGTTCGACGGCAGCAACGAAGGCTTCCGGCTGGAGGATCGCCCGGTCTTTTCGGTGCAGTATCACCCGGAAGCCAGCCCCGGCCCGACCGACAGCCATTACCTGTTCGACCGGTTCACGGCGCTGATGGCGGCCCGACGCGGCTGACCCCGCCTGACGTCGCCCCATTCTGCCGTCCGCCCCCTTGATTAAGAAAGCAGCCCAGCCATGCCCAAACGGACAGATATCAACAGCATCCTGATCATCGGCG
>CAYRWZ010000123.1:0-5845 GCA_964428065.1 uncultured Comamonadaceae bacterium | reverse complement strand
GCGCTTGACCTTGCAGCCGCCGGCCAGCTCGCAGCCGATGGGGGCATAGGCCGTAACGATTTGCGCCAGCCCATGGCTCCGCGCCCAGTCCACGACCGCGTCAGCCGATGGTTCACCCGGCGCACAACTTGAAACCGCGCTGGTCACGAAGGTTCGGACCAAGTTCGATACCGTCTCTGGGCTGCGCCGGTCGGCCAGGGTAACGCCATATCTGCTGGTCACGGTCACACCGACTTCGATCAACAGGCTGTCGATCGCCAGATCTTCCTCGTGAATCAGCAGCCCGGCGGGGGTGGTGGCTGACGGTTGCGTCTGTGGGGCAATCGGCTGGGGCGGCGGTATCGGATCCTCGGTCAGGGGAATCGCCTGGCTGGCCAGGGCGCGCAGGCCGGGGGTGCGGCGGCCGAAAGTATAGGTTGCGATATTGTCGGCCCGGGCCAGATAGGTTTTGCCCGTGGTCTGCAACCCCGCCACCCAGCGCCAGGACAGCGTATTGCTGGCGGCATCGCCATCCAGCAAGTGGCGCAGGAAGAAATCCGCCCCCAATTCCCACGGCAGGCTGAGGGTGAAGATCCAGATACTGGCGAACCACATGCGCGTGTGATTGTGCAGATAGCCGGTTTCCACCAATTCGCGCGCCCAAACGTCGAAACAGTCGATCCCCGTGCGCCCTTCAATCGCCGCCTCATAGGCGCGGCGCAGTCCGGGCGCGGCGGCCAGCCGGTCCAATGCCGCATCGCGGCTGCGGCAATAGCGCTGCCAGACAGCCGGGCGCTGTTCCAACCAGCCCTTCCAATAGGTGCGCCAGAACACTTCCTGAATGAATTTTTCTGCCGTGTCATAGCCATGATCGGCCAGGGCGGCGGCAACCGTTTCCTGCTCCGTCACCAGCCGATGGCGGATATAGGGCGACAGTTCCGACACCGCCTTTCGTTGCCCCGGCCCTTCGTCATAATTCCGCTGACCGGCATAGACCCGCCCCATGGACGGACGGAACTGGGCCAAGCGGCGCAGCCCCTCAGCACGGCTGGGCGGCCAGTGGCAATCGGGCTCCGGGGCGTCAAACGCCTTGGTTGCGGATGGCATAGGGTGCGAACCATCACCTGAATTCTACTGTGGTCGCACCAACATGCGCCACGCCCGCCCCTGGGCAAGGGGTCGCCGGCTTTATTTTTTCCGCTGCATCCAACCCGTTTGTCCGCGGGTAAGCCCGATGATGCCGGCCCCTGTAATCCTTTGGTGATCGCACTGCGACGGGGTCGGCCGTCTTTCGGAAAGGAGAACACTCATGTCTACCTCTGTGCGTTTCATCCGCCTCCCGCTTGCTGTTTCCGCCCTGGCTGCATTCGTGCTTGCCGCCCCGGTCGCCGGCAGCGCCGCCCAGGCGGCAACGCTGGCCGCGCTGTCCGGCGATGCCACCGTCACCCTGATCGACAGTGCGCGCCTGTCCGCCATCCGGACCGTCACCATCACCGGCCTGGATGCGCCGCTGCTGGGCATCGATCTGCGTCCCGCCGACAAGATGCTCTATGGCCTGACCCGGATGGGCAGTCTGGTGACAATCGATCTGCAAACCGGCCGGGCAATGGCGAAAGCCAAACTGTCGGAACCCGCACCGTCCGGCATGACTGCGGTGGTGGATTTCAACCCGGCGGCAGACCGTTTGCGGGTGATTGGCGCCGATGGCACCAACTATCGGATCAATGTCGATGACGGCAAAGTGGCGGTCGATAAGCCGCTATCCTATGCCGCTGGCGATCTGAATGCCGGGCAGAAGCCGATGGTGGTGGCCGGTGCCTACACCAATTCCTTCGCGGGTACCAAGGAAACCACCCTGTACGATATCGACGCGCGCACCGGCGCCTATGCCCGTCAGGCCCCGCCGAATGACGGGATCCTCAATTCCCTGACCCGCCTGACGGCGGATGGATCGGCAGTTCCTGCCTTCGATATCCGGGCCGATGGCGCGGGGGGCAATCAGGGGATGGTGATGATGGGCGGCAAGCTCTATGCACTTGATCCTGCCAGCGGCACGGCGCGCGATCTGGGCGCGGTGCGCGGCGCCCCGGCGGGCATCCGCGATCTGGCCGTTCTAGATTAAGCGCGTTTCGCCCCATATCCCGGCGCGGCGGATGGGGGTAGGCTTGCGGGTATGGAGACACCCGCATCCGCCGCCCCGACGCTGCCGCAAAACGCCCATGGCCTGACGGCCGAGGCGTGTCTTGCAGCCCTTCAGGTGCCGCCTGAAGGGTTGACAAGCGACGGCGCGGCGGCCCGCCGCGCCCGGTTTGGCCCGAACCGCCTGCCGGAGCCGAAACCGGCGTCCCTGGCGGTTGCGGTGCTGCATCAGTTTTTCAGCCCCTTCATCGCCCTGCTGGCCGGGGCTGCCCTGGTGTCGCTGGCGATGGGGCAGCCGACCGATGCCGCCTTCATCCTGGGGGTCGTGATCCTGAACGCCCTGATCGGCGGCAGCCAGGAATGGCGGGCGGCGCGGCAGACCGATGCGCTGCGCCAGCGGGTCGGCGGGCGGGCGACTGTTCTGCGCGATGGCTGTCCGGCCGATCTGCCGATGGTGGATCTGGTGCCGGGCGATCTGGTCCGGCTGGAAACCGGCAGCCGGGTTCCGGCCGATCTCAAGCTGGTTACGGGTCAGGCCCTGCTGCTGGACGAAAGCTTGCTGACCGGCGAATCGCTGGCGGTGGCGAAGCGGCCCGGTCAGGATCGCGCCGATGCCGTTCTGGGCGACCGGGCCTCTATGCTCCATGCCGGAACCTTGGTGCAGACCGGGCGGGCGCTGGGGGTGGTGGTGGCAACCGGGGCGGAAACGGAATTGGGGCGCATCGCCACCGCCCTGCGCCAGTCACCGGCGCCGGAGCCGCCGTTGATTACCCGGCTGGCGCGGTTCACCCGCCGTCTGGGGGCGGCCATTCTGCTGGTCATTGCACTGCTGGTGGCGATCGAAGCCGGGCGGGGCGCGCCGCTGGGCGATGTGCTGGTGGTGGCGATTGCGCTGGCGGTCTCGGCCATTCCGGAAGGGTTGCCGGTGGCGATCACCATTGCGCTTGCGATCAGCGTGCGGCGCATGGCGGCGCGCAATGTGATTGTCCGCGCCCTGCCGGCGGTGGAGGGGCTGGGATCGGCTACCCTGATCGCGTCCGACAAGACCGGCACCTTGACGCTCAACCGCCTGACCGTCGGCACTGTGGTTCCGGCAGCGGGCCTATCGGACTCATCCTTCGCCGCGTTGGCCCGCCGCTGCACCGAAGCCAGTCTTGGCCCCGATCCGCAGGACCGGCGCCGCGGCGCGGTGGGCGATGCGGTCGATATCGCCATTCTGGACTGGGCAGAGGGGGCGACCGGCACCGCCTCCCTACCCGAACACGGGCTGGGTGCGCCGGGGGTGCTGGGCAGCATCCCGTACGAATCGGAACGCAAGTTCGCCGCCGTGCTGCATGCCGATGGCGATGGCGGGCATCTGGTGGTCAAGGGCGCGCTGGAAACTTTGCTGTCCTTCTGCCCCGCCGCCGATCTCCGCCACTGGCAGGAGGAGGCCGACCGGCTGGCCGGGCAGGGGTACAAGGTGATCGCCGTCGCCGAACGCCGAATCGATGCTGGCCTTGCCGATTCCGGCCGGATCGAAGGATTGCGGGAAGATCATCTGACCGGTAGCCGGTTGGTTGGCCTGATCGGGTTGATTGATCCGCCGCGCCCCGATGCGGCGGATGCAGTAGCGGCGGCCCAGCGTGCCGGGGTGGCGGTGCGGATGATCACCGGCGACCATCCCCTGACGGCGCTGGCGATAGCCCGCCGCCTGGGAATTGCGGACAGCGAGGCGCAGGTTGTCACCGGGCGGGCGCTGGCGGCTGCAGGCGACCTTGCGACCTTCGACCGGCTGGTGCAGACCGGCCGGGTTTTCGCCCGAATCGAACCGTTGCAGAAGCTGGAGATTGTCGAAGTGCTGCGCCGCCAGGGCCATCAGGTGGCCGTCACCGGCGACGGGGTGAACGATGCCCCCGCCTTGCGCGCGGCGGATATCGGCATCGCCATGGGGCGCAGCGGGACAGATGCGGCGCGCGATGCCGCCGATCTGGTGCTGACCGACGATGCCTTTGGCTCCATCCTCAACGGGATTGCCGAAGGGCGGGTTGCCTACAGCAATGTCCGCAAGCTGATCCAGTTGCTGGTTTCCACCGGCGCGGCAGAGGTGCTGGTGTTCGTGCTGGCAACCCTGGCCGGGCTGCCGCCGCCGCTGACCGCCGTGCAACTGCTGTGGCTCAATCTGGTCAGCAACGGCATTCAGGATGTTGCGCTGGCGTTTGAGAAAGGCGCGCCCGATGTGCTGGCCCGCCCGCCGCGCCCGCCCGATCAACCGCTGTTCGACCGGCTGATGCTGGCCCAGGTGGGGCTGGCCGGGGCCTGGATGGGCGGCGTTTCCTTTGCGGTCTATTGGTGGCTGCTGGACAGCGGGGCCAGCCTGGTCGCCGCCCAATCGGGCGTCATGTGGCTGATGCTGTGCTTTGAGAATGCCCATTGCCTGAACAGCCGGTCGGAACGCCGCTCTGCCTTCCGGGTGCCGGTTGCCAGCAACCCGTTCCTGCTGCTTGGGATTCTGGCAACCCAAATGCTTCAGGTGATCGCCGGACAGATTTCACCCCTGCACGATATCCTGGGTTTGCAGCCGATGGGCCTGGCCGATTGGCTGCTGTTCGCCGCCATTGGCCTGACCATCATCCCGGTGATGGAGGCGCTGAAAGCGCTGCTGATCCGCCCGCGCAACTGGTAAACTGCCGCCAAAAACAAAGCCGAAAAAAGAGGGGGGAATCGTGCGCAACAAGATCGTTTCGGCTGCCGAGGCGGTAGCCCTGATCCATTCCGGCGATGTGCTGTGCAATGCCGGGTTTGTCGGCAACGGCACGCCCGATGCGCTGTTGCAGGCGCTGGCCGACCGGTTTGTCGAGACGGGCGCGCCGCGCGATCTGACGCTGGTGTTCGCCGCCGGGCAGGGCGATGGCAAGGACAAGGGCCTGAACCGGCTGGCGGTCGATGGTCTGCTGAAGCGGGTGATCGGCGGCCATTGGGGCCTGATCCCCAAACTGGGCGCAATGGCGGTCGATGGCCGGATCGAGGCCTATAACCTGCCGCAAGGGGTGATTTCCCACCTGTACCGAGAGGCGGCGGCGGGCAAGAAGGCGCTGATGTCGCGCATCGGCCTCGGCACCTTTGTCGATCCCCGGCAGGATGGCGGGCGGATCAATGCCCGCAGTGCCGAGGATCTGGTCAGCCTGACCAACCTGGAAGGGCAGGACTGGCTGCTGTACAAAGTGCCACCGATCAATGTCGCCTTCCTACGCGCCACCACCGCCGACCCCGCCGGTAACCTGACCATGGAGCGGGAGGCGCTGACGCTCGATTCCCTGGCCATGGCAATGGCGGCGCATAATGCGGGCGGGCTGGTGATCGCCCAGGTGGAACGGATTGCCGAGGCCGGATCGCTCCACCCGCGCCAGGTGGTGGTGCCGGGGGTTCTGGTCGATTGCGTCGTGGTCGCCCCGCCGGATTTGCACATGCAAACCTATGCTACCGCCTATAACCCGGCCTATGCGGCGGAAATCCGCGTGCCGCTGGGCAGCCTGCCGACCCTGCCGCTGGATGAACGCAAGATCATCGCCCGCCGGGCGGCGATGGAACTGCCGCCGGACGGGGTGGTCAATCTGGGCATCGGCATGCCGGAGGGCGTTGCCTCCGTCGCCAATGAGGAACAGATTCTGCGCTTCGTCACCCTGACTGCGGAGCCAGGCGTGATCGGCGGGGTTCCGCCCGCGTTCCATAACCTGACCAGCGCACG
>CAYRWZ010000122.1:709-5902 GCA_964428065.1 uncultured Comamonadaceae bacterium | reverse complement strand
GCTGGAGGATCAGAAAGAGGGCATGGCCGCCTTCGCCGAAAAGCGCCCCCCGGCCTTCAAGGGACGATAATCCCTGCGGCAATGATCTGAGGGGCAATGACCGCAGGGCAGAGGGATTTTCTGCGGTTAATCCCCTTGACTCTTCCCGCTCGGGCATTTAGAACCCCGGCTTCCAAACCAGTTCGCATTCAACAAGGCTGACCATGGCCCACCATCTTTCTGCTAAGAAGCGCATCCGCCAGACCGAAACCCGCACCGCTGTCAACAAGGCGCGCGTGAGCCGCATCCGCACCTTCGTGAAGAAGGTGGAGACTGCGATTGCTGCGGGCGATGCCGCTGCGGCGAAGGATGCGTTCCTGGCTGCCATGCCGGAACTGCATCGCGGCGTGTCCAAGGGTGTGCTGCATCGCAATACCGTTGACCGCAAGCTGTCGCGCCTGAACGCCGCCATTCGCAAGCTGCAGGCTGCGTAACCGCGTTCACGCGGGCACGGTGCGGGCCGAACGGCGCGGCGGGGACCAATGGTCCCTTGCAACCGGTACAAAATCAAATAAAAAGCCTTGGAAGTAAATCTTCCAGGGCTTTTTGTATTTTGGCCGCCCGCCTGTAATAATGATTCGGCTGCGCCTGCCCTGACTGCCGGATATCGCCGCTCCTTCAGTTAAAGACTCTATCTGTTCATCAAAGTGCTTGCGACTCTTGGCGAATCGATTGTTCGGCGTGGCCGATCGGCCCGATTTAACCAATTGTTCCCGATACGGTCGCTTGCCAAGCGGCGGGCGGTGGCGATACACTCCCATCCGTTGGTTGTGATCGCGACAGTGATTGAGTTGCCGCAGCCATCTTCAGAATGAAACTAAGATAAAGACAGAAGTCTTTTCGCGGGGTCAGTACCTTTCCTTAGTTTTGATAGTGTTTCAGCGGGAATGAAGACTTGCTTGGGGCAGGTTTTCTCTCTCAAGGCGGCCTCTTTTGCAGAGAATCAAGACCGTGGTTCAGGCAGCATCAAAGCACAATGTCGGCTCTGTGGTTGCAGGCGGAGATTTCTCTGGCCAGCAGGCCGGGGGCACTGTCGATGTTGGAACGCAGCAGCGGTGGGACCGCGTGCGCGATCGCCTGCGCCAGGAAGTGGGCGACGAGGCGTTCCGCAGCTGGCTGAACCCGCTGACTCTGGACGGGGTTGAGGCCGGGCGCGTGCGCATGGCGCTGCCCACCCGCTTCATGCGCGACTGGGTGGCAACCCATTATGCCGATCGGCTCAACCGCCTGTGGCAGGCCGAATGCGGTGCGGCCAGCGAAGTGGAGCTGATTGTCTCCCCCCGCAGTTCGGCAGCGGCGGTGCGGGCGGCCCAGATGGCTGGCCCCCAAGCCAATGCGCACGCTACTACCCCGGCCACCGCGAAGGCGGCATCGGCTGCAAAGGCGGCCGCGCCGAATGGCACGCTGCTGACTGCGGCTGCCCAGGGTATTGCGCCGGTTGCGCCGCCGGTTCTGGCGAGCGAGCCGGGCGACGGGTCCGCCCTGTCGCCGGAGCTGCTGTCCGCCCCGCTCGATCCCCGTTTCACGTTCGAGAATTTCATCGTCGGCAAGCCGAACGAGCTGGCCTTCGCTGCCGCCCGCCGGGTGGCCGAACAGACCGCAGTCTCCTTCAACCCGCTGTTCCTCTATGGCGGGGTGGGCCTCGGCAAGACCCATCTGATGCATGCCATCGCCTGGGAAATCCGCCGCCGCGATCCGGCGCGCAAGGTGATCTACCTGTCGGCGGAAAAGTTCATGTACCAGTTCATCCGCGCATTGCGGTTTAAGGATACGGTGGCGTTCAAGGATCTGTTCCGGTCGGTTGACGTCCTGATGATCGACGATGTGCAGTTCATCAGCGGCAAGGATTCGACCCAGGAAGAGTTTTTCCACACCTTCAACGCGCCGGTCGATCAAAACCGGCAGGTGATCGTGTCGGCCGACAAGTCCCCGTCCGATCTGGAAGGGCTGGAGGAGCGTTTGCGCTCTCGCCTCGGCTGGGGTCTGGTGGCCGATATCCATCCGACCACTTACGAGCTGCGCCTCGGCATCCTTCAAGCCAAGGCCGAGCAGCTGGGCGTGAAGCTGCCGGAAAAGGTGATGGAGTTTCTGGCCCACAAGATCGCTTCCAACGTGCGCGAGCTGGAAGGGGCGCTCAACCGGCTGGTCGCCCATGCCACGCTGGTCGGGCGGTCGATCACCCTGGATACCACCCAGGAAGTGCTGCACGATCTGCTGCGCGCCAATGACCGGCGGGTGACGATCGACGAAATCCAGAAGCGGGTGGCCGAATATTACAATATCCGGCTGGCCGACATGTCCTCTGCCCGGCGGGCACGCCAGGTGGCCCGGCCCCGGCAGGTGGCAATGTATCTGGCCAAGGTGCTGACCTCCCGCAGCTTGCCGGAGATCGGCCGCCGCTTCGGCGGCCGCGACCATACGACCGTCATGCACGCCGTCCGTAAGGTCGAGGAGCTGATGGCAACCGATGCCTCGATTTCCGAGGATGTCGAGCTGCTGCGCCGCATGCTGGAAGCGTAAGACAATCCCGCTACTGTTTTGCTGTTGATTTGCCGCGCCCGTGGTATAGTCCCGGCCCCGGCGCGAACCTGGTGCGCGCTGGCCGTAACACCTTAATGCAGAAACGACGACGGAACGCCGTCCAATGAAGCTGACCATCGAACGCGCCGCCCTTCTGAAGGCGCTGGCCCATGTCCAAAGCGTTGTCGAGCGGCGGAACACGATTCCCATTCTGTCCAATGTGCTGCTGGATGCCCGTGACGGAACGGTCGGGTTGACCGCAACCGATATGGACCTCGATATCATCGAACGGGTGCCCTGCACTGTGGCGCTGGACGGGGCGGCCACCGCCCCGGCGCATACGCTGTACGATATCGTGCGCAAGCTGCCGGAAGGCGCGCAGATCGAACTGGATGGCGGCGGCGAAAAGGAACGGCTGACCGTGCGGGCCGGGCGCTCCACCTTCACGCTGCCCTCGCTGCCCGTGGCCGATTTCCCCAACCTGCCGACCGACGAGCTGCCCTACAGCTTCACCCTGGCGGCGGAGGAACTGAAGTCCCTGATCGACCGCACCAAGTTTGCGATCTCGACCGAGGAAACGCGCTATTACCTGAACGGGATCTTCTTCCAGGCGGCAGAAACCGCCCAGGGCGATCTGCTGCGCGCCGTGGCAACCGATGGCCACCGGCTGGCGCGCGCCGAACAGGCGCTGCCCGATGGCGCCAAGGGCATGCCCAGCATCATCTTGCCGCGCAAGACCGTGGCGGAAATCCGCAAGTTGCTGGACGAAAGCGACGCGGCGGTGACCGTGGCCCTGTCCGATACCCGCATCCGCTTCGGCCTGGGGGCGGTGATCGCCCTGTCGTCCAAGCTGATCGACGGCACCTTCCCGGATTATGAGCGGGTGATCCCGACCGGCAACGACAAGGTGCTGGAGATCGACTGCAAGGCCTTCGCCCAGGCGGTTGACCGTGTCGCCACCATTTCGACCGAAAAGACCCGGGCGGTGAAACTGGCGCTCGATGCCCATGTGCTCACCCTGTCCGCCAACAGCCCGGATCTCGGCTCGGCGGTGGAGGAGCTGGAGGTCGTCTATGACACAGCGGCCATCGAAATCGGCTTCAACTCCCGCTATCTGCTGGACATCATGGGGCAGATCCAGGGCGATACCGCCCAGTTCCTGATGGCCGATTCGGCCTCGCCCACCGTGGTGCGCGACCGGGCCGATGCGTCGGCGATCTATGTGCTGATGCCGATGCGGGTGTGAGCGTCGAGTCGATCTTCCCTGCCGTCACCCGCCTGACGCTGACCCGGTTCCGCAGCTACGATACCCTGTCGCTGCGGCTCGATCCCCGCCCGGTGGCGATCACCGGGCCGAACGGGGCGGGAAAGACCAATCTGCTGGAAGCCCTGTCCTTCCTGGCCCCTGGACGCGGATTGCGCCGGGCCAGCCTGGCGGAGATCCAGTATGCCGGCCCGGCTGGCGACAGCGGCGGCGAAGCGCCGCAGCCCTGGGCCATTGCCGTCACTCTGGAAACGCCGCTTGGCCCGCTGGATATCGGCATCGGGCGTGCCGATACCGGGTCCGACCGCCGGGTGTTGAGGATCGACGGCACCCCGCGCAAACAGCAGACCGATCTGGGCGACCTTCTGGTGGTCCAGTGGCTGACCCCGCAGATGGACCGGCTGTTTCAGGATGGCGCGTCCGGGCGGCGGCGGTTTTTCGACCGCATGGTCTATGGCATCGATCCGGCCCATGCCGCGCGCCTGACCGCCTATGACCACGCCATGCGCGAACGCAACCGGCTGCTGAAGGACAGCCGCGCCACCGGCCGGCGGCTCGATCCGGCCTGGCTGGCAGCGCTGGAAGGCACCATGGCAGAAACCGGTGCCGCCATCACCGTGGCCCGGCAGGCCGCGCTGGCCCAGTTGCAGGCCGCCGTGGAGCTGGGCATCGGGCCGTTTCCCGCCGCCGATCTGGCGTTGGATCCGGGTCTGGAGGGGCACGGAACCGACGCTGCCACCATGCACCAGCATTTGGCAGAGCGCTTGGCAGAACGGCGGCGGATTGATGCGGAGGCGGGCGGGGCGACCGAGGGGCCGCACCGGGCCGATCTGCGGGTCTGGCACCGGGCCAAGGGGGTGGCGGCGGAACGCTGTTCGACCGGCGAACAGAAGGCGCTGCTGATCGCCCTGCAACTGGCCAATGCGCGGCTGATCAAACAGCGGCGGGGCAGCCCGCCCCTGCTGTTGCTGGATGAAATCGCGGCCCATCTGGATGCCCGGCGCCGCGCCGCCCTGTATGACGAGCTGGAGGCCCTGGGCGGCCAGGCGTGGATGACCGGCACTGACCCGATGCTGTTCGACGCCTGGGGCGCGCGGGCCCAATATATCGGTGTTGATGATGGCGTTGTGCGCCAAATCTGCTAATCTATCGCCCTGTTTCGCGGACCGGCCCCAGCCCATGCTGGGCAGGGTGCGCGCATTGCTATTGGGAGCTTGTATTTCACGATGACCAGCCCTGTTCCGTCCGAAGCCACCCCGTCGGTTCCCACTACCGATCCCACCGGGCAGGACAGTTATACTGCGGATTCGATCAAGGTTCTGCGCGGGCTGGATGCCGTGCGCAAGCGCCCCGGCATGTATATCGGCGAT
>CAYRWZ010000122.1:0-690 GCA_964428065.1 uncultured Comamonadaceae bacterium | reverse complement strand
CGATGACGGCTCCGGCCTGCATCACATGGTCTTCGAAGTGGTGGACAATGCGATCGACGAGGCGCTGGCGGGCTATTGCACCAAGGTGGTGGTGGCGCTGAACGCCGATGGCTCGGTCACCGTGCGCGATGATGGGCGCGGTATCCCGGTCGATATTCACCCGGAAGAGGGGGTGTCCGCCGCCGAGGTCATCATGACCCAGCTGCATGCGGGCGGGAAGTTTGACCAGAATTCCTATAAGGTGTCGGGCGGGTTGCACGGCGTCGGCGTGTCGGTGGTCAACGCCCTGTCGGTCTGGCTGCGGCTGCGCATCTGGCGCGGCGGCGAGCAGCATGAAATGGAATTCAGCAATGGCGAGGCGGTCGCCCCGCTGAAGGTGGTCGGCAAGGCCGAGGGGCGTAGCGGCACGGAAGTGACCTTCCTGCCCTCGACCGAGATTTTCACCAAGACCGAGTTCGATTTCGACACGCTGGAACACCGGCTGCGCGAGTTGGCCTTCCTCAATTCCGGCGTCACGCTGGAACTGTCGGACCTGCGTGGGCCGGAGCCCAAGGTGGTGACGCTGTTCTATGAAGGCGGCCTGTCGGCCTTCGTGCAATGGCTGGATCGGTCCAAGACCGCGCTGCATAGCCCGGCCCTGTCGATGAAGGGCGAAAAGGACGGGATCACAGACGTGTGCTCTTCCAATCC
>CAYRWZ010000121.1:0-5929 GCA_964428065.1 uncultured Comamonadaceae bacterium | reverse complement strand
GACCCAGCGTCACCTTCACCGCATCCGCCAGAATGTCCACACCGCGCAGCATCCGCGTGCGCGCATCAACCGAAAACTTTACGTCCTTCGCTGCCATGATGATCTCTCCTTCGCTGTCGGGAAACGGTTACGCGGCGGCCTTGGCGGCGCCAGCGCCATCGAGAATGCCGAGGATGTCGCTTTCCTTCATGATCAGCAGCTCCTCGCCGTCGATCTTCACCTCGGTGCCCGACCATTTGCCGAACAGAACACGATCCCCCACCTTCACATCCAGGGCGACCAGCGCGCCCTTTTCGTCCCGCGCGCCCGGGCCGACGGCGACAATTTCGCCCTGCTGCGGCTTTTCCTTGGCGGTATCCGGGATGATGATGCCACCGGCGGTCTTGGCTTCCTGCTCGATCCGGCGCACCACGACACGATCATGCAAGGGACGGAATTTCATTGCTTTCCTCCAGAAAAAGAACGGCCAGACTGGCCCATTCGCCCGCCGGGAAGCCCGATTAGCACTCCCCGGCGGTGAGTGCCAGATAGCTATGAATCTGCCCGCCGCTTGTCAAGAGGCCGGATGCAGACCTGGCAGCAGTCTCGCCCGCAGGCTGCTAAGTCATTGTAATTACTGATTTCTTTGTTGCGCGAATGGGAAAATCGCGTCAGCATTCCTGTATCGACGCCGCAGATAGTCAAGAGCAGATATTCAGGAGGCCGAGATGAGCGATCTCACCCGCCAGTTGCGCGATTACCGCCTGACCACTGCCGAAATCCTCTACCATCTGCCGGATCATCCAGGGCTGCTGCAAACCTTTATCTGGCAGCACCTGGATCTGGCGCCCAAATATCCGGAACTGCACAAGTTTCTGGAGTTTTGGAGCCGCAATCTGGATGGCAAGCTGCATTCGGTGCGGGTCGCCAGCCTGGATCTGGTCAGCCCCGGCCGCTGGCGCAACGCCGCCATCGAATTGCGCCTGCACTGACCCCTTAGAGATATCTCAGCGCAACAAAACCGCCGATCAGCAGCACAACGAAGGCGGTGGTCAGCAGGGTGAGGTATTTTTCGATAAAGGCCCGGATCGGCGCACCGAAGTACCACAGCAGCACCGCCACCAGATAAAACCGGATGCCGCGCGAAATGAAGGAGGCCGCCGTGAACGCGCCCAGATCGAAATGGGCGACGCCAGAGGCAATGGTGATCAGCTTATAGGGGATCGGCGTCATGCCCTTGATGACGATGATCCACCAGCCATACTCCGCAAAGGCGCGCTGAAACTCGTCAAACTTGGCTTGCAGGCTGTAAACCGTGATCACCCACTGGCCGATGGCTTCCCACAGGAAATAGCCGATGCCATAGCCGGCATAACCGCCGATGACCGAGGATACGGTGCACACCGTGGCGATCATGAAGGCGCGGTTCTGCCGCGCCAGGATCATCGGAATCAGCAGCACATCGGGCGGGATGGGGAAGATGGAGCTTTCGGCGAAGGAAACCGCCGCCAGAACCCACAGGGCATACGGGGTGGCAGCTTGCTCAATCGTCCAGTCATATAGGCGGCGCATCGGTGGTTCCCAAACCCAAAACAGCCGCGTTCAGACGGCGATGCGCTTCGATGGCACGCCCCGCCCGCCGGGTCAAGGGGGTGACAAATATCCCCGAGCGGTTTTTTTGATTTACATTTCCAGATATCAGACAAATATTCATAGCGAAGGAGATAATTAAATGAATAGAATATTATTACCTACAATGATGATTGCTTTGTTTCTATCGGCGTGCTCCTCCGCACCTAAAGCAAGTGAAGTTGGCGCCGCCTATGTTCCGACGCATCAATATCAGAACCTTACTTGTGAGCAGCTGGTGGCTGAGGCTGAATCATTGAGGAGGTCTACACCGGCACTGGAAGCAGCCGTCGACAAGCATCGGCAGAACCAGACCGGGGTTGAGGTGGTGACCTGGGTGTTTTTCTGGCCCGCAGCTTTCTTGCTGGATAAGGGAGAGGAAAACTCGCGACAACTCGCGGAAGCGAGGGGGCAACTCGAAGCAATCCAGATGCAGCTCAAGGTCAAGAAATGCGGCCAGTGATCGGCGTGAGCCGAGAGGGCAGACGCGCGGTAAGCTGATCCCCACCCCCTAGCCAAACGCAGTGAAACGCTCTATCTCCCCGGTGCTGATGGTGGCGAGAGGGAGCGGTGATCGATGCGGGTGGCGGGTACGGGGGCGGCAGGCACGGGG
Source organism: uncultured Comamonadaceae bacterium (assembly GCA_964428065.1). Taxonomy (GTDB): domain Bacteria; phylum Pseudomonadota; class Alphaproteobacteria; order Elsterales; family Elsteraceae; genus CAYRWZ01. Next base: position 3,708 of record CAYRWZ010000121.1, on the reverse strand, counting down.
GCGGCGGGTGTCAAGGCGGCTGAACCGAAACTGGGGGCGCAGACGGATCGGCGGGCGGTTGGCCTGTGGCTGTTGATTTGTTGCGGGCTGATTTTCGCCATGGTGGTGATCGGCGGCATCACGCGGCTGACCGAAAGCGGCCTGTCGATTGTGCGCTGGGAGCCGATTGGCGGCGCGATCCCCCCGCTGACCGAGCGCGACTGGCAGACCGAATTCGATCTTTATAAGGCCAGCCCGCAATATCAGCAGGTCAATCGCGGCATGAGCCTTGAGGAGTTCAAGGGCATTTTCTGGTGGGAATGGATCCATCGGCAATGGGGCCGCCTGATCGGGCTGGCCTTCGCCCTGCCGCTGGCCTGGTTCCTGATCCGCCGCAAGATCGGGCCGGAACTGCGCTGGCCGCTATTCGGCCTGTTGGTGCTGGGCGGGTTTCAGGGTGCCATCGGCTGGTGGATGGTGGCCAGCGGGTTGAAGGATGTGCCGTGGGTCAGCACCTATCGGCTGGCGACCCACCTGGGCACCGCGCTGGTCATCTATTCCATCGCCCTGTGGCTGGGCCTGAGCCTGCTGCGGGGGGGCGGGTCGGTATTGGCGGCGACGGAAGCGGCATTGGGCCTGCGCCGCTTTGGCCGCATCACGCTGGGCCTGCTGGCCGCAACCATCCTGATGGGGGCCTTCGTTGCCGGGCTGGATGCCGGGATGATCTATAACGAATTTCCCTTCATGGGCGATGGGCTGATCCCACCCGATTACCGCAACCCGGCGCTGGGCTGGCTGGCCAATGGATTCGAGAATCATGCCGCCGTGCAGTTCCACCATCGGGTGCTGGCGACCGCCACCCTGCTGGCGGCAGGCGGCTTCGGCCTGGCGCTGATGCTGCGCGGCCCGACCCGGATGGCCCGGATGGCCGGTATCGGAATCATCCTGGCGGTGCTGGGCCAGTATGCGCTGGGGATCATGACCCTGCTGGCCCAGGTGCCGGTATCGCTGGGCGCGGCGCATCAGGGCGGCGCGGTGGTGCTGCTGACCGCACTGCTGATCGGCCTGCACGGGCTGCGTCAGCCTGTTACAGCGACATCCGCCTAATCGCGGACAAACCGGCCGACCAGTTCCAGATGGGGCGACCACAGGAACTGGTCCACCGGCTGCACCCAGTCCAGCCGATAGCCACCGGCGATCAACAGGGCGGCGTCGCGGGCGAAACTGTCGGGATTGCAGGAGACGCTGGCAATGACCGGGACCTGGGAACGGGCCAGGGTTTCCGCCTGTTCCCGCGCGCCGGCGCGCGGCGGGTCCATCACCACGGCATCCAGTCGGGCCAGTTCCGCCGGTAACAGCGGGCGGCGCACAAGATCGCGCTGTTCTGCCCGCACCGGCACCTGGGCACGATTGGCGGCGGCGGTCAGCGCGGCCAGGGCGGGGCCATCGCCCTCTACCGCCAGCACCTGCTTGGCGTGACGCGCCAGCGGCAGGGCGAAGGTGCCGCACCCGGCATGCAGATCGGCGATCACCTTGCCCGCCAGCGGCCCGACTGCCTCGCTGACCGCCGCCTGCAAGGCCGCCTGGCCCGGCGCGGTTGCCTGCAAAAACCCGCCGGGCGGCAGGGCCACGGAAACCGCGTCCGCCGCCGTGGCACCCATTGTCACCAGCGGCTGGGCGCGGGTCAAAACCGGCTCTGCCCCGCGCGCTTCTTGTCCGGGGGTCAGCCAGGAGATGCGGGCAATGTCGGCCGGGGCGTCGGCCAGGGCCTCCCGCATCGGCAGGGTCAGGGACAGATCGGACGGGCCGCCCGGCCGCAGTACCAGATCCAGCCCATTATCGCAGGCAGTGACGTGCAGATCGGCGGTCGCGCCCGGCGGCAGCAGATGCGCCAGCCAGGCCCGCAGGTCCGGCAGCGCCCGAACAATCGCCGGGACCAGCACCGGACAGGTTTCCAGCGCGATCACCCGCGCCGCCGCCAGGGCGTTGAAGCCGAGCACAACCGCATCTGCCCCACGCGCAGCAGCTCCCAGCCGCCGGACGGAAAATACGGCCCGCCGCCGCGATCCGGGCGGGCTGACCAGCAGGGGGCGCAACTCTGCCGCCCCACCCAATCGGGCCAGCAGGGCGGAGACCCGCGCCAGTTTCAGCCGCTGGTAGGCGGCATCGGCCATATGTTGCAGGGTGCAGCCGCCGCAGGTGCCGAAATGCAGGCAGGGCGGCGTTTGGCGATCCGGGTTGGGCGAATCCAGCACCGCCTCCAACCGCCCCAGCAGGCCATCGCCGCGGGTGCCGTCCAGCACCACCCGCACCCGTTCCCCCGGCAGGGCAAGGGGGACATAGACCGGGCGCGGGGTGGACGGATGGGCGGCGATGCCATCGCCCAGCGCGCCCAGCCGCTCGATCACCACCTCGACCGGAGTGACGGATGGGGTTGCCTGATGCCTGTGCCGGGACTTCTGCCGGGACTTCTGCTGGGGGCGATTTCTGGGCGGGCGGCTCATGCGCGATCTCCCGATCCGGGCAGGGCGACCGGCGCCCACAGCACATCCTCGATCCGGTCGGCATGGGCGGCCAGCATGGCCAGCCGGTCCACCCCCAGGGCGATCCCGGCACAGTCGGGCAGGCCGAATTCCAGCGCGGCCAGGAACCCCTCGTCAATCGGATAGCGTTCGCCATAAAGCCGCTGTTTCAGATCCATATCGGCTTCGAACCGGGCGCGCTGCTGCACCGGGTCGGTCAATTCGCCGAAGGCATTGGCCAGTTCCACCCCGGCGACATACAGCTCGAACCGCTCGGCCAGGCGGGGATTATCGGGCTTGGGGCGGGACAGGGCGGCCAGATTGACCGGGTAATCGTACAGGATGGTCGGCGCGCCCATGCCCAGATACGGCTCGATCCGGTCCAGCGCGATGCGGAAGAAGATATCCTCCCACCGGTCGCCCTCATGGGGCGTGATACCAATGGCGCGCGCCGCCGCCGCCAGCGGGGCGGGATCGGGATCGTGGACGGGAGTTTCCGGCAGGGTTGCCATCAGGTCGATCCCGCAATGGCGCTGAAACGCCTCTGGCACGCTGACATAATCCCACGGCACGAAGGGATCGCAGGCCCGGCCGCGCCAACGGAACTCTGGCTGGCCCGTTTCACCTTGGCCCGATTCCCCTTGGCCCGATTCCCCTTGGCCGGTCGCGGTCAGCACAGCGCGCAGCAGCGCCTCGCATTCCGCCATGATATCCCGATAGCCCGCCCCGGCGGCATACCATTCCAGCATGGTGAATTCCGGGTGATGGGTTGGGCTGCCCTCGGCATTGCGCCAGACCCGCGCCAATTGAAACAGCTTCGGCTCCCCCGCCACCAGCAGCTTTTTCATGGCGAATTCGGGGGAGGTGTGCAGATACAGCGCGTGCCGGTCGCCCTGGGGGGTGTGCAGCGCAGTGCCGAACGCCTGCAAATGCGGCTCCAGCCCAGGGGAGCGCTGGAGATAGGCGGTTTCCACCTCGACATAGCCGCGCTGCTTGAAAAAGGCGCGGATGGTATCGACCACCTGCCCGCGGATCGCCAGTGCGCGGCGGCGCTTCAACAGCGCGTCCGGGTGCCACCAGACCTGATGCATATCTGCCCCCTTGCTTCCATGTCCATGGTCGATTGCCTTGGCGCAGGCAAGCTGCTAGGTTCCGCCCTATTCGCGGAACAGACTGGTAAACGGAACACGCAATGAAGATCAACGCC
>CAYRWZ010000120.1:0-6255 GCA_964428065.1 uncultured Comamonadaceae bacterium | reverse complement strand
GTTCGTGCTGCTGGCCTATCCGCTGGTCCGGCGGCCGACGCGCATCCTGGTGACTGCGATCCTGATCGCAGCGGCGCTGCTGGCGTGGCGCGGCGGGGCAGCCGCGGCGCCGGATGCGGTGCCGGGCGCGGTGTCGGGCGCGATCTGGCACGGCCTGCGCGATGCGCTGGTGTTTGCCGGGTTCATGCCGGTGCTGCACATGGTCCGCGTCGCCGCCAATCACAGCCCCGGCGTTACCGAAGCGCGCCGTCGCTTTGCCGCCTTGTCGCAGGATCGGGCCGGCCTTGGCATCGTTGCTGGCGGTTTCGGCATCGGCTCGGTCCTGACGGTCGGCGCCCATGCGGTGCTGGCCCCGCTGGTGCCCGCCGATGCAGGGGGCGAGGCACGCCGCCGCGCCGCCCTGGCCAGTTTGCGCGGGATCGCCTTGGGTGCGGCCTGGTCACCGTTTTTCGTTTCGGTCGCATTCGGTACCCACCATCTGCCCCAGGTGCCGTTACCGCTGATCCTGTCGCTCGGCTTCGGGCTGGCCTTGATCGGCCTGGCGGGTGCATTGGCGATGGAAGGACGGCCGCGCGCCATTCCCGGCGCCCTGGCCGGGGTGATGCCGGTGCTGCCCGAAGTGCTGGTGGCGGCCTGCGCCCTGTTGCTGGTGGCCGGGCTGACCAGCTTGTCCAAGCTGGATGCGGTGACCATCGCCATGCCGGTGGTGATCGGGGCGGCCCTGGCAATCTGGCGGCGTGCCGCCCTGCCGGGGGTGATCGCCGATTCGGTATCGGGCTTCGGGCGGCTGAAGGATGAATTGCTGCTGGCCGGATCGGCGCTGATCCTGGGCCGCCTGATCGAAGCCAATCCCGGCCTGGCCGATGGACTGGCGCCGCTGCTGGCCCCGTTGCCAGCCCCCCTGCTGCTGGCGGGGGTGATGCTGGCGATGATCCTGCTGGGCGTGCTGGGCATGCACCCGATGATCACCGCCGCCATCATCATGGGCGTTTTCGCCACCCTGCCCGGCACAGTGGGCGATCTGGCGCTGATGCAGGCGGTGGTGGTCGCCTGGGGGCTGACGACTATGATTTCCCCGTCCGGCATCACCCTGATCGTTGCCAGCGCCATGTTCCAGGTGCCCGCCCCACGCCTGACCTTCAGCCGCAATCTGATCTTCGCCCTGGGCTTCGCGGCAGTCGTTGTGGTGGTGCTGTCAGGCGTCGATTGGGTGGAACGTGAAGGGTTGATCCAATTTCAGAAAAACTTGATGAAAATTCACAACAGTTCCGCTTGAGCGGGCGAAGATAACTGTCGATAATGCCACGGTGTGACCAAATTCCTTTCCTTGCCTGCGGAGCGTGTGGATGACAGAGCCTGTGTCTCTTGCCGTCGCGGCATCGCGGGATATGACGGACCATTCCGTCGATCTGCGGGACGAGGCGGTGTTTCGGGCCGCACTTCTGGCTGAGTTGCGGTCGATCACCGATTCCCTGCACGGGCTGCGGGCCGAAATCCGCACGGCGGCCAGCGCGGTTGCCGCCGGGCAGCTGATTGCCGTCGATGCGTCCCGCAGCGAGGTTTATGCCACCCTGCTGGACGACCAGCTGGTTGAAACCGCCACCCGCATTGCCGCCCTGTTATCCAACGCCAAGGATTGATCACCATGTTCGATGGCGCACCGGCGCGTCCGGCACGGGATAGTCTTGGCTGCGCCTGGAACCCAGGCGTGCATTTCAGTCTGGATACCAGCGTTATATTCCTCAATCACGGATCGTTCGGCGCGGTGCCGAAGCCGGTGCAGGCTGAACAATCTGCCCTGCGCGCGCTGATGGAGCGGGAGCCGGTGCGCTTTCAGACCCGCATCCTGCCCGACCGGCTGGCCGCCGTCCGCCAGCAGCTGGCCGCGTACCTTGGCTGCGATCCCGAAGGACTGGCCTTTGCCCGCAACGCAACGGCGGCGATGGCGGGGGTACTACGCTCCCTCCGGCTGAAGGCGGGGGACGAGGTGGTGATCACCGACCACGGCTATAACGCCGTGACGCAGATGCTCCGCGCGCTGATGGACGAAGCGCAGATCCGCGTGATCGTGGTGCCCCTCGGCCTGCCGATTGGCGGGCCGGACCAGATCTTGGCGCAATTGCAAAAGGCCCTGACGCCAGCAACGCGGCTGGTGATCGTCGATCACGTCACCTCGCCGACTGCGGCTATCCTGCCGATCACCAGCATTGTGCAGCTGTGCCGGTCCTATGGCGCGCGGGTGATGGTCGATGGTGCGCACGGCCCCGGCATGATGCCGCTGCAACTGGATCGGCTGGAGGCCGATTGGTATATCGGCAACTGCCACAAATGGCTGTTCGCACCGCGCGGATCGGCCTTCCTGTGGACCGCGAAACCCCATCGGGAAACGACCCGCCCGGCCGTAGCCTCCCACTTCCATTTTGCCGGCTATACCGAAAGTTTCGACTGGATCGGCACCGACGATCCGACCGGGCTGCTGTCCATTCCGGCGGCGCTGGCGTTCCGCGCCGTCTATGGCGAACGTCAGATTATCGAACATAACCAGAAGCTGGCCAACTGGGCGGCGGATATGCTGACCCAGGCCTGGGGGGCGATGCGCGCCGCGCCGGAAGCGATGACCGGCTCCATGGCCGCCATTGCCTTACCCGGCGATTGGCCCGCCACCGAGGAAAGCGCGCTGCGGCTGCACAACGCGCTGTTCAGCAACCACCGGATCGAGATCCCGATCAAGGCCATGGGCGGCCGCCTGTGGGTGCGCATTTCCGCCCAGATCTATAACACCGAAGCCGATTATTTCCGCCTGCGCGACGCCATCCTAAGCTATTGAGGCGTCAGCGGGCGGCTGGCCGGTCAGCCGAACAGCGCGCTGTGGGAACCCAGGCGGGCCAATCGCAGCCCGCCATCGTCGGTTTTGCGATAGATCAGCAGCAGATCAGGCTTGATGTGACATTCGCGGTAGCCCATCCATTGGCCGATCAGGGCATGGTCACGGTACCGGTGGTCCAATGGGCTGTCACTTACCAGCGCCTGCAACACCTGGATCAGCAACGTGTCCAGACTGGCGCGGTAGGGGCCTTTGGCCTCGCGTTTATAGTCGCGTTTGAATGCTGAGGATCGCTCAATCCTTCGCATGCAAATCCGATATCAGGTCCTTTACCCCGGCAAAGCCCTGTCCCTGGCCGGATTCCAGCTCTGCCAGGGCTGCGCGGGTGGTGCTGTTCGGCACCTTGACATCGAAGGGCAGCCGTTGTTCCTCGGCAATGCGCAGCATCAGCAGGCGAATCGCATCGGAAATCGACAGGCCCATGGCATCCAGGGCCAGCGATGCGCGCTCCTTGGTATCGGAATCAATCCGCGCCCGGACATAGGTGTCGGCGATACTCATGGTCGTGCCCTTCCAGTCAGATCCATACTCTGTCCATGTAGTCATTATGTGACTACAGCACAAGTCCGCGCGCGTGGGAACACGGTAAGAGTTAGCGGAACACGACGGTCCGATGGCCGTTGAGCAGGACGCGGTGTTCCAGGTGGAACTTCACCGCGCGCGCCAGCACGGCGCATTCGATATCACGGCCAGTGGCGACCAGATCGGCAACCCGATAGCTGTGATCCACCCGTTCCACCGCCTGTTCGATGATCGGGCCTTCATCCAGATCGGCGGTCACGTAATGGGCCGTGGCGCCGATCAGCTTGACCCCGCGCGCATGGGCCTGCTGATAGGGTGCCGCGCCCTTGAAGCTGGGCAGGAAGGAATGGTGGATGTTGATCGCCCGGCCGCTCAAATCCCCGCACAGCGCGCCCGACAGCACCTGCATATAGCGCGCCAGCACCACCAGATCGGTGCCGGTATCGCGGATAATCGCGCGCAGGGCGTCTTCCTGCCGCGCTTTGGTGTCCGGCGTGACTGGCAGATAGTGAAACGGCAGCTTGTGCCATTCGGCCAGGGGCTGCAGATCGGGGTGGTTGGAGACGATTCCCACCACATCCATGGCAATCTGCCCGGTGCGATAGCGGTACAGTAGATCGTTCAGGCAATGGTCGAAGCGCGACACCATCAGCAGCACCCGCTGGCGGCGGCTGGCATCGTGCATCGCCCAGCTCATGCCGAAGCGGGTGCTGATCGCCGCAAAGGCCAGGCGCAGCGATTCGATGCTGGGGCTGGTGGCGGTGCGGCGGAACACGGTGCGCATGAAGAAGCGCCCGGTATCGGCATCGCCATGATGCTGCGAATCGTCGATGAAACAGCCATGACCCGACAGGAACCCCGAAACGGCGGCAACGATGCCGATCGTATCGGGGCAGGTGACGGTCAGAATAAAGGACGGCGAAACTGCATCGGTGCTCATGCCAAACATCCAGCCTGGATCAACCTGTGGGGCAGGGTGATTACGGCTTCTCACCCGGCATGACAATGCCTAGATTGGCCGGGGTCAGCCGGCCGGTCGCCAACAGCACCCGATAGGCGGCGCGGCGGGCGTCAAAGGCGGCGGACACCAGATTGATCCGGGCGTTATAGACCTCGTTCTCGGCATCCAGCACGTTGATCGCGGTTTCCCGCCCGGCATCGCGCAGCCGGCGGCGGGCGTCGAACACTTCCGAGGCGATGGAGACCGCGTTCTCCAGCAGGGCGACGCGGCGATTGGCAGTTTCCAGTTCCGACCAGGCGGTATCCACCTGCTCGGTCACCTGACGGCGGCTGGCATCGAACTGGTCGCGCCGGGCCGCAATCTGATAGCTGGCCTGGGCGACCGCCGCCTGGGTGGCGAAGCCGTTGAAAATCTGCCAGCGCGCACGGATCAGGGCGGTCACTTCCGTCCGTTCGCCCCGATTGCCTTCGGAATTATGGTCCAGGGTGCCGCGCCCGACCAGGTCGATCCGCGGGTAATAATCGCTTTCTGCCGCCGTCTGGCGGGTGGCGGCCAGATCGATCTGGCGCGAGGCCGAGGTCAGGTTGGGATTGTCCTGCAACGCCACCTTCAGGGCGTCTTCCCGGCTGGCGGGCAGCAGGGCCTGCGCCACCACCGGTTCCGACATGGCATTCATCGGCGGGGTGCGGCCGAACAGCTGTTCGTACCGGGCGACGGCCTCTTGCAGCTGCCCTTCGAAGGCGACGCGGCGTTCCTTGGCAATCTGGAGCCGGGATTTGGCGAACAGCACGTCGATCGCGACGCCTGCGCCGCGTTGCACCCGCTCATCTTCCAGGTTCAGCTGGCGCTGCACGGTCAATTCGTTGTTGCGCGCCAGTTCCACCAGGCGGACAGAACGCAGCACGTCGATATAGGCGCGCGCGCCGTCGAAGGCCAGGGATTGCCGGGTGGCGTCCAGCCCGATTTCGGAAATGGTCTTGGTCAGCTTGGCCCCGTCATAGCCCGCTTCCCGGCGGAACCCGTCCCACAGCATCTGGGTGATGGTCAGGCTGGTGCTATCGGTGCCAAGGCTGGTCCGGTCCTTGCCGCGGTCGCGGATCGTCGGGCTGGAGATGCGTTCCCACCCGTAGCTGCTTTCCAGATTGACCGAGGGCAGATAGCCGGAGAAGGCGCCGCGAATGCCTTCATCGGCCGAGCGCACTTCATTCTGGGCGGCCTTGACCCGGGGGTGGGCAGTCAACAGAACCGACAGTTCGTCGTTCAAGGTGGCGGCCTTGGTGGGGGTTGCCATACCTGTTAGCATCACCCCGGAAAGCGCCAGGCCGACCATCCACTTGGCTGACTGTCCCCGAAACGCCTTATGTCCGAACAAAACCCGCCTCCCCCCTCGGAGTTCTCACAAATTAATGCTGAATATGCGCGGCATCTGTAAGACGGTCAAACCAAAATCCTTGTATAAGTGATTTGAAATGCGCGCGATTTTTGCATGTCTGGTTTATACGCTGGCCTTGGCCCCGTTGGCGCCGGCATATGCCCAGTTTGGGGGGCAGGTTCGGGAACAGCTTGGGGAGGCGTCCAGCGCCCCGCCCATTGCCCTGCCCATAGCCCAGGGGCCGGTCAGCTTCGGCGATGCCGCGATCGAGCGGGCGGTTTCGGCCGACCGGGAGGCCGAACGGAGGGCGGCCCTGGAACGGTTGCAGGCCATGCCTGCGGCTGCGGTGCTGCTGGAGCCGCCACCCCTCCCGCTGCCCGCGCCCGACGATCCGGCGGATTGCCTTGCCCGCAGGGATATCGCCTGTCTGGCCCAGGATGTTCGCGCCGCCGCTGCGGCCATATCGGATGCCGGGCAGCGCGACGGGCTGCTATACGCCTTGCTGACGCGCGATAT
>CAYRWZ010000119.1:0-6315 GCA_964428065.1 uncultured Comamonadaceae bacterium | reverse complement strand
CTAAGCCGCAGCCCAAACCGGAACCGGCGAAGAAGGAAGAGCCGAAGAAAGACGATTTCTTCGACCAGATGGCAAAGGCCGTGAGCCAGGTTGCGCCGAAGGAGCCGCCGCGCCCGCAACAGCCCCAGCAACAGGCCGCCGCGCGTCCGCCGGTGCCGCCGACCCAGCAGGGCGGATCGCCCGCGCCGCGGTCGGTTGGCCCCAGCAACCCCGACCGCCCGCTGTCGCGGTCTGAGGAGGATGCGATCCGTGCTGCGCTGATGCCGTGCTGGAACTTCGATCCCGGCATGGCCAACGCCCGCAACATGGCGGTCGAGGTGCGCATCTTCCTGAACCCGGACGGGTCGGTGAAAGGGACCGAATTGCTGGATCCTTCGGTTGCCAGCCGCAGCCCGCAGCATCGGACGGCGGCGGAACAGGCGCTGCGCGCCCCGCGCAATCCGCAATGTTCGCGCTTGCCTGTGCCGCCGGGAACCTATAGCAGCATCATTGTCAACTTCGATCCAAGGGATCTTGGCCTATGAGCTTTGTCGTGACTGCCATTGAACAGCCTCGTGAACTCTTGGCGCGGGGCTTTCTGACGCGGGTGGCCCAGCGTGCCTTGCGTGCCACTCTGGCGCCGGTGCTGGTTCTGGTGGCAACCATGGGTGCCTCTATCGGCGCCGGTGCCGAACCGCGCATCAACCTGACCCAGGGCAACCCCCAGCCGCTGCCGGTTGCCGTTACCACGCTGGTCGGCCAAGGCGGCGCGGAGGCAGTGCGCATCGGCACTGAAATCGCCGGGGTGGTGGCAGCCGATCTGGAGCGTTCCGGCCTGTTCCGTCCGATCGATCCCAAGGCCTTCGTGCAGACGCCGGAAAGCATCGGCACCGCCCCGCGCTTCGGCGACTGGAAGCTGATCAACGCACAGGCGCTGGTCAGCGGCGCGGTCATTCAGCAGCCGGACGGCCGCCTGCGGGTGGAATTCCGCCTGTGGGACGTGTTCGGCGAAGCGCAGATGGAAGGCCAGGCGCTGACCGCCTCTGCCTCGGGCTGGCGGCGTATCGCCCACAAGATTTCCGACGCGATCTATAAGCGGATCACCGGCGAAGAGGGGTATTTCGACACCCAGGTGGTGTTCGTGGCGGAAAAGGGCCCGGCCACCCGGCGGATCAAGCAGCTGGCGATCATGGACCAGGACGGTCATGGCTTCCGCCTGCTGACCGACGAACGGGTGCTGGTGCTGACCCCCCGCTTCTCCCCAACTGCGCGCGAGATTACTTATATGTCGTACTTCAACGACAAGCCGCGCGTGTATCTTTACAATATCGACAGCGGGCAGCAGGCAGTGGTGGGCGATTTCCCCGGCATGACCTTCGCCCCGCGCTTCTCGCCCGATGGTAACCGGGTGATCATGAGCCTGGCGCAGAACGGCAATTCCGACATCTATACGATGGATCTGCGCACCCGCCGCGTCAGCCGCCTGACCGACAGCCCGGCGATCGACACCTCCCCCAGCTTTGCGCCGGACGGCTCGAAGATCGTGTTCAACTCTGACCGGGGGGGCAGTTCGCAGCTCTATGTCATGAATGCAGACGGGTCCGGCGTCACGCGCATTTCCAATGGTCGCGAACGCTACACCACCCCGGTCTGGTCGCCGCGCGGCGATCTGATCGCCTTCACCAAGCAAAGCCAGGGGCAGTTCGTCATCGGCGTCATGCGCCCGGATGGCACGGGGGAACGCACCCTGGCGCAAAGCTATCTGGATGAAGGCCCGACCTGGGCGCCCAATGGCCGCGTGCTGATGTTCTTCCGTCAGTCGCCCTCCGATTCGGCCGGACGCGGCGGCGGCAGCAAGCTGATGAGCGTCGATATCACCGGGCGCAATCTGCGCGAGCTGGTAACCCCGCAAGATGCATCGGACCCCGCTTGGAGCCCCTTGATTCCGTAAGGGCGCGGATATATATATGGCGCTGTCTCGTTCGGCGGTGCAGCACGGGTGAGCTGTATCTTGCCCAGGTTGTGCCGTCGAAGTGAAACATCAGCCCAAACTCGGTTAACTCACCTTTGAATCAGCCTCAGTGCTGAGGGGTCATCAAAATGCGCATCACCGTTCTTCCCATGGTTGCTGCGGCCCTCCTGCTGGCCGCTTGCGAAGAAAAGCCCGCTACCACTGCCGACACCAACACCACGCCGTCCAACACCGCCCAGCCGGCGAGCACCATTCAGGCCGGCTCGGTTGAGGACTTCACCCGCAATGTCGGCGACCGCGTGTTCTTCGACTTCGACAAGTACGAACTGCTGCCGGCCGCCCAGGCCACTCTGCAGCGCCAGGCCGCTTGGCTGAAGCAGTACGCCCAGTACCGCATCACCATCGAAGGCCATGCTGACGAGCGCGGCACCCGTGAATACAACCTGGCGCTGGGTGAGCGTCGCGCCAATGCCGTGAAGGACTATCTGGTGTCCCTCGGCGTTCCGGCTGCCCGCCTGACCACCATCAGCTACGGCAAGGAGCGTCCGGCCGTTCTGGGTTCGAACGAAGCCGCCTGGTCGCAGAACCGTCGTGGCGTGACCGTTCTGTCGCGCTAATTGCGATACCGGTAAGTAAAGGCGTCGGCGGGAACCCGTCGGCGCCTTTAATTTGCCTGAATGTCCTGTAACACAGACGCCACCAAGACTTACTGACCTGGGAGGTCACAAATAATGCGTCGGATCATCCTTGCCTCTCTTCTTGCCCTGTCGGTTGCTGCCTGCGCCTCTGATGAACCAGCGGCGGCGGCGGTTCCGGTGGGGGCGCTGGCGGCGGCAGCGGCTCGATCAACCAGCAGGGCCTGGGTGGCGGCGGCCGGACCGGTGTCGATGCCTCGAACCTCGGGGCGCTGGCCGAAAATCTGCGCCAGACCGCCGGGGATCGCGTGTTCTTCGACTATGACAGCTCGACCGTGAACGAGCAGGGCCGCGAGGTTCTGCAGCGTCAGGCCGCCTGGCTGAAGCAGTATCCGAATGTGCGCTTCACCGTCGAAGGCCATGCGGACGAGCGCGGCACCCGCGAATATAACCTGGCGCTGGGTGAGCGTCGTGCCCAGGCGGTCAAGGATTATCTGATGAGCCTGGGCATCGCCGAAAGCCGCCTGGTCACCATCAGCTATGGCAAGGAGCGTCCGGCCGTGGCAGGCAGCAACGAAGCCGCCTGGTCGCAGAACCGGCGCGGTGTTTCGGTTCCCGCCTTCTAAACCGAATGGGCTGAGACAGACAAAAGGGGCGGCATCCCGTGCGGATGTCGCCTTTTTTGCTGACGGCTTACCCGTTTGCTACCTGCCCGCTGCTTCCGGCTTTGTTTCGCCACGAAGCTGGGGTAGCTTTGCCGCATCTTGTAAGACAGATCGCTGGATGACCGCCATGCCCCGCACTGCTTCGCTGCTGATGAAATCCCTGGCCCTTCCCCTTGTGCTGATCGGGGGATTGACCGGCCCGGCCGCCGCTGTTGCCGAAACCGCGCCGATCATGGTGGCGCAGGCGGCCGGCGATGTGCCGATCACAGCGCAGCTGACCATCCGCATCCAGCAGCTTGAGGGCGAACTGCGGTCCATGAACGGCCAGATTGAGGATCTGAACCAGACCGTCAATCAGCTGAAGCAACGGATCGACCGGCTGACGTCCGACCTGGAATTCCGCATCGGCGAACTGGAAAAGAAGGCGGAACAGGCCCCGGCCACAGCAACCGCCTCCGCTGCTCCCGCTACCGCACCCGCCGGCAATGCACCCGCTGGCAATGCACCCGCTGCCACCGCTGCACCGGCGGCTGGGGCTGCCGCAGGTGGCGCCTTCGTCCCAGGACAGGAACCACGCCCGCTGACTCCGCCGACAGCCGGATCCGCCCCCGCAGCGTCCGCCCCCGCAGCATCTGCCGCCGCCGCACCGCCGCGGGTGCAACTGCCCCAGGGCAATGCCCGCACCCAGTACACTTACGCCTTCGAGTTCGTGCAGAAGCAGGATTACGTTTCGGCCGAACAGGCACTGAAAGCCTTTATCCAGGCGCATCCGAACGATGATCTGGCGGGCAATGCCCAATATTGGCTGGGCGAGACCTTCTATGTGCGCGGCAATTACGGTGTCGCTGCCGAGCAGTTCCTGACCGGCTATCAGAAATATCCGAAGAACTCCAAGGCGCCCGACAACCTGCTGAAACTGGGCCTGTCGCTGGCCAATACCGGGAAAACCCGCGAAGCCTGCGCCGCCTATGGCCGGTTCGAAAAGGAATATCCGCAGGCGGCGGCGTTCCTGAAATCGCGGGTGAATGAGGAACAGAAGCGCCTGAAATGCACCTGAAACACGGGCTGATGCCGTGATGGGGCGAGGGCTGCAATGGGGGCCGCCAACCAGCCGGTGACGCGCGCCGAATTCGCGGCAGCCATGGCCCGCTTCGCCCCGTTCGAGCGCCCGCCCGCATTGGCGGTTGCCTGTTCCGGCGGGGCCGACAGCATGGCCCTGACGATTCTGGCCGCCGATTGGGCGCAGCAGCACGGCGGCAGCTGCCTTGCCCTGGTGGTCGATCACGGCGTGCGGGCGGAAAGCGCGGCCGAATGCCAAGCGACCCTCCAGCGGCTGCGCAGCCGGGATATCCCGGCTGAAGGGCTGTCCCTGCCCAGACCCTTGACCGGCGATCTGGGCGCGGGTGGCAATCTTCAGGCGCGGGCGCGGGCGGCCCGCTATCGCGCCTTGAGCGATGCCTGCCGGGCGCGCGGCATTCTGCATCTTTTGCTGGGCCATCATGCCGATGATCAGGCGGAAACCGTGCTGCTGCGCCAGCGCCGGGGCAGCGGTGCGCTGGGCCTGTCTGCCATGATGGGCGAACGGTTCACGGGAACGCTGCGCCTGCTGCGCCCGCTGCTGGGGGTTCCAAAGGCGCGCCTGGTGGCAACCTGCCGGGCAGAGGGGCTGGACTGGGTGGAAGACCCGTCCAACCGCGCCGCCCGCTTCGCCCGCAGTCAGGCTCGTGCGGATCTGGCGCGCGCCGATTTGGCCGATACCGGCACGCTGCACCAGCAGCTGCTGACCCTGCAAACAGAAGCGGAACAGGAGGCCGCCGCCGCCCACCAGGCCCTGGCCGCGCTTCTGGTCCAGGCCCTGCGCTGGCGGGAAGGGGCCGTCTGGCTGGATCCGGCCGCCCTGTGCACCGCCCCGCCCGAGGTGGCGGTTCAGGCCATTGGCGCGTTGGCCGCCTGGATCGGCGGAAGCGACTATCCCCCCCGCCACCAGCGGTGCGAAACCGCCTATCGCTTCCTGTGCGAAACCCGCCGCCCGCGCTTCACCCTGGGCCATTGCCTGTGGAGCCGGCACCGCCGCGCCGGGCAGGATTGGGTACGCATCACCCCGGAGTTGCAGGGCGGGAACAAGGGTCATCAGAAGGCACCGCTTGACGCGGCGGGACCGCCTGCCCACTTCTCTCGTGAAGATGGGGGTGGCGATAAACGGGTGCTCATCGAGGATCGATGGCTGCCCGGATGCGATCCCACCGCCAGATTCTTGACGCCGGTTCTTACCGCCGGACTCGACCCGGCATCCGCCGCGCGCCATACTAGAGCGACAGGCGCAGGACCATCACTCGGGCTGTTGACAGCGCCAGCTGCGCGGCATGTGCAGCCAGACAGACAATCGAAGGGCACGCTTACGTGAATAATCTCGGCAGAAACCTTGCACTTTGGGTGGTGATCGGCTTGCTGCTGATTGCCCTGTTCAACGTGTTCAAGGATACCGGGCAGCGCTCTGGTCAAACCGCGCTGGCCTATTCCGACTTCCTGGCGGATGTGGATCGCGGGCAGATCAAGGAAGTGACGATCCAGGGCGCCACCATCTCCGGCACCCGCAGCGAGGGCCTGCCCTTCACCACCTATGCGCCCTTCGATCCGGGCCTGGTGGAACGGCTGATCGGCAAGGGCGTGCGTATCAAGGCCGCCCCGATGGACGATTCGATGCCCGGTATTCTGGGCGTGCTGATTTCGTGGTTCCCGATGCTGCTGTTCATCGGCGTGTGGATTTTCTTCATGCGCCAGATGCAGTCGGGCGGCGGCAAGGCAATGGGCTTCGGCAAAAGCCGCGCCCGCATGCTGACCGAAAAGGTTGGCCGCGTCACCTTCGACGATGTGGCCGGGATCGACGAAGCCAAGCAGGAACTGCACGAGATTGTCGATTTCCTGCGCGATCCGCAGAAGTTCCAGCGTCTGGGTGGCCGCATCCCCAAGGGCGTGCTGCTGGTCGGCCCGCCGGGGACCGGTAAGACCCTGCTGGCCCGTGCGATTGCGGGCGAAGCGAATGTGCCCTTCTTCACCATTTCCG
>CAYRWZ010000118.1:0-6588 GCA_964428065.1 uncultured Comamonadaceae bacterium | reverse complement strand
TGTCTGCGCGCGATGCGGCGCAGCGGCTGGCCGACCTGACCCTGAACCCCAATCCCCCGACCGCGTCCGCGCCTGCCGCTGGAGAGTCCCAATGAGAGCCATGCCCCTGTCCATCGGCACGATCCATTTCGTCGGTATCGGCGGGATTGGCATGTCGGGGATTGCCGAGATTCTGCACAATCTGGGCTATAAGGTGCGCGGGTCGGACCAGGCCGACAATGCCAATGTCAAACGCCTGAGCGCCCTGGGTATCCCGATTGAAATCGGCCATCGGCCGGAAAATCTGGGCGATGCCCAGGTGCTGGTGATTTCCAGCGCGGTCAAGCCAACCAACCCGGAAGTGGTGGAAGCGCGCGGGCGGCTGAGCCCCGTGGTCCGCCGCGCCGAAATGCTGGCCGAGCTGATGCGGCTGAAATGGTCGGTCGCCATTGGCGGCACCCACGGCAAGACCACCACCACCTCTATGGTCGCCGCCATGCTGGATACCGCCGGGCTGGACCCGACGGTAATCAACGGCGGCATCATCAACGCCTATGGCACCAACGCGCGCCTGGGCGGCGGCGACTGGATCGTGGTCGAGGCCGACGAGTCCGACGGCACCTTCGTGCGCCTGCCCTCGGTCATTTCGGTCGTCACCAATATCGATCCGGAACATCTGGACTTCTACGGCACGTTCGAAAACGTCCAGGCCGCCTTCAAGCAGTTCGTCGAAAATATCCCGTTCTACGGCTTCGCCGTGCTGTGCATCGACCATCCGGTGGTCCAGGCGCTGATCCCGCAGATCGACCGCCGCATCGTCACCTATGGCATGAACCCGCAGGCCGATATCCACGCGATCAACGTGATGATGGCCCCGACCGGCGCGCGCTTCGATGTGGAACTGCGCGACCGCTTCACCGGCGCAACCCGCGTGCTGCGCAACATCGCCCTGCCCATGCTGGGCAATCACAATGTGCAGAATGCGCTGGCCGCCATCGGCGTTGCGGTGGAAATGGGGATCGAGGACGACACCATCCGCCGCGCCATGGCCAATTTCAGCGGGGTCAAGCGCCGCTTCACCCGCACCGGCGAAGTGCGCGGCATCACCGTGATCGACGATTACGGCCATCACCCGGTGGAAATCTCTGCCGTGCTGAAGGCCGCGCGCAGCGGATGCCGGGGCCATGTCATCGCCGTGGTGCAGCCGCACCGCTATAGCCGCGTCGCCAGCCTGTTCGAACAGTTTTGCTCCTGCTTCAACGATGCCGATGCGGTGATCGTCGCCGATATCTATGCCGCCGGCGAGGCGCCGATCGACGGCATCAGCCGCGACAGCCTGGTTGCCGGGCTGAAGCAGCGCGGCCATCGCAACGTCCGTGCGCTGGAAGCGCCGGAAGCGCTGGCCGGGCTGGTCAAGGACATGGCCAAGCCGGGCGATATGGTGGTCTGCCTGGGGGCCGGTACAGTGACCAACTGGGCGCATGCCCTGCCCGCCGAACTGGCGGCGCTGTATGGCGAACCCGCCCCGGCAGCGACCCCGGCAGCAAATCCGGGGGCGGCGCGATGATGGCAAGCGCTCTGTCCTCCGGCCCCGCCACCCCGCTGATCGAGCGTATGCCGCTGGTGCGCGGGCGGCTGACTGCCAATGCGCCGCTGGCCGGGATCACCTGGTTCGGCGTCGGCGGCGCGGCAGAGGTGATGTTCCGCCCGGTCGATGAAGAGGATCTGGCGGTGTTCCTGGCCCATGTTCCCGCCGAGGTGCCGGTGACGGTGCTGGGCGTCGGCTCCAACCTGCTGGTGCGCGATGGCGGCATCCCCGGTGTGGTGATCCGCCTGGGGCGCGGTTTTGCCGGAATTACCGCCGATGGGGCCAGCGTGACGGCGGGCGCAGCCGCGCTGGATCTGAACGTCGCCATGGTGGCGGCAGAGGCCGGGATCGCCGGGCTGGAATTCCTGTCCGGCGTGCCGGGCACCATCGGCGGCGCGCTGCGCATGAATGCCGGTGCCTATGGCGGCGACATGGCCCAGGTGCTGGACCGCGCCACCGCGCTGGGCCGCAGCGGCACCCACCACAGCCTGACCTGCGCCCAGATGGGCTTCACCTATCGCCATTCAGACGTGCCAGAGGACTGGATCTTCACCGCCGCCCGGCTGACCGGCACGCAGGACGATCCGGCCCGCATCGCCGCCCGCCTGGCGGATATCCGCGCCAGCCGTGAAGCCAGCCAGCCGATCCGGTCGAAAACCGGCGGCTCCACCTTCAAGAACCCGCCAGGGGCGAAGGCGTGGGAATTGATCGACCGCGCGGGCTGCCGGGGGTTGCGCCTGGGCGGGGCGATGGTGTCGGAAAAGCACACCAATTTCCTGATCAACACCGGCACCGCGACAGCCGCCGAGATCGAGGCGCTGGGCGAGGAAGTGCGCCGCCGGGTCCAGGAGACCTCGGGCATTGCGCTTGAATGGGAAATCAAGCGCATCGGCGTTCCGACCGGGGAGGCACGCTGATGGCCAAGCACGTCGCGGTGCTGATGGGGGGATGGTCGTCGGAGCGCCCGGTTTCGCTGCGCAGCGGTGCCGCCGTGGCCGATGCGCTGGCGTCCAAGGGCTATCGCGTGACGCGGATCGACGTGACGCGCAACCTGCCGGCGCTGGTCGCCGCGCTGGTGCCGTCCGATCCCGCCCAGCGCCCCGACACCGTGTTCAACGCGCTGCACGGCAAGGGCGGGGAAGATGGGACGATCCCCGGCCTGCTCAACATCCTCGGCCTGCCCTACACCCATTCGGGGCTCGAAGCCTCGGCGCTGGCGATGAACAAGCAGCGGGCGAAGCAGATTTTCGCTGCCTGCGGCCTGCGCTGCCCGCAAGGCGGGATCTTTACCCGCGATCAGGTGCTGGCGGGCGATGTGATGCCGCGCCCCTATGTCATCAAACCGCCGGCCGAAGGGTCCAGCTTCGGCGTGCATATCGTGCGCGCGGGCGATAACGGCCCGGCTTTTCTGGCCGCCGATTGGCCCTATGGCGAGGAAGTGTTGGTCGAACGCTTCATCCCCGGCCGGGAAATGACGGTTGCCGTGATCGACGATCCGGCCAGCGGCGGCGCCCGCGCCCTGGGATCGATCGAGATTGTCTTCCGCCAGGGCTTTTTCGATTACGAAGCCAAATACAGCGACCAGGGGGCAGAGCATGTCATGCCGCCCCGGATGCACCCGGATGCCCTGGCCGAGATGGAAGCGATGGCCGTGGCCGCCCACAAGGCGCTGGGCTGCCGGGGCGTGACCCGCGCCGATTTCCGCTATGACGATACCGGCGGGGAGCCGGGCATCCCCTATCTGCTGGAGGTCAATACGCATCCCGGCATGACGTCGGTTTCGCTGGTGCCGGATGCGGCCCGGTCGCAGGGGATTTCCTTCCCCGATCTGGTCGCCTGGATGGTGGAGCACGCCCGATGCGATTAGGCCGATCCAAATCCCAGACCCCGACCGACCGGTTCCAGGACCGGCTGGAGCCCGGCCTGTTCGATTTCGCCCCTCAGCGCGGACAGGGCGCGATTACCGGCGCACAGCGGGACGATGATCTGGACGATCCGATGCCGCCGCTGCCGTCCTTCCTGCGCGGCACGGCGCCGACCGGGATTGAGCCGCCTGTCGATCAGGACGAAATCGGCCCGGTTCTGCCGGCGGTTCCGCCCGAGTCCCAGGTGGAGCCCCAGGTGGAAGCCCAGGCACACCCCCCGGCGCAACCCCAGCCCGACCCGATGCCCCGCGCGCTGAACCGGCCGCAGATCGTTACGGCGAACCCGCCGCAGCCGACCCTGCCGCCGAAGATCGAACGCGGGCTGAAGGCGCTGCAACCGCAGCCGCGGCGGCGCCCCCGCCTGAGCCGGCTTCTGCCGTCGGTGTCCCTGGGCTTCCTGGGGATCAGCGTTGCGATCGTGCTGGCTGGCGCTGGCCTGCTGATCGCCCGGTCGGGCGAAGCCGGCCTGTCGGCCGGGCTTCAGCATGTCTCCACCCAGGCATCGGCCGGGCTGGGGCTGCGCATCGCCCAGGTGGAAGTCCATGGCCAGAACCGGGTTGGCGACGCGGATATCCGCGCTGCGCTGGCGCTGGATTCCGGCGCGCCGATGCTGGCCTTCGACGCCGAAGCCGCCCGTCAGCGGCTGGAGCAGGTGCCCTGGATCGAAAGCGCCACGGTCGAACGCCATCTGCCCGATACGGTGGTGGTGCGAATCGTCGAGCGCACTCCCCTGGCCCTGTGGCAGCACGATGGGCGGTTTTCCGTCATCGATGCCAAGGGCGTGTCGATCACCGACGAGATTGCACCCGAATTCGCCGCCCTGCCGGTGGTGGTGGGCGACGAAGCCCCCGCCCATGCCGAAGCCTTCCTGATGCTGCTGGACAGCGTTCCGGAAATCCGCCAGCGCGTCGCGGCATCGGTTTTTGTCGGCGGGCGGCGCTGGAACCTGCGGCTGGACAACGGCATCGACGTGCGCCTGCCAGAAGAGGACCCCGCTGTTGCGATCGGCCTGCTGGCCGATCTGGACCGGGATCAAAAGCTGCTGGCGCGCGATGTCACCATGATCGATCTGCGCCTGCCCGACCGCATGGTCGTGCAGCTGGCCAGCCAACCATCGCAACCGCTGACCAAACCAAAAGGCCGCCCCAACAAAAGCTGATCGCAGCAC
The DNA here is from genome assembly GCA_964428065.1 of uncultured Comamonadaceae bacterium. GTDB lineage: Bacteria > Pseudomonadota > Alphaproteobacteria > Elsterales > Elsteraceae > CAYRWZ01. Next base: position 1,928 of record CAYRWZ010000118.1, on the reverse strand, counting down.
CAGAACAAGAAACCAAAAAAAGAAGACGGCCAGAAAAGACAGACTGAAAAGGAACCGGGGGTCATGAAAAAGGCATCAACCAAGGCGCGCAACGGGATCATTGCCGCACTGGATATCGGCACCACCAAGATTGCCTGCATCATCTGCCGTACCGATGGCGGGGTGCCGCGCGTCATCGGGGTCGGCCTGCACGCCTCGCGCGGGATCAAGGCCGGCACGATCGTCGATATCGAGGAAGCGGAAAAGTCGATCCTGCACGCGGTTCAGGCGGCGGAACAGATGGCCGGGGAAACGCTGAAGGGCGTCATGGTCAACCTGTCCGGCGGCCACCCCTCCTCGCGCACCATCCTGCACGAGATTCCGGTCAACGGGCACGAGATCACCGAGCATGACATGCGCCGGGTGCTGGAACAGGGCCGCCAGAATGCCGAACCGGCCGACCGCACCATGATGCACACGATCCCCGTCGGCTTCGCCATCGACGGCAGCCGCGGCATCCGCGACCCGCGCGGCATGTTCGGCCAGCGCCTGGGCGTGCACATGCATGTGATTTCCGCCTCCACCACCGGGCTGAAGACGCTGGCGACCGTAATCGCCCGCTGCCACCTGGAAGTGGACGGCATCGTCGTCTCGCCCTATGCCGCCGGACAATCGGCGCTGGTGGCGGATGAACGCGAACTGGGCGTAACGCTGATCGACATGGGCGGCGGCACCACCACCATCGCCGTGTTCCACGATGGCAAGGTGCTGCACGTGGACTGCATTCCGATCGGCGGCAACCACGTCACCAACGATATCGCGCGGGGCCTGTCGACCGCCCTGGCGCATGCCGAACGGATGAAAACGCTGTTCGGCGCCGCTTTGGTATCGTCTTCCGATGAACGGGAGATGATCGAAGTTCCTCTGGTAGGAGAGGAAGACCAGGTTTCGGGCCATCAGGTTCCGAAATCGCTGTTGACCGGAATCATCCAGCCGCGCCTCGAAGAAACCTTCGAGCTGGTGCGCTCGCGGCTGGAAGCCAGCGGTGTCGACCGCATGGCCGGTCGCCGGGTGGTGTTGACCGGGGGGGCCGCGCAACTTGCCGGCGTCGCCGATCTCGCCGCCCTCATTCTCGATAAGCAGGTTCGGGTTGGGCGCCCGCTCGGCCTGCACTCCCTTCCGCAAGACGTCAGCGGTCCGGCCTTCGCTACCTGCGCAGGCCTGATCACGCACGCCTTGCAGCCGGTGACAGAACTGGTCCGGAAATCCCGTCCGGAAACCCAGCACCCGGCAGGCTGGTTTGGCCGTCTCGGCCTCTGGCTGAAGGAAAACTTCTAGGAAAAGCGTCAAACATCCCTTGTCAAAAGCGGAGGCACACTATGGCAATCTCTATCGGCATGACCAATCCCGCCGAACCGGAACTGAAGCCGCGTATCACCGTCGTCGGTGTTGGCGGTGCGGGCGGCAATGCGGTCAACAACATGATCCGGTCGAACCTGCAGGGCGTTGATTTCGTCGTCAGCAACACCGATTCGCAGGCTCTGTCGCACAATCTCGCCAGCATCCGTCTGCAGCTGGGCCGCAATCTGACCCGTGGCCTGGGCGCCGGGGCGAAGCCGGATGTCGGCCGCGCCGCTGCCGAGGAAGCGATCGAGGACATTCTGGAAATCATCGACGGGTCGAACATGGTGTTCATCGCTGCCGGCATGGGCGGCGGCACCGGCACCGGCGCCGCCCCGGTGATCGCCCGTGCAGCGCGCGAACGCGGCATCCTGACCGTCGGTGTGGTGACCAAGCCGTTCCACTTCGAAGGCCAGCACCGTATGCGCCTGGCGGAAAGCGGCATTCAGGAACTGCAGCAATATGTCGATACGCTGATCGTCATTCCGAACCAGAACCTGTTCCGCCTGGCGAACGAGCGCACCACCTTCGCCGATGCCTTCAAGATG
>CAYRWZ010000117.1:0-6609 GCA_964428065.1 uncultured Comamonadaceae bacterium | reverse complement strand
GTCCGCTGCTTAAACAGCTGCTCCCCTTCGTCATAGACTTCACGGATCACGCGGACAGCCTCAACCGATGGCGACAGCAACACGCGCTTCGCCTCGGTGACAGCATCTTCCCGCTCGCTTGACCTGAACCTTTCATAAAGCGACCAGCGGCCGGCTTCAGAAACGTGCAGCTCGTAAATATCCTCGTGCATGATCCCGTCGGATCGCTTTCCGGCTCCACAAAAACGCGCCTGTGTATATTCCCACGAAAAAGTTATCGGAAATTTACCATGTACGAAAAGATAATTTTACCAATCTTCTATGCAAATCAGCCCCTCGCCGGCGTCACGGCAAACGAATATGGCAGTTTTTCACAGAATCGCCCGGATACAAACCAGTTTCGCAAACGAAAACCCCCTCGACAGCGGTCTGTCGAGGGGGAAGATGTGGCGATGAATTTTTTGATGCTAACAGCCAGTGCGCATCTTCAACCGAAGATTATGCCGCGGTCTGGTCGATCACACGGGCGGCACCACGGGCGGCACCAGCAGCCTCGGACGCGGCACCGATCGGAATGACGCGCGGCTTCATCGCCTCGGGAATCTCACGCACCAGTTCGACATGCAGCAGGCCATTTTCCAGGCTGGCTCCGGCAACCTTGATATGGTCAGCCAGATCGAAGCGCCGCTCGAAGGCCCGCCCGGCGATGCCGCGATGCAGATAGACCGGCTTTTCGCCGTCGCCCTGCGGCTTGCCGCTGATGGTCAGGGAATTGGCCTGGGCAACGATGGTCACATCCTCGGCGCGGAACCCGGCCACGGCCATGGTGATGCGATAGCTGTCCTCGCCCAGCTTTTCGATATTGTACGGGGGATAGGAGGCTGCCTGATCATCCAGGCGATTGGCCGCTTCCATCAGCTGGGCCAGGCGATCGAAGCCGACCGTGGAGCGGAACAGGGGGGAAAGATCGAAACCACGCATAGCCAAATCCTCCATCGAGCAACTTGGAAGTCGGCAGGCATCCTGCCGACGGATGAACCGGGTCGCCAACCGCGCCCCCGGTGGGTGATGTGTCGGCCCGGATTGGCACCGACAGATCAGCAGTTAGTCAGCCGGAAACGGGGTTTCAAGGGGCGCCGGGCGGCCGGGCAACCGCAAATTTTGACTTGCAGCCGGGCCCCGGCTGGCTTTTGATCCCGGCAATCGGAACCGTTGCAGACGTGTTCGGGCGCGCTGCACTGCCGGCACCCCTGACCGGTGTCGGCAACCCTTACTGTTGACTGGGGATCAGCACTCATGCCGTCTTTCGATATCGTATCCAAAACCGATCTGGCCGAGGTGGACAACGCCCTGGCCGGCGTGATGCGCGAAGTGGAAACCCGCTTCGACTTCAAGGGAGCGAAATGCAGTGTCGAGCGGAAGGACAATATGCTGACGCTGCTGGCTGACGACGATCTGAAACTGAAGCAGATGCACGAATTGCTGAAGGTCTATCTGACCCGCCGCAAGCTGGATGCCGGGGCGCTGGATTTCAAACCGCCGGAGAAGGCATCGGGCAATACCCTGCGCCAGATGATCGAAGTGAAGCAGGGCCTGGCGCAGGAGCTGGCGAAAAAGATCACCAAGCACATCAAGGATTCCAAGCTGAAGGTGCAGGTGGCGATCCAGGGCGATGAACTTCGGGTGACCGGCAAGAAGCGCGACGACCTGCAGGACGCAATCGCGCTGGTGCGCGAAATGAAGATCGAGCAGCCGCTGCAATATGTGAATTTCCGCGATTGATCCTGATCCGAACCGGCGTCTAACAGCCCTGGCGATAGGGGTGCAGCCATTGCCGCAGCATGGCGCCCCCTTCGTCGCGGGCAAAATCGGCCCGGCTGCGCCCGGCCAGCATGGGATCGAAACTGCCGGCCAGCGCCAGTTCGGCAAACCCGTGCACTACCGACCAGGCGCCCAGAAGCTGGGCCTGCCCGTCGGCTTGCGGGAAACAGTGCTGGATCGCCGTCAACAGCCGCTGGAAGCACGCATCGGCCGCCGCGACGCGCCGGGGCCAATCCTCCCGCACCCGTTCGCAGTGGAACATGACGCGGAACTGCCCCGGGGCGGCCAGCGCATGGTCGATATAGGCCCGGCCGATGGCAATCAGGCGATCGAGCGGATCGGCAAAATCCCCGGCATATCCGTCCATCCGCTCTGCCAACGCCTCGAACCCATCGGCTGCCACATCGGCCAGCAACCCGCCGACATCGCCGAAATGATGGGCCGGCGCGCCATGGGAAACCCCGGCCCGCCGGGCACATTCGCGCAAGGTGAAGGCCTCGACCCCCTGTTCGGTCAGCATGATTTCGGCGGCCTGCTTCAGGGCCCGCCGCAAATCGCCGTGATGATAGGGTTTGCGCGCCGCATTCCCCCCCCGGCTGCTCCCTCAAACCGATCGGCTTCGCCACCTGACCCTGCCTCCTCCATCGCGTCGGGCACCGTTCGGCGTTGACACAAGCAGAGTTTGCCGGGATAGTCAAATTTGACAGTGTCAAGTTTGACTATCAGAGACTGTCGCAACCCTTGCCGTCGCCACGAACCGGGGAAGGCCCGATGCTGGACACGATATTTTCCGCCGCCAACGGCCTGGCCATGCTGGGCTGGCTGGCCCTTGCCATCTTTCCCAGGTCTGAACTGGTGACTGACCGGCTGATCGGCCTTGGCCTGCCCGCCCTGTTCGGCGCCGGATATCTGTGGCTGATCGTCACCGGACTGCCCGGTGCCCAGGGTGGGTTCCAAAGCCTGTCCGGCGTAGCCACCCTGTTCGACAATCGGGCGCTGCTGCTGGCGGGCTGGGTGCATTATCTGGCCTTCGATCTGTTCATCGGCGCCTGGCAGGCGCGGGAAGCGCGGCGCATCGGCCTGTCGCGCTGGCTGCTGCTGCCCTGTTTCGCGCTGACCTTCCTGCTGGGGCCGATCGGCCTGCTGGTGTTCCTGGGTCTGCGGATGCTGCACCGCCGGGCGGTTGGCCCGGCCGGCCTGTCGGTCTGAAAGGGGGGTGGCATCGTGGCATCGCTGACCGCCGCATTCGGCACGCTGTACCGCGATCAGAAGGATCTGACGCGCTGGGCCATCCTCTATGCCCTGCTGCTGGTGCCCACACTGGCGGCACTGGTTCTGGATCCCAGACTGCTGAACGGTACCAGTGTCTGGCTGAAGCCGGGCAAATTCATGCTCTCCGCCTGCGTGCATTTCCTTACGCTGGTCTGGCTCAGCCGGTTAGTGCAGTCGGGGTGGCAGGGCACCTACCTTGGCAGGTTGGTGATCTGGGGTTCCATAGCGCCAATGGCGTTCGAGATCGGCTATATCGTGTTTCGGGCCGCCCTGGGCCAGGCATCGCATTTCAATTTCTCGCCCACCGGCCTGGTCATGTATCAGCTGATGGGGCTGGGGGCCTGGACATTGATGGCGGCGGTGGCCGCGCTGGGCATTCTGCTGATCCGATCGCCCCATCCCGAAGCGCCGCGTCCGGCCCTGTGGGCGGCCCGTCTGGGGGTGCTGATTTCGGCCACCCTGGGCACGGCGGTGGCGACCTATCTGGGCGGTCAGGGCGGGCCGATCGTCGGCGGCGGGTACGAATCGCTCCTGCCGGGGTTTGGCTGGTCGCGCAGCCATGGCGATTTGCGGGTGCCGCATTTCTTCGGTTTGCACGCGCTTCAGGCGCTGCCGCTGCTGGGGATCGGACTGGGTGTGATCCTGCCACGGCATCCGCGCTGGCAGATCGCCGGGCTGGTGCTGGGGGCGCTGGCCTATGCCGGACTGATCGTCGCCCTGTTTCAGCAGGCGGTTGCCGGCCGGCCGTTTCTGCCCATCTGAGTCATGACCCGTGAATCATGGCCGGTGAATCATGGCCGGTGAATCATGGCCGGCCTGGTCGATCCAGCCGGACGGGCCTATCGGAAATCCATCTGGACAGGCCTTCCGGCCTGCGGCACTCTCCCGCCGATTTGATCGTGCGAGATTTTGCCCCGTTCCGGTCGGGGCCGCTGTTCCGATAACCTGTCTTTGATGGTGCGATAAGCCCAACGGGACTCCATGCCCAAAGGTGCAAGATGACCGTGACGCGCGAGGATGTGCTTTCGATTCTGGGGCGGATGGATGATGTGCGGCTTGCGGAAATCATCGCCACCCAGCCAACCGCCGCCGAACTGACCGAGGCAAAACTGCTGGCCGCCGGGCTGGAAACCCCGTCGCAGATTCTGGGCCGGCCCCTGTCGGCGAAAGTGGTGCGGATTGCCGATCTGATCCGCCAGGAAGATGCGGACTGGGAAGACCGGTAAGTCCGGCGATTAGCAGCAAATAAAATAAAACTTTAACCGATCGCCATGTAATGTTGTGGCCAATGTCCGGCCTATTCTTTTTCGGAAAGCGGTTTGCATGATGGCCACCGCCGTCTGTCCCCCATCTCGGGAAACGGAACGCAGCCAGCCCCTGCTGCGCATGGCTGCGCTGGTGGTGTTGGCATTTGCCGGGGCCGGCCCCGCGGGCGCCCAAACCCAAAGCCAGACCCAAGCCCCGGTCCAGGCACCGGTCCAGGCACCGGTTCAGGACCAGACTCAGGCACCCGCATCCGGCGCGCCAGCGGCTGATAAGCCGGTGCTGACCCTTTATGCCGCGTTCGACCCCAACCGATTGACCGCCGCCCTGGCCGAATTCGCCCGCGATGCGGGGGTGACGTTGCGGATTGAGGCAGAAGAACCCGATCTGCTGCTCGGGCGGCTGTTGCGCGAAGGGGCGGCCAGCCCCGCCGATGTCATTTTATTGCCCAATCTGGCACGCCTGGACCGGGCGGCGACCGCTGGCCTGCTGCGTCCCACCGCCCTGCCGGAGCTGGAAAAAGCCGTCCCCACCCCCTATCGCGAACCGGCCGGCCGCTGGTTCCCGGTCGCCAGCTATGCGCGGACCACCGTGTTTCTGGCCGACAAGGTGAAACCGGGGGAAGTGGCCGCCTATGGCGATCTGCTGAAACCCGGCTTCCGGGGGCGGGTCTGCCTGCCCCCGCTGGACCGGCTGAGCACCCGTCCGCTGGTTGCCGCCATGTTGGCAGGCAGCAAGGCCGAAATGGCGGAAACCTGGGTCCGGGATGCCAGTCAGGCCGGGGCCGACATGCCGAATATGGCGTTCAATGGCGCACCGAACGGTAGCAGCCAGCGCCCCTATGATGGCGACGACCGGCCGCTGATTCTGGCCATGGCACAAGGGGCGTGCGATCTGGCGCTGGTCAGCAGCCGCACCTTGGCCCGTCTGGCTGACCGGGGCGATGACAAGGACCGCGCGATCCTCGACAAGCTGGCCTCGACCTGGCCCAATCTGGATGGGCGCGGCACCTCCATCGACTTTATCGGTGGCGCGGTCACCCAAGCCAGCCGGCAGGGCGAACTGGCGGCCAAGCTGCTGAACTATCTGGGCACCGATACCGGCCAGCGCCTGCTGGCTGAGGCGCTGTGGGCCTATCCGATCAAGGCGGGCGTGCCGCTGCCCAATGCGGTGACCCGCTGGGGTCCGTTCAAGGCCGACCCGACCCCGCTGGCGCAGATTCTGGCGCAGCTGCCGCGCGCGGCCCGGTTGATGGAAAGCCTGAACAGCCAGTGACCCCATCCACCGCCCCACCCCGCCGGCTGCTGTTTTTGGTGGCCGAGGATTGGTACTTCTGCTCCCACCGCCTGCCGCTGGCCCGCGCCGCCCAGGCCGCAGGGTGGGAGGTGCATGTCGCCACCCGCGTCACCGCCGATGGCGACCGGATCGCAGCCGAAGGGTTCCACCTGCATCCCTTGCGCCTCAACCGGGCATCACGCTCCCCCCTGGCGGAACTGGGCAGCATTGTCGAACTCTGGCGGCTGTATCGGCGCATCGGCCCCGGCGTAGTGCATCAGATCGCCATGAAGCCAGTGCTGTACGGCACCCTGGCGGCGCGCCTTGCCGGGGTGCCGCTGATCGTCAACGCGTTGGCCGGCCTCGGCTTCGTCTTTTCCTCCCCCCGCTTGCTGGCGCGGATGTTGCGCCTGCCGATCCGCCTGGCCTTCTGCGCCTTGTTCGCCAGCCGCCAGGTGCGGCTGATCCTGCAAAACCCCGATGACCGCAACCAGTTCGTCGGTCAGGGGCTGATCGCGCCGGAACGAGCCGTGCTGATCCGCAGTTCGGGCGTGGATGTGGCGGCGCTGACCCCATTGCCGGAACCGCCGGGCGACCCGGTGGCCGTGCTGCCCGCCCGGCTGCTCTATGACAAGGGCATCGGCGTGTTTCTGGCGGCGGCCCGGCTGCTGCGTCAGCGCAGCGTGCGGATCCGGCTGGCGCTGGCCGGCCGCCCCGATCCCGACAATCCGAGCCATGTTCCGCCAGAGGTGCTGACCGCTGCCGCAGCGGAGGGGCTGGTGGAGCTGTGGGGCTTCCTGCCGATTGCAGAGATCTGGCAGCGCGCCAGCATTGCCGTCCTGCCCTCCTTGCGCGAAGGGGTGCCGAAGGCACTGCTGGATGCCGCCGCCTGCGGCCGCCCGCTGGTGGCAACCGATGTGCCGGGCAATCGGGAAATCTGCCGGGACGGTGAAACCGGCCTGATGATCGATCCAACCGTATCGCAGGACGCCCAGGCGG
>CAYRWZ010000116.1:0-6646 GCA_964428065.1 uncultured Comamonadaceae bacterium | reverse complement strand
CGAGTCGTCGATCAGGACGATGCGCTTGCCTTCGACCAGCGCGCGGTTGGCATTGTGCTTGCGCTTGACGCTCGAATGGCGCGCCCCGTCGCCGGGCTGGATGAAGGTGCGCCCGACATAGTGCGAGCGGATGATGCCGAGCTCGAACGGAATCCCCGATTGCTGGGCGTATCCGATCGCGGCGGGCACGCCCGAATCCGGCACCGGGATCACGACATCGGCATCGACATGGCTTTCGCGCGCCAGTTCCGCGCCGATGCGCTTGCGCGCCTCATAGACGCTGGTGCCTTCGACGATGCTGTCCGGCCGGGCGAAATAGATGAACTCGAAAATGCAGAACCGGCGCTGCGCGGCGGGGAAGGGGTGGCGCGACTGCACGCCATCCTTGGAAATCACGATCATTTCACCGGGTTCGACATCGCGCACGAAATCGGCCCCGATGATGTCCAGCGCGCAGGTTTCCGACGTCAGGATATGCGCATCGCCCAGCTTGCCCAGCACCAGCGGGCGCACGCCATAGGGGTCGCGCACGCCGATGATCGCATCGTCCATCAACGCGATGAAGGAATAGGCACCTTCCACCTGGCGCAAGGCATCGACCAGCTTTTCCGTCACCGTGCGCGACAGGGAGGTTGCGATCAGATGCACCACCACTTCGGTATCGGTGGTGGACTGGAACAGCGACCCGCGCTCCTGCAACTGGGTGCGCAGGCGCTGGGCATTGGTCAGGTTGCCGTTATGGGCCAGGGCGAAACCGCCGACCGACAGATCGGCAAACAGCGGCTGAACATTGCGCAGGATGGTATCGCCCGTGGTGGCGTAGCGCACATGGCCGATGGCAGCATGGCCCTTAAGCTGCTTGATCACATGTTCGCTGCTGAAACTTTCGCCCACATGGCCGAGGGCGCGATGGGCGTTGAAGCTTTTGCCGTCGAAGGCGACGATGCCGGCCGCCTCCTGCCCGCGATGTTGCAGCGCGTGCAGGCCAAGGGCGGTGTGCGCGCCCGCATCGCTTGAGCCATAGATGGCGAAGACGCCGCATTCCTCGTGCAGCTTATCGTCGCCGTCAGGGGAAGCGGAGTGAGGTTGGAAGGGGTTGGTGGTCAACATCGCGCAGCTCCCCGGCAACGAGCGGGCGGGGCGGAATGCCGCCGCCGGAACCCCGATCCGCCGCCCGGTCGGGCGGGGGTGGATCGAGGCATCGTTTTCTGCCCCGCCTAATACGTTACTGCTTGCCCTGGATCAAGCGTTCCAAATCCTTACGCTCATCGGGGTTATAGCCGGGCTGCCCCGGGGCGGGCTCTGCGGGCTTGGGCGTCGGGCTGGTCAGCTCCTGCAGGGCCTGCTGCGCCTTGGCGGCGGCTTCGGCCTTGCGGCGGGCTTCTTCGGCCGCAAGCTGCGCCTTGGTCTGGCTGCCCAGCGGCACCAGCGCCCCCACCAGCCGCGCGCCTTCCGCCAGGATCGGGAAAGTGCGGGCGGTGCGCAGCCATTGCGGTGGCTCTGGCTGGGGCATCAGCTGTAGGGCCAGGAAATAGACGATCGACAGCACCGCCACCCCGCGCACCAGCCCGAACACGAAGCCGAGCGACCGGTCAACCGCAGACAGGCCGGTTTCGCGGATGGTGTTGGCCACCGCGCCGGATACCAGCGACAGCAGGATCAGCGCAATCAGGAAGATCGCCAGCCATGCCGAGGCATCGGCCACCATTTCAATGCCGATCAGATCACGCGCGGTCGGCTGGACGAAGGGGAAAATCAGCACGGCGGCGAAGGCGGCGCCGACCCAGGCGGCGATCCCCAGCGCTTCCCGGACGAAGCCGCGCAAATAGGCAATCGCGCCGGAGATCAGCACCACGATCACGACCACGATATCGGCAATATTGAACCCGCCCGCTTCCATCTCCGCCCGCTATCCCTATATCCCGTTACGATCCGATTTTCCGTTTGTGTTCAATGCCATAGCCGGAACCGGCCGGGGCCAGCCGTTCGACCAGATCGGCCAGCCGGTCGATTTCCATCGCCCGCAGGCCGTCGATCCCCCCACCGCCGCTACCCCCACCGCCGCCACCCCCGCCGCCGCCGCGCGTCTTGCCCGGCTTGGCGGCGTGCCGCCGTGCGGGGATCAAAGCCTGTCCGAAGCCAAGGCGCAAGGCTTCCTTGAGCCGCGCTTCGGTTTGTCCCACCTGGCGCACTTCCCCGGCCAGCCCAACCTCGCCGAATACCACCATGTCGCCCGGTACGGGTTCCTGGGTGGCGGCGGATACCAGCGCCGCCGCCACCGCCAGATCGGCGGCCGGTTCCCCAATCCGCAGGCCGCCCGCCACGTTCAGATAGACATCATGGCCCGACAGGCTGACGCCGCAGCGCGCATCCAGCACGGCCAGCACCATCGACAGGCGCGCCGTATCCCACCCCACCACGGCCCGGCGCGGCGTGCCCAGCGCGGTCGGCGCGACCAGCGCCTGAATTTCCACCAGCACCGGGCGGGTGCCTTCCATCCCGGCGAACACGGCGGCGCCCGCCACATCCTGCCGCCGTTCGGCCAGGAACAGGGCCGACGGGTTCGGCACTTCCTGTAGGCCCCGGTCGGTCATCTCGAACACGCCGATTTCGTCGGTCGGGCCGAAGCGGTTTTTCACCGCCCGCAGAATGCGGAACTGGTGGCCGCGTTCCCCTTCGAAGTACAGGACGGTATCGACCATATGTTCCAGCACGCGCGGCCCGGCAATCGTGCCTTCCTTGGTCACATGGCCGACCACGATCACCGCGAAGCCGCGCTTTTTGGCCGCGCGGATCAATTCCTGGGCGCAGGCGCGCACCTGGGCGACCGTGCCGGGGGCGCTGTCCAGCACATCCAGATACATGGTCTGGATCGAATCGATGATCACCACATCGGGCGGCGCACTTTCCAGCGCGGCCAGAATATCCCGCACGGCGGTGGCCGAAGCCAGCGCCACCCGCACCCCCTCCCGCGTCTCGGCAATGCCCAGCCGGCCGGCCCGCAGCCGCACCTGATCCAGCGCCTCTTCGCCCGAGATATAGGCGCAGCTTTGTCCCCGGCCTGCCAGTTGCGCGGCCACCTGGGTTAACAGGGTCGATTTGCCGATGCCGGGATCGCCGCCGATCAGAATGGCCGATCCGGGCACAATACCGCCGCCGGTCACCCGGTCAAATTCACCGATCCCGGTGACTCGGCGGGGCGCAGGGTCCGAGGTGCCGGTCAGGTAGGAAAAGGCGATTTTCTCGCGGATGCTGCCGGGCACCGGCCGGGCGCCGCCGCCAGACTTGGCCCCGGTCGGCGGACCGGCGGTTTCCTCCACCAGCGTGTTCCAGGCGCCGCAGCCGGTGCATTGGCCCACCCATTTGGCGTGGATCGTGCCGCAATCCTGGCAGACGTAATGGGACGCCCCGCGCGCCATCAGCCGACGCGGACCTGCATCTGGATCGGCCCTTCGGCCCGCCCGTGGATGAACTGATCGACGAAGGGATTGCCGGATTGGTCGATCTCCGCCACCGGACCGGACCACAGGATGCGGCCCTGATACAGCATCGCCACCTGATCGGCGATCTTGCGCACCGATGCCATGTCGTGGGTGATCGACAGGGCGGTGGCGCCCAGGCCCTTCACGCAGTCCCGGATCAGCGTGTTGATCACGTCGGACATGATCGGGTCCAGCCCGGTCGTGGGTTCGTCGAAGAACAGGATTTCCGGTTCGCGCGCGATGGCGCGGGCAAGGCCCACGCGCTTCTGCATGCCGCCCGACAATTCGGCCGGAAACAGGTCGGCGACATCGGGGCCAAGCCCAACCTGGGCCAGCTTGCGCAGGGCGATGGCGCGGGCTTCCGCCGGGGGCATGCCCTGGCCCTGCATCAGCCCGAAGGCGACATTCTGCCAGACGCGCAGCGAATCGAACAGCGCGCCGCCCTGGAACAGCATACCGATGCGGTTGGTCACCGCCTCCCGCGCGCGGCCTGTCAGCCGGGTAACGGGTTCGCCGTCGATCAGGATTTCGCCCTCGTCGGGGGTCAGGATGCCCAGGATACATTTCAGCAGCACCGATTTCCCGGTGCCGGAGCCGCCGATCACGACAGTGGAGGTGCCGCGCGGGATGGTCAGGTCCACCCCATCCAGCACCACCTTGGCGCCAAAGCGCTTCTTGACGCCGACCAGTTGGATCTTGGGGGTTTCAGCCATGGGTTCGCCCCCTTACCGCGCGAAGAACAGTTCGGTCAGCACATAGTCGAACACCAGGATCAGGATCGAGGCCGACACCACCGCATTGGTGGTGGCGGCGCCGACGCCCTGCGCCCCGCGCCCGCTGTTATAGCCGTGATAACAGCCCATCAGCGTGACCAGAAAGCCGAACACGGCGGCCTTGACCAGGCCGGAGATCACGTCCATCGCCTCGACGAACTGCACCGTGTTCTGCAAATAGGCGATCGGGTTGAAGTCCAGCTTCTGCCCGCCGATCAGCCAGCCGCCCATGACGCCGATGATATCGGCCACCAGCACCAGCGGCGGCAGGGTCAGCACCCCGGCGATCAGGCGCGGGGCGACCAGATATTTCATCGGATTGGTGGACAGGGTGGTCAGCGCGTCGATCTGTTCTGTCACCCGCATGGTGCCCAGTTCCGCCGCCATGGCCGCGCCGATCCGCCCGGCGACCATCAGCCCGGCCAGCACCGGCCCCAGCTCGCGGGTCATCGACAGCACCACCACATTCGCCACCGCGCCTTCGGCATTGAAGCGGGCAAACCCGGTATAGCTTTGCAGCGCCAGCACCATCCCGGTGAACAGCGCGGTCAGCCCGACGACCGGCAGCGAATAATAGCCGATTTCAATCATCTGCCGCAGGATCTGCCGGCCATAGAAGGGCGGACGCACGCAGTGCGACAGGGCCTCGCCAGTGAACAGAACCAGCCGCCCGGTCGCCGCCAGGAACGACAGGAAGGCCCGGCCGATGGGAGCCAGGAGCGGAGAGAGAATAGGCATCAGCCGGCCCCTTCCTCGCCCATCGCAACCGCCCCGCGATAGGTGCGGGCGGCGCGCTGGCCCAGCAGGTTCAACACTTCATAGCCGATGGTGCCCAGATCCCGCGCCATGGTATCGACACTGCGATGTGGCCCCAGGATTTCCACCCAGGCCCCCGGATGCAGCAGCGATTCCGGCACTGCGCTGGCATCAACCGTAATCAAATCCATGGAAATCCGTCCGACGATGGGCAGGGCATGACCGGCAAGATAGAGCGTCCCGCGCCCACTGCCAGACCGGATATAGCCATCGGAATAGCCATACGCCAAGGTTGCAATGCGCCCATCCCGTTCCATCCGATGGGTCGCACCATAGCCAACGGCCTCCCCCCTGTCAATTGACCGGACTTGCAGGATTTGCGTCGATAATTCAACCACTTGGCGCATGGGATTGGCCATCCACGGCGCGGGATTGACGCCATAGAGCGCCACGCCCGGCCGCAGCAGATCGGCATGGAAGTCCGGCCCCAGAAACACACCGGACGATGCGGCCAGGCTGGCCGGAACCGCCGGTAGCCGCGCCCGGACGGCGGCAAAGCGCTGGCGTTGCTCCTGATTCATCGGATGGTCGCGGTCATCGGCGCAGGCCAGATGCGTCATCACCAGCCGCCAGGGATATTCGGCAACGTCCCCATGTTCGATCAGATCGTCGAACTCCGCCGGGCGCAGGCCCAGCCGGTTCATCCCGGTATCGACATGCAGGATGGCCGGGCGGGCGGCCCCGTGGCTGCGGCACCAGGCCAGCCATTCCGCCACCTGCCCGGCATCGTTCAGCACCGGAATCAGGTCATGCGCGGCAAAGGCGGCCGCCTGATGGGGTAACACACCGTTCAGCACTGCAATTTCGATGCCTGCCCCCTCAAACGTAGACCCCAAGGCCGCCCGCAGGGCGATGCCTTCCGCCAGATGGGCGACGAAAAACAGCCGGCACCCCGCCGCTGCCAGTGCCTGGGCCACCGGGGCGGCCCCCAGGCCATAGGCATTGCCCTTGACGACGGCGGCGCACTGCCCATGGGTGGCCTGATCGCGCAGAATGCGCCAGTTCTCGGCAATCGCGTCCAGATCGATGGTCAGGCGGGAGGCGGCAAGGGGATCTGTCATCGTGTCAGGTGATCCGGGATGCTGGGGCTAGGGCGTCGCCGAAGCGGCGGACAGAGACTGGAAATGTTCCACGGTTGGGAACGGATCATAGAAATGGTGCAGGGCAGCCCGCCACTGGGCATATCGATCGGACTTCCGGAAGCCGATTTCATGGGCGTCCACTGTTTGCCACCAGACCAGCAGCAGATAGACGGACGGGCGCTCCAAACACCGCCGCACATCCATACCCAGAAAGCCCTCTGTCGCAGAAATCAGCGGCCGTGCCGCTGCCATCGCCGCTTCAAATGCGGTTTCCATGCCAGGGCGGATCGATAATTCCGCGACTTCAAGAATGGGGCTGTCGAGGTGCGGGTTATTCATAACTGCCCATCGGATAGTCGTTTTGATCCAGGTCGCTGAAGCGGGTGGTCGATCCGTCGAAATGCAGCACCACGCGCCCGATCGGCTGCTCGGACTCCTGGATCGTGCGCACGGCGACGCGCAGCCGCAGCGACACGCCATCGAGCGAGAGCTC
>CAYRWZ010000115.1:0-6742 GCA_964428065.1 uncultured Comamonadaceae bacterium | reverse complement strand
CTGTGCCACCGGGCCACAGTGCTGCGCGGCGGCAAGGTGGTGGGCGTCGCCGACCCGGCAACCACCCCGCCGCGCGCCATGGCAGAGCTGATGATCGGCGGCACGCTGGCAACGCCGCACCATCTGGGCCAACGGGCGAGTGGCGAGGTGCGGCTGGCCGTGCGCGGCCTGTCCCTGCCACCCGATCAGCCCTTCGGCGTGCCCCTGCACGATCTGTCGCTAACTGTCCGGGCTGGGGAAATTCTGGGTATTGCTGGGTTGGCGGGCAGCGGCCAGGGCGAATTGCTGGCCGCGCTGGCGGGGGAACGGCGGGTGCCGGCGGACACCATTCTGCTGGACGGGCAGCCGGTCGGCCATCTGGGGGTGGCGGCCCGGCGGCGGCGCGGCCTTGCCTATGTGCCGGAAGAACGGTTGGGGCGCGGCGCGGTGCCCGACATGTCGCTGGCGGAAAACGCCATTCTGTCCACCTGGGGCGATGGGGAAACCGCCCGGCGCGGCATGGTGGTGCCACGCGCCGCCCAGGCCCTGGCAGGCCACATCATCGACCGGTTCCGGGTGGCGGCGACCGGGCCGCAGGCGCTGGCGCGCCGCCTGTCGGGCGGCAATTTGCAGAAATTCATCATGGGGCGCGAAATCCTGCGCGAACCGCAGGTGCTGATCGTGGCCGCGCCCACTTGGGGCGTCGATGCCGGGGCGGCGGCGGCCATTCATCAGGCGTTGCTGGATCTGGCCGATAGGGGGGCTGCCGTGCTGGTGATCAGCCAGGATCTGGACGAATTGTTTGCGGTGGCCGACCGCATCGCCGCGCTGTACCACGGCCGCCTATCGGCCGCCGTGCCGACCGCGACGCTAACGCGCGAGGCCATCGGCCTGATGATGGGGGGCGCCGATGCGGCTTAGGCTCGATCCGCGCACCGAAACGCCGGGCTGGCTGGTCTATGCCATGCCGGTGGTGGCGATTCTGCTGACCATGGCGGCGGGCGGCGCGCTGTTCCTGGGCCTGGGGCTAGATGCGGGCGCGGTGCTCTATGCGTTTTTTCTGGAACCGATCCTGGTTGAAGGGGGGCTGGCCGAACTGGCGCTGAAGGCGACGCCGTTGACCCTGTGCGCCATCGGCCTGGCAATCGGCTTCCGCGCCAATGTCTGGAATATCGGCGCCGAAGGGCAGTTGACCATCGGCGCGATCTGCGGCGGCGGGCTGGCGCTGGCCCTGTGGGGGGAGCCGACCTGGTGGCTGCTGCCTGCCATGCTGCTGGCCGGGATGCTGGGCGGTGCGGCCTGGGCGGCGATCCCGGCGCTGTTGAAAACCCGCTTCCACGCCAATGAAATCCTGACCAGCCTGATGTTGACCTATATCGCGCAGCTGCTGTTGACCCTGCTGGTGCAAGGCCCGTGGAAAGACCCGGACGGGTTCAATTTCCCGCAAAGCCGCACCTTCGATGCCGAAGCGATGCTGCCGATCCTGATCGAAGGGACCCGGCTGCATCTGGGCGCGCTGTTCGCGCTGGCGGCGGTTGGGCTGGCGCTGTGGCTGATGGCGCGCGGCTTTATCGGCTTTCAGGTCAAGGTGATCGGCCTTGCGCCCCAGGCGGCGCGCTTTGCCGGGTTCAACGAAAAGCGCATCGTCTGGTTCTGCCTGCTGCTGTCGGGCGCGCTGGCCGGGCTGGCGGGCATGGGCGAAGTGGCCGGTCCGATTGGCCAGTTGTTGCCGTCGGTTTCCCCCGGCTATGGCTTTTCCGCCATCATCGTCGCCTTTCTGGGGCGGCTGCACCCGGTTGGCATCCTGTTTGCCGCCTTCCTGCTGGCGCTGGCCCATATCGGCGGCGAATCGGTGCAGGTGAGCATGAGCCTGCCGATTGCGGTGTCCGCCGTGTTCCAGGGCATGCTGCTGTTCTTCCTGCTGGGGTGCGACGTGTTCCTGCGCTATCGGCTGCGGCTGGTGCGTCCTGCCGCGCATCAGGCCCCACATCTGGTAAAGGGGCGGGCGTGATGGGTGGGGCCGAACTGACCGCGCTGCTGGTTTCGGTCATCATGGCCGCAACCCCCCTGCTGCTGGCGGCGACCGGGCAGGTGGTCTGCGAGCGATCCGGGGTTCTGAACCTGGGCGTCGAGGGGATGATGCTGGTTGGCGCGGTGGCCGCCTTCGCCGGCGCCTATGCCAGCGGATCGCACAGCGTCGGCCTATTGACCGGGGCGCTGGGCGGCATGGCGATGGCGCTGGTATTCGCCGTGCTGGCGATCAGCCTGATGGCGAATCAGGTGGCTTGCGGGCTGGCCTTGACCCTGTTCGGCGTCGGCGTCAGCGCGCTGATCGGCAAACCCTTTGTCGGCACCCCGCTGGAGCGCCTGCCGCTGCTGGACGTGCCGGGCCTGTCCGACCTGCCAGTGGTGGGGCCGCTGCTGTTCGGCCATGATGCGCTGGTCTATCTGTCGGTCGCCCTGGTGATCGGCTGTCACTGGTTCCTGTACCATAGCCGCGGCGGGTTGATCCTGCGCGCGGTCGGCGAATCGCCCGATGCCGCCCACGCCATCGGCTATAAGGTGATCCGGGTGCGCTATCTCGCCACCCTGTTCGGCGGCGCGATGTGCGGGCTGGCTGGGGCATACATGTCGCTGGCCTATACGCCGATGTGGGCAGAGAATATGACCTCTGGCCGCGGCTGGATCGCGCTGGCGCTGGTGGTGTTCGCCACCTGGAAGCCGCTGCGCGCCTGGGGCGGCGCCATGCTGTTCGGGGCCTTCACCATTGCCCAGCTCTATAGCCAGGCGCAGGGGGTGGCGGTGCCGACCCAGGTGCTGGCGATGATCCCCTATGCCGCGACCATTCTGGTGCTGGTGCTGATCAGCCGCGACGAAATGCGTATCAAGCTGAATGCCCCGGCCTCCATCGGCAAGCCTTTCCACCCTGACCGTTAACCCCAAACGAAGGAGCAGGTCTCGTGAAACCCTCAACCCTCAAAGGCATCATCGCCGGTGCTGCGGCACTGGCGCTGGGAGCCGTCGCCCCGGTAAGCCAGGCGAGCGCGCAAGAGCCGCTCAAAGTCGGCTTCGTCTATGTCGGCCCGGTCAGCGACCATGGCTGGAGCTATCAGCACGATATCGGCCGCCAGGCGATCGAAAAGGAATTCGGCGCCAAGGTCAAAACCAGCTTCGTCGAAAACGTGCCGGAAGGCCCGGATGCCGAGCGCGTGATCGAAAAGCTGGCCCGCGACGGCCATAAGCTGATCTTCACCACCTCCTTCGGGTTCATGAACCCGACCGAGAAAGTGGCGAAGAAGTACCCCAAGGTGTATTTCGAACATGCGACCGGCTACAAGCAGGGGCCGAACCTCGCCACCTATGCCGCGCGCTTCTATGAGGGCCGCCACATCCTGGGCCTGATCGCGGGCAAGATGACCAAGACTGGCAAGATCGGTTATGTCGCCTCCTTCCCGATCCCGGAAGTCGTCTCGGGCATCAACGCCTTCACCCTGGCGCTGCGCAGCGTGCGCCCGGATGCCGAAGTGCGCGTCATCTATGTCAATTCCTGGTACGACCCGGGCAAGGAAGCGGCTGCGGCCAAGACCCTGATCGACCAGGGCGCCGATGTGTTGAGCCAGCATACCGACAGCCCGGCC
Organism: uncultured Comamonadaceae bacterium; assembly: GCA_964428065.1. Lineage (GTDB taxonomy): Bacteria > Pseudomonadota > Alphaproteobacteria > Elsterales > Elsteraceae > CAYRWZ01. Next base: position 3,125 of record CAYRWZ010000115.1, on the reverse strand, counting down.
CCGGTGCAGACCGCCCAGGAACGCGGCGTCTATGCCTTCGGCCAGTCGTCCGACATGCAGCGCTTCGGCCCGAAAGCGCACCTGACCGCCATCGTCGATGTCTGGGACAAATACTATGTCGAACGCACCCGCGCGGTGCTGGAGGGCAAGTGGAAGTCCGGCGATACCTGGGGCGGGCTGGATAGCGGCATGGTCTATATGTCGCCCTATAACCCCGATCTGCCCAAGGATGTGGTGGAGATGGCGGAAACCGCACGCAAGGGCATCATCGCCAAGACCGTGCACCCCTTCACCGGCCCGATCAAGGATCTGGACGGCAAGGAACGGGTTGCTGCCGGCAAGACCGCGACCGACAAGGAAATCCTGTCGATGGATTGGTACGTGCCGGGCGTGATCGCCCCCAAGCTGAAGTAAGCCCAGACTGCCGTCGGGCAGTCAGACAAAGCGGCGCATATCCACACCGGATATGCGCCGTTTTCTGTATCGGCTAGACCGAGAAATATTTGGCCTGCGGGTGCAGGACAACAATCGCCGAGGTCGATTGTTCCGGATGGAGCTGGTCTTCATCCGAAAGCTCCAGCCCGATCCGGTCCGCGCCCAGCAATTGCAGCAGCATGTGCTGATCGGCCAGGTTGGGACAGGCCGGATAGCCGAAGGAATAGCGGCTGCCGCGATATTGCTGCTTCAGCATCTTTTCCATGTCGCGGTCATCTTCCGCCGCGAAGCCCAGTTCGGCGCGGATGCGCTTATGGACATACTCCGCCAGCGCCTCCGCCATCTCCACCCCGATGCCGTGCAGATAAAGGTAATCCTGATAGCGGTTTTCGGCGAACCAGGCGCGCGCCACTTCCGACACCCGCTGCCCCATGGTCACGGCCTGTAGGCCGATGACATCGCGCACCGGATCGGTGATATCGCGGAAGAAATCGGCAATGCACAGGCCGCCCTCCCCCGCCTGGCGCGGCAGGCTGAAGCGGCCGATTTCCTTGGAGTGATCGGCTGGATCGAACAGTACCACATCGTTGCCGTGCCCGGCGGCGGGCCAATAGCCATAAACCGCCTGCGGGTTCAGGATGTTTTCGGCGATGCACATGTCCAGCATGCGCTTCAGGATCGGGCGAACCTCCTTGGCGGCCCAGTCCTTATACTCGTCCAGGCGGCGCCCGCCTTTGCGGAACCCCCACTGGAACTGGTACAGCATGGTTTCGTTCAGATACGGCACCAGCGCCTGCGGGGCCACCCGTTCCACCAGCCGCGCACCCCAGAAGGGCGGCACCATCGGCTCCAGCCCGGCATTCAGCTCTGACCGGCGCAGGCGGGTTTCTTCCGCATCGACCGGGCGGTTGGCGGCATTGGCGGCCTGGCCCAGAATGCGCTTCTGGTTGCTGGGGCGGCTGGCCCGGCGGGCAACGGTTTCGTCGATATAGCCGTCGAAGCCGCCGGTCACCACCTTATCCATCAGGTTCAGCCCATCGAAGGCATCGCGGGCATAGGCGACGCGCTTGCCGCCATAGGCATCGAGGCAATCTTCCTCGACAAACTTGCGGGTCAGCGCCGCGCCGCCCAGCAGCACGGGGATATCCAGCCCCTCGCGGCGCATTTCTTCCAGATTGTCGCGCATGATGACGGTGGATTTCACCAGCAGGCCCGACATGCCCACCGCATCGGCCCGGTGTTCCCGCGCGGCCTGGATGATGGTCTGGATCGGCTGCTTGATGCCCAGATTGACAACCTTGTAGCCGTTATTGGTCAGGATGATATCGACCAGGTTCTTGCCGATATCGTGCACGTCGCCCTTCACGGTCGCCAGCACGATGATGCCCTTTTCCTGGCCTTCGATGCGCTCCATCTTCGGCTCTAGATAGGCGACGGCGGCCTTCATGGTTTCGGCCGATTGCAGCACGAAGGGCAGTTGCATCTTGCCCGCGCCGAACAGATCGCCCACCACCTTCATGCCGTCCAGCAGATAGGTGTTGATGATCTCCAGCGGCGGGTGCTTTTCCAGCGCTTCGTCCAGATCGGCCTCCAGGCCGTTGCGGTCGCCATCGACGATACGGTCCTTCAACCGCTCCTCGACCGTCTCGGCACGCGGTTTGGCGACCTTGGCGTGGGCCTGCCGACCTTCGAACAGGGCGATGAACGCCTGCAACGGATCATACCCCTCGCGGCGGCGGTCGAAGATCAGGTCTTCGGCCACCCGCACTTCTTCCTCCGGGATCTGGTGCAGCGGCATGATCTTGGACAGATGAACAATCGCGCCGGTCAACCCACGCCGCATGGCATGGTCCAGAAACACCGAGTTCAGCACATGGCGCGCCGCCGGGTTCAGACCGAAGGAAATGTTCGACAGGCCCAGGATGATGCCGCACTCCGGCAGTTCCTTGGCGATCCGCTCGATGGCCTCCAGGGTATAGAGGCCGAGCTTACGGTCATCCTCGTTCCCGGTGCAGATGGTGAAGGTCAGCGGATCGAACAGCAGGTCCGACGGGGCCAGGCCGTGCCGGGTGCAGGCAAAATCGTACAGGCGCTTGGCGACCGAAAGCTTGCGGTCCACATCCTTCGCCATGCCTTCTTCATCGATGGTCAGGGCGATCACGGCGCTGCCGAAGCGCTTGGCCAGATGCATGCGCTTTTCCGCCGGCTCCTCTCCATCCTCGAAATTGATCGAATTGAGGATCGCCTTGCCGCCATAGAGCTTCAGCGCCGCTTCCAGCACCGGCAATTCGGTCGAATCGATCACCAGCGGGGCGTTGACGCTGCCGCGCATCCGGGTGACCGCCTGGGTCATATCGGCCACTTCATCGCGGCCGACGAAGGCAGTGCACAGGTCAATCGTGTGGGAGCCTTCCTTGACCTGCTCTTTCGCCATCTGGACGCAGCCGTCCCAGTCCCCGGCATCCTGCAACTCGCGGAACTTTTTCGACCCGTTGGCGTTGCACCGTTCGCCGATCGACAGATAGGCATTTTCCTGCCGCAGCGGCACGGCGGTATAGAGCGAGGCGACAGAGGGTTGCCAGGCCGGCTGGCGCGGCTTGACCAGCGGGCGGTGTTCGTTATGGCCCTGGGCCAGCGCCACATCCTTCAGCATGGCGTCCAGCGCGGCGATATGGTCCGGCGTGGTGCCG
>CAYRWZ010000114.1:0-6749 GCA_964428065.1 uncultured Comamonadaceae bacterium | reverse complement strand
TCCCCGACCGCGACCATTTCGGCCGCATCTTCTATAACCAGGCGCAGATGTCGGCGGCGGGTATCCCGCAGATCGCGCTGGTGATGGGCAGCTGCACGGCGGGCGGCGCTTATGTTCCGGCCATGTCGGACGAAAGCGTGATTGTCAAGGGCCAGGGCACCATCTTCCTGGGCGGCCCGCCGCTGGTGAAGGCGGCAACCGGCGAAGTGGTGACGGCGGAAGACCTGGGCGGGGCCGATGTGCATACCCGGATTTCCGGGGTGGCGGATCATTACGCTACCTCCGATCAGCATGCGCTGGGCATTGCCCGGCGGATCGTTGGCGCGCTGAACCGGGTCAAGCGGCACGATCTGGATATCCGCCCGCCGCGCGAACCGTTGTACGACCCCCAGGAACTCTATGGCATCGTCTCGTCCGACCTGCGCAAGCCCTATGATGTGCGGGAGGTGATCGCCCGGCTGGTCGATGGGTCCGAATTCGATGAGTTCAAGGCGAATTACGGCACGACCCTGGTGTGCGGCTTCGCCCATCTGTGGGGCTATCCCATTGGCATCGTCGCCAATAACGGCATCCTGTTTTCCGAAAGCGCGCAGAAGGGGGCGCATTTCGTTGAACTGTGCGACCAGCGCGGGATTCCGCTGGTGTTCCTGCAAAATATCACCGGCTTCATGGTCGGCCGCAAATATGAAGCCGGTGGGATCGCCAAGGACGGCGCGAAGATGGTGACGGCGGTATCCACCACCACCGTGCCGAAATTCACCGTCATCATCGGCAACAGTTTTGGCGCGGGCAATTACGGCATGTGCGGCCGGGCCTTCGATCCGCGCTTTCTGTGGATGTGGCCCAATGCGCGGATTTCCGTCATGGGCGGCGAGCAGGCGGCGAATGTGCTGGCCCAGATTCGCCGCGACGGGATCGAAGCCAAGGGCGGCACCTGGCCGGCAGAGGAGGAGGAGGCGTTCAAGGCGCCGATCCGCACCCAGTACGAGGATCAGGGGCACCCCTATTATTCCTCTGCCCGGCTGTGGGATGACGGGGTGATCGACCCGGTCGATACACGCATGGTGCTGGCACTGGCGATTTCCGCCGCGCTGAATGCGCCGCGCGCCGAAGGCCGCTTTGGCCTGTTCCGCATGTAAGGGGCAAAACGGAAATGACAGCCGAAACATTGCTGGTCAGCCAGGCCGATGGGGTGGCGACCCTGTCGCTCAACCGGCCCGATCTGCACAATGCCTTCGACGATGCGCTGATCCTGCGCCTGACCGAAGCGATCCGCGCGGCGGCGCAGGATCCGTCCGTCCGCGTGCTGGTGCTGCGGGGGGAAGGGCCGAGCTTTTCCGCCGGTGGCGACCTTAACTGGATGCGCCGCATGGCGGGCTATGGGGAGGAACAGAATCTGGCCGATGCCCGCGCCCTGGCCGATCTGATGCAGGCGCTGGATACCTGTCCCAAGCCGACGGTGGCGCGGGTTCACGGATCGGCCTTTGCCGGTGGGGTCGGGCTGGTGGCTTGCTGCGATATCGCGATTGCCGTACCCCAGGCGCAATTTGCGGTGACCGAGGTGCGGCTGGGCCTGATCCCGGCCGTGATCTCCCCCTATTTGGTGCGGGCCATGGGCGCGCGGCAGGCGCGGCGCTGGTTCCTGACCGCCGCCCGGTTCGACGCCGCCCAGGCGCAGGCCATGGGGCTGGTGCATGCGGTGGTCGAGCCGGAGGCGCTGGATGCCGCCATTGCCGCCGAGATTGCCGCGCTGCTGGCCGGTGGGCCGGAGGCGCTGGCCAATTGTAAGGATCTGATCGCCACCGTCGCCCCGCCGATCGATGCCGGGCTGATCGACGCCACCGCCCAGCGGATTGCGCGCCGCCGCGCCTCGGCCGAGGGGAAGGAGGGCGTCGGCGCCTTTCTGGAAAAACGCAAACCGGCCTGGAGGGCGCTGTAATGGCGAGAGCAGGCCAATTTGCTGCCCGCTGGTCGCCCCGGATTCGGGCCTGGGCGGCGGAAACCCTGGGCCTGTGGGCCGGGGCGGGCTGCGATCCGGCAGGCGGGTTCTGGGAACGGCTGGGGCCGGACGGTATGCCCGACCGCAGCCTCGACTATCGCCGGGTGATGCCCCAGTTCCGGCAGATTTTCGCCCATGCCATCGCTGCGCCGATGGGGCTGGATTATGACGGCGGGCCGATGGTCCGGCACGGCCTTGCCTTTGTCGACAACCGCTGCTGGGACCGGGCGGCGGGTGGCTATGCCTATCGGTTGAGCGGCGACGGGCGGGCGGTGCTGGACGGCATGAAGGATGCCTATTGCCAGGCCTTCGCCCTGTTCGGCCTTGCCCACGGCTACCGCGCCACCGGCGATGCCGCCCTGCTCGACCGGGCGGCAGAGGTACAGGCGCTGCTGGACCGGCATCTGTTGCTGGCCGAAGGCGGCTATCATGCCGTGGCGGAGGCCGATTGGACCCGGCGGCCCGATCTTTTGCGCCAGAACCCGAACATGCACCTGCTGGAGGGGTTCATCGCCCTGCATCAGATGGCGCCCGGCCACTTCCCGCTGGATCATGCCAATAGGCAGGTGGCTTTGTTCCGCGATCGTCTGTTCGACCCGGCCACCGGCACCCTGGGTGAATATTTCGGCCCCGGCTGGCGGCCCGATCCGGCAGACGGGCACCGGGTCGAACCCGGCCATCATTTCGAATGGGTCTGGCTGCTGCATCTCCATGCCCGGCTGTCGGGCGACCGGCGGGCCCTGCCGATGGCGCGGGCCCTGTTCGATCATGCCTGCCGCTTCGGCATCGACGCCGAACATGGCGGTATCTATGACGAAGTGGCGCGCGACGGCACGCCGCTGGTGACGACCAAGCGGATCTGGCCGCTGACCGAATATCTGAAGGCCCTGGCCGCCCGGATCGAGGATGAGCCGGAGGGCCAGAACGCTGGTCAGGCGGCGGATCTGTGGTCCCGGCTGGATCAGGCGCTGGGCTGGCTGTTCGGGGCCTATCTCCAGCCCGGCGGGCGCTGGCGGGAACATCTGACCCGCGATCTGGCCGGACAAACCAACATTATGATGCCCGCCAGCACCGGCTATCACATCCTTCTGGCCCTGGCCGAACTGGTGCGCGTGGTTGAAGGCAAAGCAAGCGTGGGGGACGCAGCGTGAGCAAGAGTATCGCATCGATTCTGATCGCCAACCGGGGCGAAATCGCCTGCCGGGTGATCCGCACCGCGCGCCGGATGGGGCTGCGCACCATCGCGGTTTATTCCGATGCCGATGCGGGCGCTGCCCATGTCGCCCTGGCCGATGAGGCGGTACGCCTTGGCCCGGCCCCGGCCCGCGACAGCTATCTGAAGATCGACGCGCTGCTGGATGCCGCCCGGCGCACCGGGGCGGATGCGATTCATCCCGGCTATGGCTTCCTGTCGGAAAATGCCGCCTTTGCCGATGCCTGCGCCGCCGCCGGGGTGATTTTCATCGGCCCGCCCGCCGACGCGATCCGCGCCATGGGGTCTAAATCAGCGGCCAAGGCGTTGATGGACCTGGCTGGGGTGCCGCTGGTGCCGGGCTATCACGGCCAGGACCAATCGCCCGACCTGCTGGCGGCAGAGGCCGACCGGATCGGCTATCCGGTGCTGATCAAGGCCTCGGCCGGCGGCGGCGGCAAGGGCATGAAAGTGGTGCGCAGCGCGGCGGAGTTTCCCGATGCCCTGGCCTCCGCCCAGCGGGAGGCCGAGGCGGCCTTTGGCGACGGGCGGGTGCTGGTGGAAAAATACCTGACCAAGCCGCGCCATATTGAAGTGCAGGTATTCGCCGATACCCATGGCAATGCCGTCTATCTGTTCGAGCGCGATTGTTCGATCCAGCGCCGCCATCAGAAGGTGGTGGAGGAAGCGCCCGCCCCCGGCCTGACGGAAGAACAGCGGGCGCGCATGGGCAAGGCGGCGGTCGATGCCGCCCGCGCGGTCAATTATGTCGGTGCGGGCACGGTGGAATTCATTGCCGAGGATGGCGCCTTCTATTTCATGGAAATGAACACCCGGTTGCAGGTGGAGCATCCGGTGACCGAGGCGATCACCGGCCAGGATCTGGTCGAATGGCAGATCCGCGTCGCGCGGGGCGAGGCGTTGCCGCTGCGGCAGGATCAACTGTCGATCAATGGCCATGCGATGGAAGTGCGCCTTTATGCCGAGGATCCGGCCCGCGATTTCCTGCCGCAGACCGGCCGCCTGGCCCATCTGCGTCTGCCTGACGGGTTGACTCCAGAGGCGCAGGAAGGCGTGCGGGTCGATAGCGGGATCCGCACCGGCGATGCCGTTTCGATCCATTACGATCCGATGATCGCCAAGATCATCGCCCATGGCCGCGACCGGACCGAGGCCGCGCGGCGATTGGCCCGCGCCCTGGCGGCAACCGAAGTGGCCGGGCTGGTCACCAACCGTGCCTTCCTGCGCGATATTCTGGTGCATCCGGCCTTCCTGGCCGCCGATCTGGATACCGGCTTCATCGCCCGCCATCAGGCCGATCTGCTGCCGTCCGGCGGTCATCCGGTGCCGGGTGCCGCCTTCGCCGCCGCCGCCCTGGCGGTTCTCTCGCAAGAAGCGCGGCAGGCGCGCGGGCGACTGGCGGAAACCAGCGATCCGCACAGCCCGTGGGCGGTGACCACCGGCTGGCGGCTCAACCGCGATGCCTTCAACGATTTGCATCTGCTGGTCGGCGACCAGCCCATTGTTGTACGCGCCCATTTTGACCGGGCTACCCAGTTGGGCAGCGCCACTTCAACACCGATGACCGTGCGTCTGGATTTGCCCGGGCAGACATCGGACAGCGGCCCGGTGACGGCGGTCCTGGCAAGCCATACCCATGACGGACCGGTTGAGGGCGGGGTTGACCGGATGCAGATTGCACTCAGCTCCTCTCAAGACGGTCCGAATCAGACGGATCGGCGCTATGCCGCCGCCGTGGTGCGCGATGGCAATGTCCTGACCGTATTCGTCGATGGCCGCGATTATCGCTTCACCCTGGTCGATTCCCTGGCTGGGGCAGGGGCGGAGGATGGCGCGGGTGGCCGCCTGACCGCGCCGATGCCGGGCAAGGTGATCGCGGTCAAAGTCGAACCGGGCCAGTCCGTCCAGCGCGGCGCGGCGCTGATGGTGGTGGAAGCGATGAAAATGGAACATACGATCACCGCCCCGCGCGACGGCGTAATCGGCAGCATCCGCTATGCTGCCGGCGATCTGGTGGAGGATGGGGCGGAATTGCTGGTGCTGGAGGAGGGCGCGGCATGAGCGAGAGCCTGTTTGTCCACCCGGCCGGCGATCGGGTGCGGATTGTCGAGGTCGGCCCGCGCGACGGTTTGCAGAACGAAGCCGGGATCGTGCCGACCGCCGCCAAGGTGGCGCTGATCCGCGATCTGGTTGCCGCCGGGGTGGGGGTGATCGAAGCCGGGGCCTTCGTCTCCCCCAAATGGGTGCCGCAAATGGCCGATACGGCGGAAGTGCTGGCCGCCCTGCCGGCGGCACCCGGCCATCGCTTTCCAGTGCTGGTGCCCAACCTCAAAGGATATGAAGCCGCCCGCGCCGCCCGCCTGGGCCCCGATGGGCGGGTGGGGGAGATTGCGGTGTTCGCTGCGGCGTCGGAGGCCTTCTCCCAGCGCAATATCAACTGTTCGATTGCCGAAAGCCTGGATCGCTTCCGCCCGGTGATAGAGGCTGCGCGGGCCGATGGGGTCGCCGTGCGCGGCTATGTCTCCTGTGTGCTCGGCTGTCCCTATCAGGGGGAGGTTGAGACCGGCGCCGTGGTCCGGGTGGCCGAAGCGCTGATCGGCCTTGGCTGTTATGAGGTCTCGCTGGGCGATACCATCGGTGTCGGCACCCCGGCGCGCGCGCGGGCGATGCTGCGTGCCGTGGCCGACGGGATCGGCATGGATCGCTGCGCGGTTCATTTTCACGATACCTGGGGCCAGGCGCTGGCCAATATCCTCGCCTGTCTGGAGGACGGGGTGCGGGTGATCGATAGTTCGGTCGCCGGTTTGGGTGGCTGCCCCTATGCCAAGGGGGCGTCGGGCAATGTTGCCAGCGAGGATGTGGTCTATCTGCTGCACGGGCTGGGGCTGAATACCGGGATCGATCTACAGCGCCTGGCCGCCGCCGGACGCGGCATCATGGCCGCGCTGGGCCGCGCCCCGGCCTCCAAGGCGGCTCAGGCTCTGGCCGCTCAGGCGATAGCGGCGGAATAACCGATGGCGCTCAATCTTCTGCGTTTGTGTGTGGGGTGCGAGAGCATCGAGCATTTGCGCCAGTGGCAAACCTCGCCCCTGCGCGATCCCTTGCCCGCGCCCTATGGCGACTGCGTCTTCACCGTCACCAGCATGGTGCCCAAGCGGGTGAAAGAGCTGTGCGACGGCGGATCGCTCTATTGGGTGATCAAGGGGCGGATTGCAGTGCGCCAGTCCTTCGTCGCCATCGACAGCGTGCAGGATGAAGTTGGCCGGTCGGCCGCGCGCCTGATCCTGAAACGGGAATGGGTGGAAACCGTGCCAACGCCCTGCCGCCCGTTCCAGGGCTGGCGCTATCTCGATCCCGAACGGGCGCCGCCCGACCTGGCAGGGGCATTCGGCAGCGATCCGGGGGGCGCTTCGGCCCTTCCACCGGAAATGATAAAAGAACTCAAGGACTTAGGATTAATTTGAAAAAAGCGCATTTTTTCGATTGACTGGTTTGGGTTGGTTTTCTATAAGTCCGCCCACGCCGCGCTGGCCGGTT
>CAYRWZ010000113.1:2522-6792 GCA_964428065.1 uncultured Comamonadaceae bacterium | reverse complement strand
ACGAACACGCCCCACATTCTGCCGAAGCTGCGCTCGGGCCAGCGGCTCGGGCACACGCAGATCTATGATCACATGTTTCTCGACGGCCTGGAGGATGCCTATGACAAGGGCCGCCTGATGGGCACCTTTGCCGAGGATACCGCCCAGCATTATCAATTCACCCGCGAGGCGCAGGATGAGTATGCGCTGCGCTCGCTCCAGCGCGCCAAGGCGGCGGTGGAAGGCGGCGCCTTCGCTGGGGAGATCGCGCCGGTCACGGTGACTGGCCGGGGCGGGGCGGTGACGGTCGATACCGACGAACAGCCGCTATCGGCCCGGCCGGACAAGATCCCGACCCTGAAGCCCGCCTTCCGCGAGGGCGGCACGGTGACGGCGGCCAATTCCTCCTCCATCTCCGACGGGGCGGCGGCGCTGGTGCTGATGCGCCTGTCCGAGGCGAAGCGGCGCGGTCTGGCCCCGCGCGCCGTCATCCGCGCCCATGCCCAGCACGCCCAGGCCCCCGCCTGGTTCACCACCGCGCCGGTGGAAGCGATGCGCCGCGTGGCAGCCAAGGCCGGGTGGGATCTGGGCCGCGTTGACCTGTTCGAGATCAACGAGGCGTTCGCCGTGGTCGCCATGGCCGCGATGCACGACCTCAACCTGCCCGCCGACAAGGTGAACATCCACGGCGGCGCCTGTGCGCTGGGCCATCCGATTGGCGCATCCGGCGCGCGCATCCTGGTCACGCTGCTGGCGGCGCTGGAAACCCACGGGCTGAAAACCGGCATCGCCTCGCTGTGCATCGGCGGCGGCGAGGCAACGGCGGTGGCTATCGAACGGATGGGCTGAGGCATGACGCAGTCCGAACGACGGGCGGACGTTCCGGCCCGCATCAGAACCGTGCTCATCACCGGGGCCAATCGCGGCCTGGGGCTGGAATTCGCGCGGCAATACCGGGCGGCGGGCTGGCATGTGGTCGGCACTGCCCGACGGCCCGACGCGGCGGTGGAACTGCACGCGCTGGGGGTGGAGGTTCTGCCCCTGGACGTGACCGACCAGGCCCAGTGCGAGGCGCTGGCCGCCCGGTTCGACCCCGCCGCGCTGGACCTGTTCCTCTGCAATGCCGGGGTGTTTCTGGGCCGCAGCGCCGACCCGGCCCACCCCGACGCCGCCGAATTCCACGCCGTGATGGCCGCTAATGTGCTGGGGCCGATGCGGCTGGCCGGGCTGCTGGCCGAAGCGGTCACAGAGGCGCGCGGCACCATGGCCTTCGTCTCCAGCCGCATGGGCAGCATCGCGTCGATCAGCAATGCGGGCGGGCTGTATTATCGCGCCAGCAAGGCAGCGCTGAACGCCGTGGTCAAGGCGCTGTCCTGCGATCTGGGACCGCGCGGGGCCGTGGCTCTGTGCCTGCATCCGGGCTGGGTTTCGACCGATATGGGCGGGGCCGGCGCGGAGATCGACCCGGTTGCCAGCGTCACCGGCATGCGCCGGGTGATTGAGGGGGCGGGTGCCGACGCCAATGGCCGCTTCTACGATTATACCGGGGCGGAGCTGCCGTGGTAGCAGGGGCCGTAGTAGCAGGGGCCGTGGTAGCAGAGCGGGGTTGGTTAGCCGAGGCTGCCGCTGCGGCGGACCGGGTGCAGCAGGGGGCGCGTCTGCCGCGCATGATGGTCTGCCGACAGGGCCGGGTTCGGCAGGACTTGACTGGGCAGCGCCTGGCGCACGGCCAGCTTGATCTGCTCGATACTGGCCGGCAGGTGCAGCAGGCGGCAGGTTGGGCTGCCGTTCAGCGGGCCGAAACTGTGGGCGGCGGTCGCCGTCAGCCCGATCACCGGAATCGGCTGGATCGGATTATGCTGGGCCAGCCGGACCAGCTCGTCCGCCTCGGCCGGGGAATCGTCCAGATCAACCAGCAGCAGCCCGGTTTCCCGATGCGCCAGCACCGACCGCGCCACCGCCGCACTGCCGGTGCGGATGGTGGCAAACCCGTCGCTTTCCAGCAAATCGCCGTACAGCAGCAGTTCCGCCTGATGGCGCATGACCAGCAAAATGCTGGGCCGGGTGACGGCAGCACCGGCGGGGTATGGGGCACCGACGGGGTTGGGCAGCATCGGGACTGGCGTCTCCTGATCCAAGGCGTCTTGACCCCCGGGCGATATCGCCACCTGCAGCGTATTCATCGGGGCAGCGCAATCATTGGGATCGTAGGGAATTGTTAGAGAAAGCTAACAGAAGATTAACGATACGCAAGTGTTTTCTTGGATTTTAGATAATTTGGTGAAAAGGCCGGACGATTTTAGCGGATAATGCGCAAGCGCCTGTGGGGGGAAGGGAAGAAAAGCATGAACCAAGCGCCGGATACGCGATACGCGGCCCAATCTGCTTCATCGCGCGCGCCCTTACGCGCCCTCTCGGTCGGGGCGGATTATGCGGCGGTTGCCGGGGCGTTCCGCTGGTCGATTCCGCAGCGGTTCAACATGGGGGTCGCGGCGCTGGATGCGCATCGCGCCTCCGCCGGCCCGGCGCTGATCGATCTGGCCGCCGATGGCACGCTGCGCCCCTGGTCGGCGGCAGAGCTGCTGGCCATGGCTTGCCGCCTATCCAATGTGCTGACGGCGCACGGGATTGGGCGGGGCGACCGGCTGGCGATTCTGCTGCCCCAGGCGCCGGAAACAGCCATTGCCCACTGTGCCGCCTATCGCTCCGGCATGATCGCACTGCCGCTGTTCGGCCTGTTCGGGGCAGAGGCGCTGGATTATCGCCTGTCGGACAGCGGCACCGCCGCCATCGTCACCGATCTGGCCGGGCTGGAAAAGCTGCTGCCGCTGCGCGGCCGCCTGCCGGCGCTGAAGCTGATACTGGTGATCGGCCTGGGCCGGGATCTGGACCCCGGTTGCCGCGATTTCGCCGCCGCCTGCGCCAAGGCCGCCGATTGGTGCGACCCGGTCAATACCGCCGCCGACGATCCGGCGGTGATCATCTATACCTCGGGCACCACGGGCCAGCCTAAGGGCGCGCTGCACGCCCACCGGGTGCTGCTGGGCCATCTGCCGGGGGTGGAACTGCCGCACCATTTCTTTCCGCAGCCGGGCGATCTGTTCTGGACCCCGGCCGATTGGGCCTGGATCGGCGGGCTGTTCGATGTGCTGATGCCGTCGCTCTATCACGGTGTGCCGGTGTTGGCGCACCGCATGGCGAAGTTCGACCCCGACCGCGCCTTCGATCTGATCCGCCGCCATGGTGTGCGCAATCTGTTCCTGCCGCCGACCGCGCTGAAGCTGATGCGCCAGGCCGGCACGCCGACCGCGCGCGATGTCCGCAGCGTGGCATCGGGCGGGGAAAGCCTGGGGGCGGAGCTGCGGGACTGGGGGCGGCAGGTGTTCGGCACCACGATCAACGAATTTTACGGCCAGACCGAATGCAACCTGATCGTCGGCAGCGACAACCGGCTGTTCCCGGTGCGCCCCGGATCGATGGGACGGGCGATTCCCGGCCATCAGGTGGCGGTGATCGATGGCGACGGCCAGCCGGTCGCCCCCGGCGCGCTGGGGATGATCGCCGTGCGGCGGCCCGATCCGGTCATGTTCCTTGGCTATTGGAACAAGCCAGAGGCGACGGCGCAGAAATTTCTGGGCGATTGGCTGCTGACCGGCGATCAGGGCCGCATGGATGCCGACGGCTATCTCTATTTCGTCGGCCGGGACGATGATGTCATCACCAGCGCCGGCTATCGCATCGGCCCGGGGGAGATCGAGGATTGCCTGCTGAAGCATCCGGCGGTGGCGATGGCCGCTGCCGTCGGCAAGCCAGATCCGATCCGCACCGAAATCGTCAAGGCGTTCATCGTGCTGAAACCGGGCACGGTGACCGACGATGCCCTGCGGCACGACTTGCAGACCTTCGTCAAGCAGCGCCTGGCCGCCCACGAATACCCGCGCGAGATTGCGTTCGTCGATAGCCTGCCGATGACCGCCACCGGCAAGATCATCCGCCGCGCCCTGCGGCAGGACGCCTAGGCCATGGGCGCGGAACGGCCCCCATCAGGCGCTTATTCTCTAGGCGCTGCGCACTCTTATTGTCTAGGCGCTGCGCACCTGGCCCAGAAACCCGTTGACCGCACCACGCAGCTTCTGGGTTTCGTCGGACATGCGCCGGGCCGCCGTCAGCACCGCTTCGGACGATTGCCCGGTGGTGGAGGCGGCGCGGTTGACCTCGATAATATTGGCCGAAACGTCGCGCGCCCCATTGGCCGCTTCCGCCACATTGCGCGCGATCTCCCGCGTGGCGG
>CAYRWZ010000113.1:0-2483 GCA_964428065.1 uncultured Comamonadaceae bacterium | reverse complement strand
CATGGTCTTGATGGTGCGGCCGATCCGGTCGATCGCTTCGGCGGCGGCGGTGGTCTCCCTCTGGATCGCCTGGACTTGCCGGGTGATATCCTCCGTCGCGCGGGCGGTCTCGTTGGCCAGGTTCTTCACTTCCCCGGCCACCACGGCAAAGCCCTTGCCGGCGTCGCCGGCCCGCGCCGCCTCGATCGTGGCGTTCAGCGCCAGCAGATTGGTCTGTTCGGCGATCTCGGTGATCAGCTTCAGCACCTCGCCGATGCGCAGGGCGGCGTCGGTCAGGCCGCGGATGGTGGCGTTGGTCTGCTCTGCCTCGCTGACGGCGGCACGGGCGAAATCGGCCGACCGGCCGATCTGGCGGCCGATTTCGGTGATCGAACCGGACAGCTCCTCCGTCGCAGCGGCCACGGTCTGCACACTGACCGATGCCTGTTCCGCCGCCGCCGCCACGGTGGTCGCCCGCTGGCTGGTTTCCGCCGCCATGGCATAGAGGGCCGAAGCGGTGCGCTCCAGCTCCCCAGCATCGCCGGTCACCCGTTCCGCCACGCCTTTGACATCGCTTTCCAGCGTGCCAGCCAGCGATTGGATCAGGGTATGCCGCGCCTGTTCTGCGGCCAGCCGTTCCGCTTCCTGCGCCGCCCGCAGATCGCGCACCGCCTGGGCGTTCTGCTTGAAAGTCTCCACCGCGCTGGCCATCAGGCCGATTTCATCGCTGCGCCCAAGGCCGGGCACCTCGACGGTCAGATCGTCATGGGCCAGCCGGTCCATGCTGTCGCGGATCGCCAGGATCGGGCGCGAAATGCTGCGCGCCAGCAGCCAGATCGCCAGCGCCACGATAATGGCGAAAAGCGCCAGGCCCGCCGTGCCCGCCGCGATGACGATGCTCACCGTCCGCTCCAACGGTTCCTCGAACGCGATGATCTTCGGGGCCAGGCGCGCGGCAATCTCCTGCGGGGTGCCGCTTCTGTCCTGGGCCAGGGCGCGGGTTTCCGCGCACAGGGTGACGGCATTGCCGGTGCCGATGATCGCCATGCCCAGCCGGTCGATTGCGGAATTGAGATCCAGGCAGCGCTGCGCCATCGCGCCGATCGTCGCCAGATGCTCTGCCGGGCTGCCCCGGCCCGCCGACAGATCGCCCAGCGCGCGCAGTTGGGTTGCGTGCAGCTGATAGAATTTTGCTGTCTTGCCCAGTTCGAACAGCCCGAACACGGCCCCTGCGCCCAGAAGCGCGACGGCCAGGGTGATCGACAGCAATTTTCGGACGATGGTCATTGGCGGGCCCTTTACACGCGAAACGGTTGTATGGTGCAGAGCATGGCCGCTTACCCGCAGATCTGCGTTGACATGGATCAAGGCTGCAGGCGCCTGGATCGATTTGGGTTAATCTGGGAAAATATTGGGCTATGCGACCAACACCCCAACCAACGGGAGGAGGCGTGATCATGAGCCACACCGCCAAAACCGGCCAGGCGCCAATCGACTTCTTTTTCGATTTCAGCTCGCCCTATTCCTTCCTGGCGGCGCACCGGCTGGATGCCATTGCCGCCAAGCACGGGCGGGTGGTGGCCTGGCGCCCCGTGCTGCTGGGCGTCATCTTCAAGGATACTGGCGGGGCGCCGAACACCGCCAATGCCCTGAAGGGCAAATACATGCTGCGCGATCTGAAGCGATTTGCCCGGCTGCACAACCTGCCCTTCACCATGCCGGAGCCGTTTCCGTTTTCCGCCCTTCTGCCCAGCCGCGCCTATTATTGGGTGGAAGCTACAGCGCCTGACAGGGCGCATGCTTTCGCCCGGGCGATTTTTGACGGATCGTTCCAGAAGGGGATCGATGTTTCCAAACCGGAGGCGGTGGCCCAGATCGCCCATTCGGTTGGCCTGGATGGCGCGGCCGCCCTTGCCGCCGTGCAGGATGACCGATGGAAAACCGCCCTGCGGGAAGCGACGGAGGATGCGCTGAATCGCGGCATGTTCGGCGCGCCCTATATCGTGATTGATGGCGAGCCGTTCTGGGGCAATGACCGCCTGCCGGAGATCGACGCCTGGCTGCAATCGGGCGGCTGGTAGTATTCTGCATCCCGTCCGTCACACCCACCCTCAACAAGCAAAAAAAGAAACCGGACCCATGACCGTTTTACGCACCGCCATCGACACGCGATCCGACCATTTCCGCACCAATGACCGGGTCTTGCGCGACCTGGTGGCCGACCTGAAGGCGCAGATCGACCGGATTGCCGAAGGGGGCGGGGCCGCCGCGCGCGACAAGCATCTGGCACGCGGCAAACTGCTGCCGCGCGACCGGGTGCGCCAGCTGCTGGATGTCGGCTCGCCCTTTTTGGAACTCAGCCAACTGGCTGCCCATGGCCTTTATAAGGGAGAGGTTCCGGCGGCGGGCATCATCACCGGCATCGGCCGGATCATGGGGCGCGAATGCATGATCGTCGCCAACGATGCGACCGTGAAAGGCGGGACCTATTTCCCGCTGACGGT
>CAYRWZ010000112.1:4888-6883 GCA_964428065.1 uncultured Comamonadaceae bacterium | reverse complement strand
ATCCCCCCCCCGCACGGTCTCGATCATCGCGCGCAGCGGCAGGGGACGGATGTTCGACACAAAGCCGGCCTCCCGCGCCACCGCCTTGACCGCATCGACAATCAGCCCGACCGGCCGGTCGCCATCGCTGAACACCAGGGGCGGGGTATCGGCCAGCACGATGATGTCTAGCGGCACTGGTTCAGCGGCCTGGGCGTAGGTGGCAGCGGCGGCCAGCAGGGCAAGCATCGTCCCGGCACAGGTCAGCGCACGTCGCCATGACCTGGCGATACGGTCCCTGAAACTGTTACGGCCCAAACTGTTACGGCCCAAACTATTACGGCCCAAACTGTCGTGGCCCGGTTGCTGCATCCGGTACCCCCCTGTGGTGGCCGGGCGATCGCTCGCCCGTTGGTCCGTCAAATATGAAAATAAAAAGATTAAAATTGCGTCTAAATATCGGGTGCCTTTCGGCCTTGCGTTTGGGGCGGCGCTGGCTATACTCCCGGCTCCCGTGAAGACGGGGGGATCGCGCATGGGCGCGGAACGGGCCGGGTTTCCCGGTATCTGGTTCCGATGAGGGCATGCCCGGCCGGTCCGGTCAAAAACCGAAAGGAGATCGAAATGCCCAAGATGAAGACCAAGAGTGGCGCGAAGAAGCGGTTCAGCTTCACCGCCACCGGTAAGGTGAAGTTCGGCGTCGCTGGCAAGCGCCAAGGCATGAGCAAGCGCCCGAACCGCATGTTGCGTCAGGCCCGCGGCACGGAAGTGATGTGCGAGTCCGACAAGATCCTTGTCATGAAGTACATGCCCTATAACCGGTGAGGTGATCTATGGCTCGCGTCAAACGGGGCGTTACGTCCCACGCCCGTCACAAAAAGATTCTGAAGCTCGCCAAGGGCTACCGGGATCGTAATTCCAGCAATTACCGCATTGCGCTTGAAAAGGTCGAAAAGGCCCTGCGCTATGCCTATCGCGACCGCCGCGCGAAGAAGCGGAATTTCCGCGCGCTGTGGATCCAGCGGATCAACGCTGGTGTGCGCGAACATGGCCTGACCTATTCGCAGTTCATGAACGGCGTGAAGCGCGCCGGGATCGAACTGGACCGCAAGGTTCTGTCCGATATCGCCACCCGTGAGCCTGCGTCGTTTAAGGCCCTGGTTGAACAGGCCCGCGCTGCTCTCGCGTAAGCTGCTGCTTTTGCGCAGAATGAAGCAGGCGTAACACGCTTCCAGTTTTGGGTGCTGTTGCGAAAAGGGGCCTCCCATCGGAGGCCCCTTTTTTGTTCGGATTGTTGACGGTTTTGCACCGCTAACCGGCCCCGTTTTTCGGAGACACAGGATATGTCTGGCAAGGAGGTGACTGAAGTACGCGATGCCGCGCTGGCTGAAATCGCCGCCGCCGGATCGCTTGCCGATCTGGAAGCGCTGCGGGTGGCGCTGCTGGGCAAGAAGGGAACGTTGACCGGCCTGCTGGCGCAGATCGGCACCCTGCCGCCGGATCAGCGCGGTGCGTTCGGCCAGACGGTCAATGCCGCCAAGGCGGTGGTTGACGAGGCACTGACCCGTCGGCGCAGCGCGCTGGACGCCGAAGCGCTGACCCAGCGCCTGGCGGCAGAGCGGATCGATATCACCCAGCCGGTGCCGGCCGGGCGCGCCAGCCAGGGCCGCATCCATCCGATCAGCCAGACGATCGACGAAATCATCGCCATTTTCGGCGAAATGGGCTTCAGCGTCGCCGAAGGCCCGGATATCGAAGACGATTTCCACAATTTCACCGCGCTGAATTTCCCGGTCGGCCATCCGGCGCGGGAAATGCACGACACGTTCTATATGCCCGACAGCGCGGCCCCCGGTCTGGACGGCAGCCACCGGATGCTGCTGCGCACCCACACCTCGCCGGTGCAAATCCGCACCATGATGTCGGTCAAGCCGCCGATCCGCGTCATCATTCCGGGCCGCACCTACCGCTCCGACAGCGACCAGACCCATACGCCGATGTTCCATCAGGTCGAAG
>CAYRWZ010000112.1:0-4775 GCA_964428065.1 uncultured Comamonadaceae bacterium | reverse complement strand
CAGCTTCTTCCCCTTCCCCGAACCGTCGGCCGAAGTCGATATCGGCTGCCTGCGCCGGGGTGGGGAGCTGAGAATCGGCAATTACGGCGACTGGCTGGAAATCCTGGGCTGCGGCATGGTGCACCCCAATGTCATCCGCAATTGCGGTCTGGACCCCGACGAATATCAGGGCTTTGCCTTCGGCATGGGGATCGAACGGATCGCGATGCTGAAATACGGCATTCCCGATCTGCGCACCTTCTTCGACGCCGATCTGCGCTGGCTGGACCATTACGGCTTCCCGCCGCTGGACGTGCCGTCGCTGATCACCGGTCTTGCCCGCTAACCCCGGATTGCCATTATGAAATTCACTCTCTCCTGGCTCAAAGAGCATCTGGACACCGACGCCCCGCTGGCGCAGATCCTCGACACCCTGACCGCCATCGGTCTGGAAGTGGAGGGGGTTGAGGATAAGGCCGGCACGCTGAAGGAGTTTCGCGTCGCCCATGTGATCGAGGCGGTCAAGCACCCCAATGCCGATAAGCTGCGCCTGTGCACGGTCGATACCGGCAGCGGGATCATTCAGGTCGTCTGCGGTGCGCCCAATGCCCGGACCGGGATGAAATCGGTTCTGGCCTTGCCGGGGATGACCGTGCCGCGCACCGGCACCGTGCTGAAGAAGGGCGAAATCCGGGGCGAAGCCTCGGAAGGGATGCTGTGTTCCGCCTACGAGCTGTGCCTGTCCGACGATCACGAAGGGATCATGGACCTGCCCGCCGATGCGCCGGTCGGTCAGCCCTTTGCCGATGTGCTGGGCCTGAACGATCCGGTGATCGAAATCGCCATCACCCCCAACCGGGCCGATGCCCTGGGCGTGCGCGGCGTCGCGCGCGATCTGGCGGCGGCCGGGCTGGGCCGGTTGAAGCCGCGCAACGTGGCGCAGGTGCCGGGCGCGTTCAAATCGCCCATCGGGGTGACGCTGGATCTGCCGGGGGGTAATCGGGGCGACAATCACGCCTGCCCGCTGTTTCTGGGCCGCCTGATTCGCGGCGTGAAGAATGGCGACAGCCCGGACTGGCTGAAGCAGCGTCTGCAATCCATCGGTCTGCGGCCGATTTCGGTGCTGGTCGATATCACCAACCTGCTGACCTTCGATATCAACCGACCGCTGCATGTGTTCGATGCCGCCAAGCTGAAGGGCGGGCTGACGGTTCATGCCGCCAAGGGCGGGGAAACGCTGCTGGCGCTGAACGGCAAGGACTATACGCTTGAGGCGGGCATGACCGTCATCAGCGATGCCAGCGGCGTCATCAGCCTGGGCGGCGTGATCGGCGGAGAGAGCACCGGCTGCACCGCCGAAACCACCGATGTGTTCCTGGAAGCCGCCTGGTTCGACCCGCTGACCACCGCCACCACCGGCCGTAAGCTGGGCATTATTTCCGACGCGCGCTATCGCTTCGAACGAGGCATCGACCCGGCGGCAGTGTTCGAAGGGATGGAGGCCGCCACCCGCCTGATCCTGGATTTGTGCGGCGGCGAGGCAAGCGAGATCGTCATTGCCGGGGCCGCGCCCGATACCCGCCGGACCGTGACTCTGCGGCCGGACCGGGTGGCCAGTCTGGGCGGCGTTTCAGTGTCCAAGGCCGAGTGTGCCCGTATCCTGCGCGATCTTGGCTTCGAGGTGACGGAGGATGGCGACCGTCTGAGCGCCGTTCCGCCCAGCTGGCGCGCCGATATTGAAGGCGAAGCCGATCTGGTGGAAGAAGTGCTGCGCATCAACGGCATCGACAAGCTGCCTGCCCTATCGCTGCCGCGCGATGTGGCCTTGCCTGCGGTTGCCGTATCGCCCCGCCAGAAGCGGGTGCAGGTGCTGCGGCGGACCCTGGCGCTGAATGGTCTCAAGGAAGCCGTCACCTGGTCCTTCATGGCGCGGGAGATGGCCGAGGTTTTCGGCGGCGGTCAGGCCGATCTGGCCGTGCTGAACCCGATTGCCAGCGATCTGAACCAGATGCGCCCGACCCCGCTGCCCAATCTGCTGGCGGCGGCGGCCCGCAATCTGGCGCGTGGGCTGGATGGGGTGGCCCTGTTCGAAATCGGCCCCGGCTTCACCTCCGCCCGTCCTGAAGGGCAGGTGGCGATGGCGGTCGGGCTGCGGGTCGGCCCGCTGGCCCCGCGCCATTGGCGCGGTGGGGAACAGGGGGGCGCCCGCCCGGTCGATGCGTTCGATGCCAAGGCCGATCTGTTCGATGCCCTGCGCGCCATGGGCTTCACCCCCGATGCCCTGCCGATCTGGCGCGATGCGCCAGGCTGGTATCATCCGGGGCGTTCCGGCACCGTGAAGCTGGGGCCGAAGCAGGTGATCGCCCAGTTCGGCGAAATTCACCCGGATATCTGCCGCCGCTTCGATCTGGACGCCCCCGCCGTTGCGTTCGAGCTGTTCGTCGATGCAGTGCCAGAGCCGAAGCAGAAGGCGGGCCGCGCCCGTCCGACGCTGAAACTGTCACCGTTCCAGCCGGTCCGGCGCGACTTCGCCTTCCTGATGGATCGGGACAGCCCGGCCGAAGCGCTGCTGAAAGCGGTGCGCACGGCTGACAAGGCGCTGATCACCGATGTGGCGATCTTCGATGTTTATGCCGGCAAGGGGATTCCCGACGGCAAGAAATCGGTCGCCATTGCCGTCACCCTGCAACCGGTGGACCGCACCCTGACCGACGCCGAAATCGACGCCATCGGCACCCGGATCGTCGAGGCCGTCGCCAAAGCCACCGGCGGCAGCCTGCGGGGTTAAGTCTGCGGGGGTAATCGGCACAGCCCCCTTTCCAGGCGATACTGGAAAGGGGGCGCTCCGTGATTAATGTTTGAAGTGGCGCAGGCCGGTGAAGACCATGGCGGCGCCGTGGGCGTTGGCGGCGGCGATGACGGCGGCGTCGTTCTTCGAACCGCCCGGCTGGATCGCGGCGCGCACCCCGGCCTTCAGGCACACCTCCAGCCCGTCGGGGAAGGGGAAGAAGGCGTCGGAGGCAACCACGGCGCCAACCGCGCGGCTGTGCGCTTCGCCCGCTGCGGTGGCCATGTCGGCGGCGCGCTGCACCGCCTGTTTCGCCGCATCGACCCGGCTGGTCTGCCCGCCGCCGATCCCGACCGCCGCGCCGTCGCGCACCAGCACGATGGCGTTGGATTTCACATGCTTGACGATGGCAAAGGCCAGCAGCAGATCGCGGGTTTCCGCAGCGGTCGGCGCGCGCTCCGTCACTGTGGTCAGCCCGTCGGCGGTGACGCGCCCGGCATCGCGGTCCTGCACCAGAAAGCCGCCAGCAACCGATTTCACCGTGTGGCCGGGGGCCAGCGGGTCGGGCATCGCATCGGTGACCAGCACGCGCAGGTTCTTCTTGTCGGCCAGGATGGCGGCGGCCTCCGCCGTCAGGGCCGGGCAGATCACCACTTCGGCGAACAGCTCGGCAATCATGCGGGCGGTTTCCCCATCCAGCGGACGGTTGGCTGCGATGATGCCGCCGAACGCGCTGACCGGATCGCAGGCCAGCGCCTTGCGATAGGCGTCGGCCAGGCTGGTGCCCAGGGCCACGCCGCACGGATTGGCGTGCTTGATGATGGCGATTGCCGGGTCGGTAAACTCCGCCACCAGTTCGAACGCGGCGTCGGTGTCGTTGATATTGTTGTAGCTAAGCTCCTTGCCCTGCACCTGACGGGCCGTGGCGACGCCGGGCCGCCGGTCGCCGCTGGCATAGAAGGCGGCGGCCTGGTGCGGATTCTCGCCATAGCGCAGGGTCTGGATCAGCGTTCCGCCCAGGGCTAGCTGGCGCGGGGTGCCAATCTCCACCTGGGTCTGGAACCAGGCAGCAATCGCGCTGTCATAGGCCCCGGTGCGGGTGAAGGTTTTGGCCGCCAGCGCGCGGCGCAGCGCCAGGCTGGTGCCGCCGGTGCTGGTCAGTGCGGCGATCACCTCGGCATAATCGGCGGGGTCGGTCAGCACGGCGACGAAATCATGGTTCTTGGCCGCACTACGCAGCATCGACGGCCCGCCAATATCGATATTCTCGATACAGGTGGCGAAATCGGCCCCGCGCGCCACCGTTGCCTCAAACGGATAGAGATTGACCACCACCATGTCGATCGGGCCGATCCCATGCTCGGCCATGGCGGCGGTGTGGCCGGGCAGGTCGCGCCGGCCCAGCAGCCCGCCATGGATTTTGGGATGCAGGGTTTTGACCCGGCCATCCATCATTTCGGGAAAGCCGGTATAGTCGCTGACCTCGATCACCGGCAGCCCGGCCTTGCGCAGCGCCTCTGCCGTGCCGCCGGTCGACAGCAGCTCTGCCCCGACAGTGTGCAGCGCCTGCGCCAGATCGATCAGCCCGGTCTTGTCAGATACGGACAGCAGGGCGCGGACGGGACGAACGAGATCGGGGGCGGTCACGGCGGTCGGCACAACGGGGGACATCGTCATTCTCTCGGCATCTGGGGTGGTGGGGACGGATCAGGATTGCGGCGGTACGGACCCAAGGGCTGCGTCCGCCGTCCCGGGGACTAAGCCGGGCGCAAGATCGGGCGTGAATTCGGGCACTAACAGGCACAGCTGACGCAGGGCGGCGGCGGCATCGCCCCTACGGGCCAGGGCCTCCAGCTCGTCCAGCGCGCGGCCCAGCACGGCCCGGTCCACCGCGCGCGGCGCGGCCAGCCGCACCCCCGGCACCGGCGTCGGGGCCAGTGCCTCGGCATCGTGGAACAGCTCCTCATACAGCTTTTCGCCGGGGCGCAGGCCCGTAAAGACGATCTCC
>CAYRWZ010000111.1:0-6899 GCA_964428065.1 uncultured Comamonadaceae bacterium | reverse complement strand
GGGGGGCTGCGGTGGAGGCTCAGGCCTGCGCCGATGCCGCGCGCGCCCATAACGATGTCTGGCTGCCCTGGCTGACCGACCGGCTGACCGCAGCCGGCCTGACCGTGGCCCCGTCGATCGGCAATTTTATTCTGGTGCGGTTCCCCGAGGCGGCGGGCCGCACGGCCGATGCCGCCTGGGACTATCTGAACAAGCGCGGCATCATCGTGCGCAAGATGGGGGCCTATGGCCTGTCCCATTCGCTGCGCATCACCATCGGCCCGGAAGCAGAGGTAAAGGCGGTGGCAGAGGCCCTGACCGCCTTTATGGCGGCATGACCGGCGGGCAGGCGCCAGCGCCGCTGTTTCAGGCGGTGGCGATCATCGGCTATGGGCTGATCGGATCGTCGCTCGGCCGGGTTGCCAAGGCGCGCGGGCTGGCCGGGCGGGTGATCGCCATCGACCGTAATCCGGCAGTGATCGAAACCGTGCAGCGCCTGGGCCTGGCCGATCTGGCGACCAGCAACCCCGCCGCCGTGGCCGAGGCCGATCTGGTCATTCTGTGCGTGCCGGTCGGCGCCTGCGGCACGGTGGCGGAGACCATCGCACCCCATCTGCGGCCCGGCGCGATTCTGTCCGATGTCGGCTCGGTCAAGGGGGCGGTGGTTCAGGCGGTCGCCCCCCATGTGCCGCCGGGCGTGGCGTTCATCCCCGGCCATCCGGTGGCCGGGACCGAGAATTCCGGCCCCGAAGCCGGGTTTGCCGAACTGTTCGAGGAACGCTGGTGCATCCTGACCCCGATGGACGGCACCGCCCATGACGCACCGGAAGTCGAACGGCTGAAAGCCTTCTGGGAAGGGGCTGGCAGCAAGGTGGCCGTGATGAGTCCCGACTATCACGACCGGGTGCTGGCGATCACCTCGCACCTGCCGCATCTGATCGCCTATACCATCGTCGGTACGGCGACCGACCTGGAAGACCATATGCAGCACGAGGTGGTGAAGTTTTCCGCCGGCGGCTTCCGCGATTTTACCCGGATCGCCGCATCGGACCCGGTGATGTGGCGCGATGTGTTCCTGAACAACCGCGAAGCCGTGTTGGAAATGCTGGGGCGGCTGTACGAGGATATCGCCATCCTGGCGCGTGCGATCCGCGTGGGCGACGGTAAGACGCTGGAAGACAAGTTCACCCGCACCCGCGCCATCCGCCGGGGCATCATCGCCGCCCGGCAGGAAACTCCCGAACATGAAAAAGCCGCCGCCCTGCGCGATCCGCAACGGGATAAGGGGGTGGACAAAGCGGGCAGCTAGACGCCCGAGTCCGACCGCAAATAGTCATACAAGGCGGAAAATATTGCCCATAGCAGGGGCTTGGGACTCTCGGTTATAGTGACGGCTGAAGGTTTTTGGGCCTTCAGTCCGTTTTCCCCACGCGGTGCCCCATGACGCTTGCGAAATCGACCCTGGCCGGAACAGCCAAGACCGCAGCCGACGCGCGCAGCCAGAAGGTTGGCGGCTATTCCATCGACAAGGATGTGATCGCCAGCATCAAGCATGCCAGCAAGCGCACCGGCGTGGATTTCGCCTATCTGATGGCCCAGGCAGCGCAGGAAAGCAGCTTCCAGGCCGATGCCAAGGCCTCGACCTCCAGCGCGACCGGCCTGTATCAGTTCATCGATTCGACCTGGATGAAAATGGTCAAGGACCATGGCGGCAAGCATGGTCTGGCCCAGTATGCCGATCAGATCAAGCTGGATGGCAATGGCCGCTACAGTGTGGCAGACCCGGCGATGAAGCGGCAGATTCTGGATCTACGCAAGGATCCCAAAGTGTCCGCCGTGCTGGGCGCGGAATTCGCCCTCGACAATAAGGAAACGCTGGAACGCTCGCTCGGCCGCAAGGTCGGCTCGACGGAGCTGTACCTGGCCCATTTCCTGGGCGCAGGCGGGGCAACGCGCTTCATGGCGGCGATTGACCGCAACGGCAATCTGCCCGCCGCCCATCTGTTGCCTGACGCGGCGGCGTCGAACAAGTCGGTCTTCTATGACAAGGAAACCGGGAAGCCGCGCAGCGTCGCAGAGGTGTTCAAGCTGTTCTCCCGCTCGATCGAGCGCAAGGAAGACATGTTTGCCGGCCTGAGTGGGGGCCTGGGTGATGGCGTTGGCGGCAGCTGGGGCGCCGCATCCCGGCCCGGCCCGACCAATTTCGCCGCCAAGCTGGGGCCGCGCGTCGGCACGCCCGGTACCGCAACGCCCGGCGGCAGCGGCACTAGTGGCGCTGGCGACAGCAGCATCGTGGCCGATGCGCCGCATCACATCAATCTGTTGACCATGCTGGCCCTGGCCGCGCTGGACACCGCCAACCCGTCCGATGCGTTCGGCAGCGACGAAAATGCGGAGGAACAGGCGAGCGCCGATCCCACCGCGCGGGAGGATGCCAAGCGCCGGAAGGAACAGGACCGCACGGCGCTGGACCTCTCGGCCGGCGAGGCGCAGGGCAGGGTCGATATGCGCAAGGCGGCGGCCTATCGCTCGATCTAATCAACGCAGCGCTGACAAAAGAAATCCGGGGCGATCACTCGCCCCGGATTGTTTTTTTACGGGATGACGCTTACTCGCCCTGACCCTGGCTGTAGCCGCGCACCCCGTCGAAGCTGTACAGGTTTTCGGTCTTGATCGGGTCGAACCCGGCTTCGCCCAGCACCTTCAGCAGGCCCCAGATCATCGACCGGTTGGCCCCGCCGGGCACCAGCGGGCGGAACCGGCAGCGCCAGTGATCGGTGCAATCGGTTTCCGGAAGGCCCTGCGGCCACACCTTGACCCCCCGGTTGGTGACCAGCCCCAGGGTCCAGCCCAGCGGGGCCACCAGCTGCAGGATCGTCTCGGCCATGGCATCGATCCGCGCCAGCCGGGCCGCGCCATCGGCGGGTGTCTCGCCATTCAGATCGGCACACAGGAACACATCGACCCCATCCAGGCTGCGCTGCGGGGCGGGAGCGGCGGTTGCAGCAGCCTGAACGACAACCGGCATGGCCGCCTTCGCCTGCGGTGCCGCAACCGGCGCACTGTCGCCGCCATAGGCCGGGATGGTCAGATGCCGGGGGGCGGAGGCATCGGACAGCCGCTCGATCACGGCATCGGCGAAGGCCTGGGTGCCCAGCGGTTTGCGGGCGGCATCCGGCCCGGCCAGATCGGCGGTCAACAGGCCTGCTTCCAGGGTCAGCGCCCAGGCCTTGTGGATGCGCGTCGCCACGGCCCCCTGGCCCAGATGCGCCAGCATCATGCAGCCCGCCATCAGTAGCCCCGACGGGTTGGCGATGTCCTGCCCGGCAATATCGGGCGCGGAACCGTGGATCGCCTCGAACATGGCGCCATGGGTGCCGATATTGGCCGACCCTGCCAGCCCGACCGATCCGGTAACCTGGGCAGCAATATCGGACAGGATATCGCCGTACAGATTGGGGGCCAGCACCACATCGAACCGGTTGGGATCGGTTGCGATCAGCGCCGCGCAGATATCGATGATCTTATGGTCGATCTCGATTTCCGGATACTCGGCGGCCACCTCCTCGAACACCCGACGGAACAGGCCGTCGGTCAGCTTCATGATGTTGTCCTTGGTCATGCAGGTGACCTTGCGCCGACCGGTCTGCCGGGCATAGTCGAAGGCATAACGGGAGATCTTCTCGCAGCCGGGCCGGGTGATCAGCTTCAGGCACTGCACGACATCGCGGGTCTGCCGGTGTTCGATCCCGGCATACAGATCTTCCTCATTTTCGCGCACGATCACCAGATCCATGCCCGGATGCGCGCCTGGCACCACCGGGGCCAGCGACTGGCACGGCCGGATATTGGCGTAAAGGCCCAGGGTCTTGCGCAGGGTGACGTTCAGGCTTTTGAAGCCGCCGCCGCTGGGCGTGGTGATCGGCGCTTTGAAGATCGCCTGGGCCGACCGCAGCACGTCCCAGCTATCGGGCGCGATCCCGGCGGAATGGCCCTGGCGATAGACGCTTTCGCCCAGCGCAACTTCACGCAGAACGAACTGGGCGCCAGCTGCTTCCATGATGCGCAGCGCGGCATCCATGATCTCGGGGCCGATGCCGTCGCCGCGCGCAATCGCAACGCTGGGGGCCGTGCGGGTTACCGGGGCGTTGGTCGGGTGGGTCAAGACGCCGGTCATGATGCAGTCCTTCCTGAAAATCGAAGGCGGGAATGGCCCGCCGGTCTGGACAGACCATGCCCGAACCCCCATCTTCGGGGAAATCGATTGTTCAAAAACCAATCATCGGAAAAACCGAACATGCCGGACTTGGACCTGCTGGCCAGCTTTGTCGCCGTTGCCGACGCCCACAGCTTCTCCCGCGCGGCGACGCGGCTGGGGCGCAGCCAATCCACCATCAGCGAGCAGATCCGCAAGCTGGAGCAGCGCCTGGGCAAAACCCTGCTGGAGCGCAGCCCACAGCTGGTGCGCCTGACCCCCGATGGCGAAACCGTGCTGGTGCATGCCCGGCGGATGTTATCGCTGGCCGAGGAACTGGAAGCCAGCGTCGGCCGCGATCCGCTGGTCGGCACGGTCCGCCTGGGGACACCGGAGGATTTCGCCACCACGCACCTGCCGGACATTCTGGCCGATTTTTCCCATGCCCATCCCGGCGTGGCGCTGGAAGTGACCTGCGATCTGACCCTGACCCTGCTGGACGGATTCCGCCGGGGATCGTTCGATCTGGTGCTGCTGAAGCGCGAGCCGTCCGGGCTGGAGGAAGGGTTGCGGGTCTGGCGCGAACCGCTGGTGTGGGTCGCCCGGTCGGGGGAGGCCTTGCCGCCGCCGGGTCAACCGCTGGCCTTGGTTGCCTCCCCCCCGCCCTGCGTCTATCGCAAACGCGCGACCCAGGCGCTGGATCGGGCGGGTCGAAGCTGGCGCGTCGCCTATAGCTGCGCCTCGCTGGCCGGGGCGCTGGCGGCGGTGCGGGCCGGGCTGGGTGTCGCGGTGCTGCCCAAGGAAATGGCCCCGCGCGATCTGGCGATCCTCGATACCGGCGACCGCCTGCCCGACCTGAGCGATACCGAAATCGCCCTGCTGGAGGCCCGGTCGATCAGCCGTCCGGCCCAGCGCCTGCGCGACCATATCGTGCGCCGCATGGAACGGGAAACCTGACCCTCAACCGAAATCCAGCCTTGCATGGGACCGCGCCCTCGCATAATTAGACAGTGTCAGGTTTAAGGGGGATCGATGAGCTTTCTGTTGATGATGGCGGCCTTTGCCGCCCTGGCTTACCTGCCGCAAGCCCTTTTCGGCCAAACGCAGCAGGTTCGGCGCGACTGGCGCATGGCGCTGCGGCACGGTGCGGGGGCGGCCTTCGTCTTCACCGGGGTGGATCACTTCGTGGCGCTGGACACCCGCTATCTGCCGATGATCCCGCCTTATCTTGCCACCAACGGCGCACTGCTGGTGCAGGTTTCGGGGGCGCTGGAACTGCTGGGCGGGGTGGCCTTGCTGCTGCCCTTGCGGGCGTGGCAGGCGCTGCGCCTGCCCGATCTGCGGCCGCTGGCGGGGCTTGGGCTTGCCATGCTGCTGTCGGTGATGGTGATCGCCAATGGGCATGTCGCTGCAACTGGGTCAACGGTCGAAAGGCTGCCGTTCGGTACCGGCTATTATGTCTGGCGGCCGTTCCTGCAACCGCTGATTCTCGCATGGGTTTTGCTCGCTTCCGGCGCGTTGCGCTGGCCCTTGGTGCCAGCCGGCCAAGCGGTCTGAAAACAGAAAGATCCCGCAGGTTCGCCCTGCGGGATCCAATCAGCCCAAATCTACTAGTGTGTATTTTATACTGAAACCATTTGCAGAACTATGCGGCCTGCCGGCGGGTGTGGCGGGCGCGGTGCCAGTTCTGAAACCGCCGCTTGTCGGACTGGTGACGCATCTGCGCGGCCACCTGCCGAACCAGTGTCAGCAGCGTTTTGACCCCCTGAGACTTTAACCCGTGCATCATCGCCCCCAACAGAAATGCTGCAATGCGGTATAGGTACCATGGGGATATGACGGCGGCGTGACGATTCCGCGCCCGGTCCGTGAAAAGTCACAGATAGGGCGGCAGTCCCGCCGAATTTAGACAGCAGTCGATGGAACCAGGCTGGCAGCCAGCAGGGCGCGGGTATAGTCGCTGGTCGGGGTGGCAAGGACCTGATTGGTCGGCCCGGCTTCCACCACCTGCCCGTGGCGCAGCACCATCACCCGGTGGCTCATGGCCCGCACCACGGCCAGATCGTGACTGATGAACAGATAAGCCAGGCCAAGGCGCGCCTGAAGATCGCGCAGCAGATCAATCAGATGCGCCTGGATGGACCGGTCGAGTGCCGATGTCGGCTCATCCAGCACCAGCAGGCGGGGCTTCAGCACCAGCGCGCGGGCAATCGCAATGCGCTGACGCTGCCCGCCGGAAAATTCGTGCGGATAGCGATGGCGCGCGGCCGGGTCCAGCCCGACATCGGCCAAGGCGCCGATAATCGCCGCATCCTGTTCAGCGGCAGACAGGCCGGGGAAATGCACCGACAGCCCTTCGCCAACGATTTCCGCCACCGACAGGCGGGGGCTGAGGGAGCCGAACGGATCCTGAAACACGATCTGGAGATGGCGGCGCAACGCCCGCAAGGCGCTGGCGGACTGTGCCGGGCGGCCATCCTGCACCATCGCCGCACCATCGAAACGGATGGTTCCCGCGCTGCAATCCAGCAAGCGCAGCAGGGCCAGCCCGATGGTGCTTTTGCCACTGCCGCTTTCCCCCACCACTCCCAGGGTTTCACCGGCGCGCAGGGTGAAAGACACATCCTCTACAGCCTTGATATGCCCGACCGTGCGGCGCAAAAACCCGCGCCGGATCGGGAACCAGACCCGTAGCGCCTCCACCGTCAGCAGGGGCGGCGCAGTG
>CAYRWZ010000110.1:0-7293 GCA_964428065.1 uncultured Comamonadaceae bacterium | reverse complement strand
AAGACCTTCTCCACCCCCCATGGCGGCGGCGGCCCCGGCTCTGGCCCGGTGGTGCTGTCCGACCGTCTGGCCGCCTATGCACCGCTGCCCTGGATCGTCCTGCGCGACGGCCAGCCGATGCTGCTGGAGCAGGCAGAGGGCGAGGCCGCCCAGTCCTTCGGGCGTCTCAAGGCGTTCCACGGCCAGATGGGCATGTGCGTCCGCGCGCTGGCCTATATGTTGAGCCACGGCGCCGATGGGCTGTGGCAGGTGGCGAGCGATGCGGTGCTGAACGCCAATTACGTGCTGGCCAGCCTGAAGGATGTCCTGTCCGCGCCATTCGAAGGGCCGTGCATGCACGAAGCCCTGTTCGACGACACGTTCCTGGACGGCACCGGCATCAGCACCCTGGATTTTGCCAAGGCGCTGATCGACGAAGGCTATCACCCGATGACCATGTACTTCCCGCTGGTCGTGCATGGCGCATTGCTGGTGGAGCCGACCGAGACCGAGGACAAGGCCAGCCTGGACCTGTTCATCGGCGCTCTGCGATCGCTGGCCCAGCGGGCAAAATCGGGCACGGCGGCAGCGGAATTCCACGCCGCGCCGCGCCTGACCCCGCGCCGCCGCCTGGACGAAACCCAGGCCGCCCGCAAGCCGGTGCTGCGCTGGAAACCCGAGGCCCCCGCCGCCGCTGCGGAATAACCGGGGCACAGAAAAAAACCCCCTCCGATGCAGCATCGGAGGGGGTTTTTGTTTGGCTGAACCCTGGTTGCTACTGCTGAACCATCCCGGTCAGCAGGCGGCCCAGGCGCTTGACGCCTTCTTCGATCTTTTCCGGCGGGACGGCGGAGAAGCTGAGGCGGATGGTGTTGCGGCCGGACCGGTCGGTGTAGAAGGCCGCGCCGGGGACGAAGGCTACCCGTTCCTGATGGATCGCGCGTTCCAGCACCGCCGCGCCGTCCAGCCCGTTGGGCAGGGTGATCCACACGAACATGCCGCCGTCGGGCCGGGTCCAGTCCAGGCCGGGCGGCATATAGCGATCCAGCGCCGCCAGCATGGCATCGCGCCGCGCGCCATAGGTTTTGCGCAGGGCATCGCCGTGGCTCTGCATGATGTCCGGCACCACATCGGCCATCACCATCTGGTTGATGGTCGGCACATGCAGGTCGCTTGCCTGCTTGATCAGCACCAGTTTCTGGATCACCGGCGACGGCGCGGCGATCCAGCCGATGCGGAACGCCGGGGCGATGGATTTGGAGAAAGTGCCGGTATAGATCACCGCACCTGCCGCCGTCGGCTCCGCCAGCGGGGAGGATTGGTTGAGGCGCTGGCAATCGAGCGACAGCAGGCTGGGCACCCATTCGCCCGAATAGCGCAGCTGGTCATAGGCCTGATCCTCGATGATCGGGATGCCATATTGATAGGCGAGATCGAGCATCTTGTGGCGCTGGTCGAGCGGCACGGTCACGCCGCTGGGATTGCCAAAATCCGGGGTGACGTAGAGGAACTTCGCCCCCTGGCGGAACTCGGCTTCCAGCGCCACAAGGTCGATCCCGTCCTCGGTCAAGGGGACCGTGACATAGGTCGGCTCGAACAGGCTGAACGCTTGAAGCGCGCCCAGATAGGCCGGGCGCGTCACCACCACCCGGTCGCCCGGATTGATGAACAGCTTGCCCAGAAACTCCAGCCCCTGCTGCGAGCCGTTGGTGATCATCACGTTATCGGCGTGGGTTGCCACCTGATAGCGCGCCAGATACTCGACAATCACCTGACGCAGCGGGCGATAGCCCTCGCTGATCGAATATTGCATCGCCTCGCCCCGGCGCTTGGGGTCGGTCATGATGTCCTGAAACGCCTTGGCAATGCGGTCATAGGGGAACATCGCCGGTTCCGGAATCCCGCCCGCGAAGGAAATGATATCGGGCTGATTGAGCAACTTCAGCAATTCGCGGATTTCAGAAGCGGTCAGCTTGATTGCGCGCGGGGCGAATTGGCGCGTCCAGTCGATGCTCACAGAACGGTTCCTCCCAGAAGACGGCAGGCCGTTTTCGGCCTTTGATGGCAATTGCCTACCGTCACGGGTACAGGACCGGCGCGCCGCTTTCCAGTGCGAAATTGCACCCCTCAAGAATAGGACAATTATACTGCCCTATATGGGTGGATTGTTTACGCAGCAGCCGCTTGGGCGAAATAAAATTGCTGGACTGCATTGGTGTCATAGTCGTGCACGCGGACCGCGCACGGCATCAACCGCTGGGCGACCCGGCAGGCCCATTCAATCGCATCTTCCCGGGCGTCGAAACTGGCTTCCGGCCGATCCTGGCCGTTCTCCCACACCTGCCATTCATCCAGATTGGGCATAACCAACAGAATTGTCTGCTTCACGATCTTCGTCTCCCCCCTAAACCGGCGGTGCTGCGTCGGTACGCCATGCTGACGGTAGCCGCGCCGGCCTGTATCCTGTTCATCCCGGTCCGGCGCTGTTGTACCGATGATCCATGACGGATTTGCGATCCGAATCGGGCAGAAGCATGATGGGGACCTGAGGCAAAAGCATGAGCGAGCCGGCCAAATCCGCCCACAGCAGATCAGGCGATCCCCACTCTGGTCACCCCCGGCAGATTGCCGCCGGACTTTCGATTCCGGTCGGGCTGTTGATGCTGGCGCTGGTGTTGATGGCGGCTCTGGCGCTGGCCCTGCCGCGCTATCCAGCGCTGTCGCCCGGCTGGCTGGCGGTCCCGGCGCTGATCGGGGCGGCGGCGGTGCTGGACCTGGTCCGGCGGCGGCAGGTGTTGATGCTGACCCTGCATCTGCTGGAAGTGCAGCTGACCTGGCTGGCCCGCCATGGCACCACTCCGCTGCCGCGCCCTCTGGCCGCACGACGGGGCGATATGCCACTGTCCAATCTGCTGCTGGATTGCCGCGATGCTGCCTTGCAAGCGCGGACGGCGGCGGCCGACCGGCTGCGGCGCGCCATTGGCGCCGTGCCGGAGCCGGTGCTGATGGTGAACCTGAACGGCCGGGTGCTGCTGGTGAACGAGGCGGCGCGGCGCGTGTTCGGCGGCGCGGCGCTGGCGGCGGGCAGTAGCCTGTTCGACGTGTTCCGCCGCGATCAGCTGGGCCCGGCCATCGATGCGGCGGGTGAAGGGGAGCCGGTGGCGATCGATGCCGCCACCCTGGCGGGCGATGACCTGCGTTTATGGCTGGCCCTGCTGGATGCCGATACGGTGCTGCTGACGCTGCAACCCTCCCACGCGCCGGAACTGCTGGCCCTGCACACCGATAGCGGCGGCATGGCTGCCCTGCCGGCAGCCGAGCCAGCGACCGCCGTCACCCCGCTCAATACACTCGACCTCCTGGTGCTCGATGTAGAAACCACCGGGCTTGATCCGCAGCAGGATCAGGTGGTTTCGGTCGGCGCGGTGCGGATGCGCGGGCAGCGGATCTTTATCGAGGCCCCGCTGGACCTGCTGATCGCCCCCGGCCGTCCGATATCCGCCGCCAGCACCGCCATCCACGGGATTTCCGATGCCATGGTCGCCGATGCGCCCGGATTTGCCGAGGCGATGCCCGAAACGCTGGCGCTGCTCAGCCGGACAGTGCTGGCAGGCTACAATATCGGCTTCGATGCCGCGATCCTGAAAGCGGAAGCGGCGCGGCACGGCCTGCCCTGGCCCGATCCGCCGCTGCTGGACGCCCGCCTGCTGGCGGCCGCGCTTGGCTATCGGGACGAGGGGATGGAGGCGCTGGCGCGCGCCCTGTCGGTCGATCCGCGCGGACGGCATACCGCCCTGGGCGACAGTCTGGTCAGCGCCGACCTGCTGGCGGCCTTGCTGCGGGAAGCCGCCGCGACCAAGGGCATTGCCACCTGGGCCGATCTGCTGGTCCTGCAAACCGCGCACACCGCCCAGGTGGGGCAGATGCTGGCCCAGATGCGCGCAGCCGGGTGGCTGGTGCCGCAGCCGATTGGCAAGGAGGACGGCCGATGACCGAAACCCCGCGCGACCCGACCGCCCTGCACCGGCTGGACAGTTTTCCCTATCGCCACCGGGTGGCGCAGGTGATGCGCAGCCCAGTGCAATCGGTGCTGCCCGATACCAGCTTGCTGGCCACCATCCGCCAGCTGCGCGCCCACGATGTTTCTGCCCTGCTGGTGATGGATGCGGCGGACCGGCTGCTGGGCATCGTCACGGAACGGGATATGATGCGCCAGCTTGCCGCCCATGGTCCGGGCGCGCTGGACCAGCCGGTGGCCGAAGCGATGACCCGCCATGTGGTCACGGTTCCGGCGGCGGCCTTCGCCTATGTGGCGATCGCCCGCATGGACCGGCTGCGCATCCGCCATCTGGTTGCGGTGGATGGCGCGGGCCGCCCGGTCGGCATGGTATCGATCCGCAATCTTTTGCGGCTGCGGGCCGGGGAAGCGCTGGTGATCGGCGATCATGTCGCCGTCGCCACCGATGCCGACGGGCTGCGCCATGCCTGGCGCCTGGTGCCGCGGCTGGCGCGCGCGCTGCTGTTGGATGGCATAGCGGCACTGGATGTGGCCGCCGTCATCGCCGATGTCGCCGCCGCCATGACCGGACGCGCAGCCGAACTGGCGGCCGAAGCGACGGCGCGGGATCGCGGCCCGCCGCCCGCGCCCTGGGCAGCCCTGATTCTGGGGTCGGGCGGACGGGGCGAATCGCTGCTGATCCCCGATCAGGACAATGCGCTGATCCATGCCGGCAGCGACGCCGACGATGCCTGGTTTGCCGCCATGGCCGAACGGATGAACGCCAGTCTGGACCATGCCGGCCTGCCCTTCTGCAAGGGCGGGGTGATGGCCAAGACGCCGGACTGGCGGCACACAGTGATCGGTTGGCAGAACCGGATCGACCGCTGGGCCCAGGCGCCGGACGGGGAAAACCTGCTGGCCGCCGATATCTTCTTCGATCTGAAGCCGGTGGCGGGGGATACGGCCCTGGCGGAACGGTTGCGGGCCATGGCGCTGGCAACGGTACGGCGCGCGCCGTCGCTGTTGCGCATGCTGGCGCACGATCTGGAGGATCGGGGCAGCGCGCTGGGATTTTTCGGCGGGTTTCGCACCGAAGGCGGCCGGCTGGACTTGAAACTGCACGGCACCTTGCCGCTGGTGACGCTGGCGCGGGTGCAGGCGCTGCGCCACGGCATCACGGCCACCGGATCGCGCGAACGCCGTGCCGGGCTGGCGGCGGAAGGGCACCTGCCGGACGGCGATCGGCGGGCGCAGGACGATGCGCACGAGTTGTTCGCGCGGCTGATCCTCAATCAGCAGCTGTGCGACGATGATGCGGGCCGTCCACTCTCAACCCTGGTGGAGATTGCCGCCCTGTCGCGCCGGGACCGTGCGGCCCTGCGCCATGCGCTGGCAACCGTGCGCGATCTCGACACCCGGATCTAGAAACGGCCGGATCTAGAACCGAATGGGGGCACCGATCCCAGCCGGCGTCAGGGCCGTCGGTCGCAATTCGCCCACCGTCAGCCCGGCCCGGTTTCGGATCGGCACGGAGAGCAGGCGCTGAATCGCGGCATCGGTTTCGGGCGTCATCACGCCCAGCGCCCGCAGAACCCCGCCCAGGGCCAGTTCCGCCCCGCGCGCCGCGCCATCATCCACCTTGATCGCAACGCCGATGCCATGCTTGCGCAAGGCAGCCGTAAACACCCCTTCGGCGCCGATCTTGACCACCACCACATCGCCGATCGCCACCATCACATCGGTGGTGTATTGCCCGGTGCCCGACACCATGAACGGCTCCACGGCCATGGCCGAGACGATCGCCCGGCAGGATTCTGCCCGCACAGTGCCCTGACCCACCGGATCGGCCAGCCGGGCCATGCCCAGCGCCAGATTTTTCAGCGGCACCGCAATGGTCGGAATACCGCAGCCATCGACGCCCCAGGGGCTGGCCGCGCAATCGACGCCGTACATTTCGGACAGGGTGGCGGTGATCCGGCGCTGCACCGGATGATCCCAGGCGACATAGCCGCGCGGATCTTCCTTCAGATGCACCGCCGTGGTCAGAAAGCCGGTATGCTTGCCGGAACAGTTATTGTGGGCGGCGGTGGGCTCCCCCCCGCTGCGAGCGAGGGCCAGCATCGCCGCCTCGGCATACGGCCAGTGCGCGCCGCACTCCAGCGCTGCCTCGGTCAGACCGATGCGCTTCAGCCAGGCGCGCACGGTGACGACATGGCGGTCCTCACCCCAATGGGACGAACAGGCCAGCGCAATTTCCGCCGCCCCCAGGCCGAAGGCCGTCGCCGCGCCGGTTTCCAGCAGCGGCAGCGCCTGCAACGGCTTGTTGGCAGAGCGGGGATAGGTGACCAGATCGGCATCGCCCCAGACGGCGACGCACTCTCCATTGGCACGCATGGCAACGGCAGAGCCGCGATGCACGCTTTCCACCAGCGGGCCGCGCGTCACCTCAACCAGGATGGGATTGGGGGTGGAGGATGCAGTGAATGCCGACATGGGGCCTGCCTGTAAGAAAAAGGAAAAGACGAAGGGAACAGTGGGGCATTCATCGCTCTACCCCGCGGCCGCAGGAAAGAAAAGACCCTTTGATCGACAATAGCAAAACCGCCACCCTCTTGCGGATGCGAACAGAATTTTCTGCACTGCACCGCAGAAATAATTGTGTGACAGCCTGTTTCCGGGTTGGAAATAGGGCAAAGTTTGTTCTAAGAATCGAAATAGCCCTACGAGAAATAGGCATTTATACGAACCTATCCAACTGGGCTTGCTTCCTTGATAATTGGGGGACCGACGTGAAAAAAACATTTGGCGCAATCGCGCTCGGGTCTTTGGCTGCCATGATGATGGCAGGCGCGGCCCAATCCAAAACCTTGGTTTTTTGCTCTGAAGGCAGCCCGGAAAGCTTCAGCCCCGCACAATCCACTGCCGGGACCACCAGCACCGCCGCGGCCGAAACCATCTATAACCGCCTGGTCGATTTCGAACGTGGCACGACCAATCTGGTCAACAGCCTGGCGGAACGGTACACGGTCTCGGAAGATGGCAAGGTTTATACCTTCTATCTGCGCAAGAACGTGAAGTTCCACACCACGCCGTATTTCAAGCCGACGCGCGGCATGACCGCCGACGACGTGATTTTTTCGATCGAACGGCAGTGGAAGACCGATCATCCCTATAACAAGGTGAATGGCGGCAAGTACCAGTATTTCGACAATCTGGGCTTCAAGGACGGGCTGGACAAGGTGGAAAAGGTGGATGATTAGGTAATCCCCCCGCAAAACCAGTGCGCTGAGAAGTAGAGAGTCTCGAAGGAGAAT
>CAYRWZ010000109.1:0-7599 GCA_964428065.1 uncultured Comamonadaceae bacterium | reverse complement strand
ATCCTGATCGACCTCCACAAGGGCGGCGAGGCCGCGGCGGGCGAGACCGTCACCTTCGACCGAGTCCTCATGGTCGGCGAAGCGGGCGGAAACGGCGTCGAACCGCTCCATCAGCGCCTTCACCTCTTTCACGCCGTCCATCACATTGCCCAGCACGTCCTTGGCCGGATCCAACTGCGGTTCCTGCGACAGATAGCCGACCTTGGCGCCTTCGGCCGCCCAGGCTTCGCCGCCGAATTCCTTGTCCAGCCCGGCCATGATCTTCATCAGGGTCGATTTACCCGCCCCGTTCGGGCCGATCACGCCGATCTTCGCCCCCGGCAGGAAGCTGAGCCAGATATTCTCCAGCACCTTCTTGCCGCCCGGATAAATCTTGGTCAGGCCCTTCATCACATAGACGTACTGGTAGGACGCCATCGTCGTTCCTTCATGCAGATCGGCGGGGGTCAAGCCGCCCCAAAACTCGCCCGTTCCTATAGCGCAGCAACCGGCGGATTACAAATCCCGCTGCCGGGTTTCCGGCAGCAGCGCAAGCCCGATCAGGGCCGAGGCCACGGCCACCAGCACCGGATACCACAGACCGGCATAGGGGTTGCCGGTCTGCACCACCAGGGCGAAGGCGACGACCGGCAGAAAGCCGCCGAACCAGCCATTGCCGATATGATAGGGCAGCGAAACCGCGCTATAGCGGATGCGCGTCGGGAACAGTTCCACCAGCAGGGCGGCAATCGGGCCATAGACCAGGGCGACATAGGCGATCAGCAGGGTCAGCAGCGCAATGGCGCGCGGCCGGTCAATCTCTGCCGGGTCGGCGCGGGTGGGATAGCCCGATTGCGCCAGAAAGCTGCCGAGGCCGATTTCGTCCAATCGGGTCACGCGCACCTGGCCGATCAGCACCTGCACATGGGGCACCGCCGGATCGAAACGCAGATCATAGCCGACCCCGGCGCGCGACAGGAAATCGCGCACCCAGTCGCAATCGCTGCCCGGCGCGGCCAGCACCCGCAGGCTGCATTGCCCGGCCGGGGCGATGACGGTGACCGGCTTGGTGCGGGTGGCCTCGGCCAGCCGGGGGTTCACCGCTTCGGTCAGCCCCTGAAAAACCGGAAAAACCGTCAACGCCATCAAAAGCGCCCCGGCCAGGATCACAGGTTTGCGCCCGATCCGGTCGGACAGCGCCCCCGCCACCAGGAACAAGGGACTGCCAAGCAGCAGTGCCGCCCCCATCAGGATCGAGGCGTTCTGGAAATCCACCCGCAGCGTATCGAGCAGAAAATAGAAGGCGTAGAACTGACCCGTGTACCAGACCACGCTTTGCGCCGCCGTCGCGCCGAACAGCGCAACCAGCACCCATTTCAGGTTGGCCCAGGTGGTGAAGGCCTCCCGCACCGGGGAGCGCGAGAGCTTCCCCTTC
Source organism: uncultured Comamonadaceae bacterium (assembly GCA_964428065.1). Classification (GTDB taxonomy): domain Bacteria; phylum Pseudomonadota; class Alphaproteobacteria; order Elsterales; family Elsteraceae; genus CAYRWZ01. The sequence goes on along the minus strand of CAYRWZ010000109.1, from coordinate 6,185 downwards.
TGGCGCAGGGTCTGGAACAGCGGGGTTTCCTTCAGCCGCATCCGGACATAGATCGAAATCGCCAGCAGCACGACCGACAGAAGGAACGGCAATCGCCAGCCCCACTCCTCGAAATCCCGCGGGCTGAGGGCGAGGCGACAGGCCAAAATCACCAGCAGCGACAATAAAAAGCCCAGGGTGGCGGTGGTCTGGATCCAGCTGGTCTGGAAGCCGCGCGCCGACTTGGGCGCATGTTCGGCAACATAGATCGCCGCGCCGCCATATTCCCCGCCGATCGCCAGCCCCTGGGCCAGCCGCAGCAGCACGAGCAGGATCGGCGCCCAGATGCCGATCTGGTCATAGGTCGGCATCAGGCCGACCAGCGCGGTGGAAACGCCCATCACGGTGATGGTCAGCAGAAATGTGTATTTGCGCCCGACCAGATCGCCCAGGCGGCCGAACACCAGCGCGCCGAACGGGCGGACGGCAAAGCCCGCGCCGAAGGTGGCCAGGCTGGCCAGCAAGGCCGCACTGGGGTTGCCGCTGGGGAAAAACAGCTGACCGAAGAACACGGCCAGCGAGCCGTAGAGGAAGAAATCATACCATTCGAACACCGTGCCGACCGACGCCGCCACCAGCACCCGCCGTTCCTGGCGGGAAGCCGGCAACAGGGCCCGGGGATGAAGCCACCGCCCCCAGAACCGGGCGGGCTGCGATCCAGGCTCAGCGGCCATCGCGGCTATTGCACCGGGGCGGCCCGGCCGATCCCGGACACCAAGGATGCACAATCGAGCGACGGCAAAACCCGTTCCCATTCGCCCAGCATGGTGAAGCGGATATGGTTGACCACCACCTCCCGGTCATAGCGAACGAAATCGCGGTGCAGCGGCAGGGCCTTATAGATCAGCTTGCCCGATGTGGCCGCGATGTCGGTCGCGCTGGCATCGGCGGTAATCGCATCGGCCAGCCGGGCGCGGAAGGCGGCCTCATCCGACAGGGCAACCGGCCGCACTACGTCCGGCGCCTGGGCGGCCATCGCCTGCCGCATCGCGACCACGGCATCCAGCACCGCGTCCCGCACGGCACCCTGGCGGTCCGGCGCGGCACCGGTCGCCGCCTGTACGCGGGCCAGGGCGGTGGCCAGAACCGTCAGAAGATCGTCCAGCACATAGCCCCAGGCCGCAGCCAGACTGGCCTGCAGCGCGTCCTGAAACTCCGCCTCGTTGAACAGCTTGCGCCAGGCCGGCCCGGCCTTGACCCGGCAATATTCGATGGTGGTTTTCTGGGCAATCAAGGCGACCGACGGCAACAGTCGCTGCGACAAATGCGCCCAATCCTGGACCAGCGATGGCCTAAATCGCCGACTAATCCTTTGAAATATCGATGATATCACGGTCGTTTCGCCAAATATCCGGGATTGTTGCGCTGTTTTTTCAATGCTAGCATCCAACCGTGGCAAAGGGTCAAGCCATGGTTTGGGGTGCCTGGAACTTTACGGATGACGGCGGCTCAACCCAGTGGCGGACGCCCGTGTCAGAATGGTGAGGGTTCGGTCAACGGGCCCCATAGACGGACCGGATTTTCCAAAAATCATTCCGGCCGCAACCAGGGGAGAGAAATATGTCCGCGTCAAAAATCACAGCCGCGAAAGCGCAGGAGCATTGGGATCGCACCCGACGGCTCATGTTGATCGTGCTGGCGCTTTGGTTCTTCTTCAGCTTCGTCATTCACATCTTTGCGCCGTCGCTGAACGGCATTCGGATCATCGGGTTCCCGCTCGGCTTCTACTTCGCCGCGCAAGGCTCCCTCATCGCGTTCGTCGTCATGATTTTCTGGTATGCCCGCAAGCAGAACCAGATCGACGAAGAATGCGGCGTTTCCGAAGACTGAGCCGGAGGATCACCGCATGGCGACCAAATCGGATTTCACGTCCAACCTTGGACGGATCTACGCGATGTACACCGGGGGCTTTGCCTTCTTCGTCATCGTGCTGGGCATTCTGGAGCAGATGGGCGTCTCCAACGCCACCATCGGCTATCTCTACATGTTCCTGACCATCGGCGTGTATGCCGCGATCGGGATCATCTCGCGCACTGCGCAAGTGTCGGAATATTACGTGGCGGGCCGTTCGGTCCCCGCAATCTACAACGGCATGGCCACCGGCGCCGACTGGATGAGCGCCGCCAGCTTCATCGGCATGGCGGGGACGCTGTATCTGGGCGGCTATAACGGTCTTGCCTTCGTGCTGGGCTGGACCGGCGGTTACGTGCTGGTCGCGATCCTGCTTGCCCCCTATCTGCGCAAGTTCGGCTGCTACACGGTGCCCGACTTCCTGGGTGCCCGGTACAATGACAACGTCGCCCGCATGGTCGGCGTGCTGGTGCTGATGGCTGCCTCCTTCACCTATGTGGTGGCGCAGATCTACGGCGTCGGCATCATCGCCTCCCGCTTCCTGAACATGAGCTTCGAGGTTGCGGTGTTCGTCGGCCTGCTGGGCATTCTGGTCTGCTCCATGCTGGGCGGGATGCGCGCAGTGACCTGGACCCAGGTGGCGCAGTACATCATCCTGATCGTGGCCTATCTGATCCCGGTCGTCATGATGTCGCTGGAAACCACCGGCAACCCGATCCCGCAGATCGCCTATGGCGCCGCCCTGGAAAAGCTGACGGCGCTGGAAGGCACCATCGGCGTGGTCCGGAACCACATCACCCCGTTCGCCGACGCCACCGGCGCGGTCAGCTGGGTGGAACAGAAGAACTTCTTCGCGCTGGTCTTCTGTCTGATGCTGGGTACCGCCGCCCTGCCGCACGTTCTGATGCGCTTCTTCACCACCCCGTCGGTGCGTGAAGCCCGCCTGTCGGTCGGCTGGTCGCTGCTGTTCATCTTCCTGCTGTATTTCACGGCGCCGGCCTATGCCGCCTTCGCCAAGCTGGAAGTCTATCAGAACGTGGTCGGCCAGCAGATCGCCAACCTGCCGGCCTGGGTCGCGGCCTGGGGCAAGATCGGCCTGATCACCATCAAGGACGCCAATAACGACGGCATCCTGCAAGTGGCGGAACTGACCCTGAACCCGGACGTCATTGTGCTGGCAACCCCGGAAATTGCAGGCCTGCCCTTTGTCATCGCCGGTCTGGTGATGGCGGGTGGTCTGGCGGCGGCTCTGTCCACTGCGGACGGCCTGCTGCTGGCGATTGCCAACGCGCTCAGCCATGACGTGTACTACCGCATGATCGACCCGAAGGCTGATACCAAGAAGCGCCTGGTTATCGCCCGCGTGCTGCTGATCCTGGTGGCGATCCTGGCGGCCTATGTGGCGGCGCAGAAGCCAAGCACCATCCTGGCGATGGTCGCCTGGGCCTTCTCGATTGCCGCATCCGGGCTGTTCCCGGCGCTGGTGCTGGGGATCTGGTGGAAGCGGACCACGGCGGCCGGCGCGGTTGCCGGTATGGTGGCCGGGTTCGGCGTCTGCCTGTTCTATCTGATCGGCACCCAGTTCTATGGCATGGCGCTGTGGTGGGATATCCGCAACATCTCCTGCGGCTTGTTCGGTATCCCGGCCGCCTTCCTGACCACCATCGTGGTCAGCCTGTTGACTGCGGCGCCGTCCAAGGAAATGCAGGATTTCATCGACGAAATCCGCATCCCCAAGGGCGATCCGATGATGGACAAGGAAAAGGGCGCGGCCCTGGGTCACTGATAGCCTGGGTCACTGATAGCCTTGGGGCACTGATAGCCTGGGGCACTGATTGGCCCAAACACTGCGACCGGGTATTCCGATGATCGGGGATGTGTCTCTGGTCATCGGGGCCCGATCGAGCCTAAACTGAATGGCCCGGGGTTCGCTCCGGGCCTTTTTTACGCACACCCTTTACACAAACCCTTTACGCAAAACTGGCCAGTTGTCCGGCCTTGAGCGATGCATTCCCGTGAAGGACCCCCATGGACGGTACAGTCAACCCCATCCTCGACTACTGGTACTTCCACCTGCCGAACTATGTGCTGGCGGCGGTGATCTACACCCTGTTCGGGCGCTTTCTGCTCAGCCTGTTCATGCCGCCAACCTCCACCAACTATATCTGGCGCTTTTTCTGCCGCCTGACCGACCCCGTGCTGCGGGTGGTGGACCTGATCACGCCGAAATTCGTGGTTCCGGTGCTTTTGCCCTTGGTGGCGGCGTTTTGGCTCTATGTCATTCGGTGGGTGTTTTTCATGGTGATGTTCATGAATGGCCTGACCCCCAGCCTGGTATCCGGTGCGGGGGTGGCAGGCTGATCTGAGACAGGAGGCGCGATGCATCGGATCGAACGCATCAAACGCGCGGCGCATCAATCGGTGCAACGCGCCTGTGCCTTCGCCGCGCTGGCGATTGTCACCGCCGCTTCGGCCTTCCTGACCGAACCGTGGAAAGCCGCGCAAACGGCCGCCATCTGCACCACTGGGCTGGCAGTCATCCTGTACGTCATGGCCCGCCATGCGCCCCACCGCGACTATCGGGCGACCGAATTGTGGATCCTGCTGGGCAAGCGCCACGACCTGCCGGAAGACCATGCCGGGCGCATCGTCACCGGCATTCTGGCCGATACCTTCGATCACTATGCCAAGGTGACGGCCAAACTGTCCGCCGGCCTGTGGCTGTGCAGCGGCGTGCTGATCGGGCTGAGAGCGCTGTAACCGCCGGGCCTAAAGCCGGCGGGTGCGGGCCTGTTGCAGTTGTAGCCCGGACAGGAAATCGAACGCGCCGGTGCCCAGCCGCTCGAACTTCAGCGACAGGTGCCGCTTGCGGTCATCCCGGCGTACGACCCGAACCTGGGCGGCGAAATAGGCCGCGCCCTGCACCGGCAGGCAGAAGGCAATCTGCAACCGCATCGGCGGGCGAAGATCGCCAACATAATTGGCCAGCATCAACCCGCCGAGCGACCAATCGACCGTATCGAATCCTTCCCGCCCGATCATCACGCGCAAGACCGGATCGGTAAACCGCCGGTTGTCCCGCTTCTGATGCCCGGCCAAGGGGGTGGTGCCGCCCTCGCGCAAGATTTGCGCCGGACCGACCGGATTGCTGGAGGCGTTTTCCTCCCGCTCGAAATGGTCGGCGGCATCCATCTGCTGACGGACGACGGCCGACCGTTTGGAGACTTCCTGATCCCGCTTGAGGGTCATCCACAGTTCCCGAGCCAGACGCGAACGGCTGTCTTCATTGGTTCCATGCATGGCACAACCCCCTAGGGATAGTGGTTCGGCGGAATAGCACCGCAATCATAGCGGATTTGTCGTACAGGCCAATATGGAAATCAAAATTTTTATACAAGTTTTCGACATGCCCGCCTGGGACGCCGCATTGACGAGCGGCAACGTTGGCACTAGCCTGCGCCGCGACGGTTGCCGGTGACGAGCCGGCATGAAAAGGGAACCCGGTGCGGCGGTGCGCAGCCTATCGCGATCTGCCAATGCCGGGGCTGCCCCCGCAACTGTAAGTGCCGAGTCCCGGCCATTATGCCACTGGGGTGCCGTGTCTGAACCAGACCGGATCACGCCCTGGGAAGGCGGCCAGCGGGCGATGACGCACAAGCCAGGAGACCTGCCGTCAAACGCGCGCGCGTCGCGACCGCCGGGCGGGGTGCACCGACGGGACGGCCCATTCGTTTTCGCATAGGCATCGCCTGGGCGGGAAGCGACGATCCGTTTTTGCGATTGCGCCACCTGGCCGAACCGCCGCAACCAGCGGCGGGTGGCCGGTTATTGTGGTGTTTTGCCGACGGAGGGTTCCTTGCGGCATGTAAAATCCTGCCCGCTGCTGATGGCAGCGGCTTTGCTGTATCCTTATCCCAGTTCCGCCCAAACGTTGCTCGACCCGGTGGTGGTCACCGCCAATCGGGTGGAAACGCCGCTCAGCCAAGTGGGCAGCAGTGTCACCATCCTCGACCGGGCCGAAATCGAACGGCTGGGTCAGCCCTCGCTGATCGACCTGCTGAAGCGAGTGCCGGGCCTCAGCATCTCCCGCAATGGCGGACTTGGGGCCACCAGCGCCGTGCGCATCCGCGGTGCGGATTCCGGCCAAACCCTGGTGCTGATCGACGGGGTGCGCATGAACGATGCCGCCGCGACCGGGGGGGAGTTCGATTTCGCCACCGTCGCGGCCGCCGATATCGAACGGATCGAAGTGCTGCGCGGGCCGCAATCGGCACTCTATGGCAATGATGCCATGG
>CAYRWZ010000108.1:6480-7625 GCA_964428065.1 uncultured Comamonadaceae bacterium | reverse complement strand
GCTGCAATGGAAGCCACCAGCGACAAGGCCCCGGTTGCGGACCTGGGGGGCGAGGATGACGGATTGCAGCGCATGCTCCGTCCGGCCAGTTCAACCGGCCGCCCCCGTGGCCGCCCGCGCAAGACCGAGGCAACCCTGCCGCTCGATGATGCCGATTGATCCGTGCCGGGGCGGGTGCAACCGTCCCTGATCCAGATCAAGGCCCAGGCTTCAGCGCCGCGTACCCTTGCAGGGTGCGCGGCGCTTTGCCATATGGGGCATAGATGCTGGCACAGTGCGGCATCCTCCCACTGCCGGTTTCGGGGTGGCAAGACGAGGTGACACATGGATTTCGAACGCTATACCGAGCGCGCCCGCGGTTTTGTGCAATCGGCCCAGGGGCTGGCGCTACGATCGGGCCATCAGCGCTTTCTGCCCGACCATGTTCTGAAAATTCTGCTGGAGGATGAGCAGGGCCTGGCGGCCGGGCTGATCCGCAAGGCGGGCGGCGATCCGGCCCGCGCGTTGCAGACGGTCGAGGCGGAATTGGCGCGTCAACCGAAAGTCGAAGGCAGTGGCGCCGGGCAGCTGTATCTGGCACCGGAAACCGCGCGGCTGTTCGATCAGGCGCAGGAGATTGCCAAAAAGGCGGGCGATAGTTTCGTCACCGCCGAACGGCTGCTGCTGGCCATCGCCCTGGCCAGCGGAACATCGGCCGCCAAGGCGCTGGCCGATGCGGGCGTGACGCCCCAGGGCCTGAATTCCGCTATCGAGGATGTGCGCAAGGGCCGCAAGGCCGATAGCGCCACGGCGGAAAACGCCTATGACGCGCTGAAGAAATATGCTCGCGACCTGACCGCTGCCGCCGCCGAGGGCAAGCTGGACCCGGTGATCGGCCGGGATGAGGAAATCCGCCGCACTATTCAGGTGCTGTCGCGCCGGACCAAGAACAACCCGGTGCTGATCGGCGAGCCGGGCGTGGGCAAAACCGCCATTGTCGAAGGGCTGGCGTTGCGCATTATCAAGGGCGATGTGCCGGAATCGCTGCGCAACAAGCGGCTGATGGCGCTGGACCTAGGCGCGCTGATCGCCGGGGCCAAGTTCCGCGGCGAATTCGAAGAACGGCTGAAGGCGGTGTTGCAGGAAATCACCGCAGCCGAAGGCGA
>CAYRWZ010000108.1:3634-6412 GCA_964428065.1 uncultured Comamonadaceae bacterium | reverse complement strand
CTCCAACATGCTGAAGCCGGCCCTGGCGCGCGGGGAACTGCACTGCGTTGGCGCGACCACGCTGGACGAATACCGTAAATATATCGAAAAGGATGCCGCCCTGGCCCGCCGGTTCCAGCCGGTCTTCGTGTCGGAGCCGACCGTGGCCGATACGATTTCGATCCTGCGCGGGCTAAAGGAAAAGTACGAAGTGCATCACGGCGTGCGCATCCAGGATGCCGCGATCGTCGCCGCCGCCACCCTGTCGAACCGCTATATCGCGGATCGGTTTCTGCCCGACAAGGCGATCGACCTGGTGGATGAAGCCGCCAGCCGCCTGCGCATGGAAGTCGATTCCAAGCCGGAGGAAATCGACGAGCTGGACCGCCGTATCATCCAGCTGAAGATTGAACGGGAAGCCCTGCGCAAGGAAACCGACAGCGCCAGCCGCGACCGGCTGGTCAAGCTGGAGCAGGAACTGGAGACGCTGGAGGCCCAGTCGGCCGACCTGACCGCTAAGTGGGCGGCCGAAAAGGATAAGCTGTCGAGCGGCCAGAAGCTGAAAGAGCAGCTGGACCATGCCCGGAACGAGCTGGATCAGGCGCAGCGCAGCGGCGATTGGGCCAAGGCCGGGGAATTGACCTATGGCGTCATTCCCGCGCTGGAAAGGCAGCTGTCCGATGCGGAAACGGCCACCGCGCAGGCCATGGTGCGGGAAGAAGTGACGGAGGAGGATATCGCCGCCGTCGTCTCGCGCTGGACCGGCATTCCGGTCGATAAGATGCTGACCGGGGAGCGCGAGAAGCTGTTGCAGATGGAACAGCGGATCGCCCAGCGCGTGGTTGGGCAGAGCGAGGCGGTGGTGGCGGTCGCCAATGCGGTGCGCCGTGCCCGTGCCGGGCTGCAGGATCAGAACCGCCCGATCGGCTCTTTCCTGTTCCTCGGCCCGACCGGGGTGGGCAAGACCGAATTGACCAAGGCGCTGGCCGAATTCCTGTTCGATGACGACCATGCCATGGTCCGCATCGATATGTCGGAATTCATGGAAAAGCACGCTGTCTCTCGCCTGATCGGTGCGCCGCCGGGCTATGTCGGGTATGAGGAAGGCGGGGTGCTGACCGAGGCGGTGCGCCGCCGCCCCTATCAGGTGATCCTGTTCGACGAGGTGGAAAAGGCACATCCCGATGTCTTCAACGTGCTGTTGCAGGTGCTGGATGATGGCCGCCTAACCGATGGTCAGGGCCGCACGGTCGATTTCCGCAACACGCTGATCGTCCTGACCTCCAATCTCGGTTCTGATCTGCTGGCCAACGCGCCGGATGAGGGGGAGATCAGCCCCCGGGTCCGCGATGGGGTGATGCAGGTGGTGCGGGGTGCCTTCCGGCCGGAGTTTCTCAACCGTCTGGACGAGATCCTGCTGTTCCGCCGCCTCGGCCGCGACAATACGGCCGGGATCGTCGATATCCAGCTCAAGCGGCTGGAAGCCCTGCTGGCTGATCGCAAGATCGCCCTGACCCTGGATGCGGCGGCCCGCGCCTGGCTGGCCGAAGCCGGATACGACCCGGTCTATGGTGCCCGGCCCTTGAAGCGCGTGATCCAGCGCGAATTGCAGAACCGGCTGGCCGAACTGATCCTGGCCGGCACGATCCAGGACGGGCAGTCCGTTCTGGTCTCTGCCGGGGAGGATGGCTTGACCATCCAGCCGGGGGCCTTGCGCAGCGCGGCCTAACACGCGGGACAAAAAAGACAGGCCTTGGACGGGGGCGAGTTTTCGCCCCCGTTTCTATTTCCAGTTGCGCGCGGCTGACTGCCGACGCATCGGGTGGCTTGGTTTATATTTCCGCCGTTGAAAATGATGGCTCTTGCTAAATCGGCGATGATTCAGGTGTTGGACAGTGATTATTATAGTAATCAGACGTAAGACATTTGGTAAAGACTCTATAAAGAACTGTTTTTTATTATCACCAAAAATATTTCGACCCGAGTGATGTGTGATGATGCGTTCCGTTAATGGCAATCGATTGAAAGTGCAGGCCCTGCGCGCATATGGCCGATATCCCGTTCGCGCTGTTGGCGGGGCTGCGTTGGCCTTGGGGCTGGTCTGGGCTTCGGCACTCCTGTCGCCCGCCGCTGCAGCGGCCGCCGGCGGGGGCGCACTGGCCGCTGCCGTCCGGGAAATCGCGGCGATGGATACGGATGGCTGGATCGCGGTCCAATCCTCCAGCCGGCGCCGCAGCAGCGGTGGGTTCGGCTCCTATTCCGCCCCCCGGCCCAGCTCACCCCCACCCAGCTCATCCCCGCCGCGCTCACCCCCGCCCAGCTATTCGTCACCCAGCTATTCAGCGCCGGGGTCAGCCTCTCCGAGGCCGGGGTATGCGACGCCGCCCCGCACACCGTCGCCCGGTTATGCGCAGCCTGCGACGCCGCCATCACCAGCGGGCACACCATCTGGGGCTCCCTTTGGGGGATCGGCAGGGACCCTGCGGCCCAGCCAGCCGCCGCCAACCGCGACGGCACCCACTCAACCGCCCGCCGGTCAATCGGTCACCCGTCAACCACCCGCCGTTCAAGCCCCTCCGGCCCAAGCTCCGTCAGCTCAAGTGCCGTCGGCCCCCGGCAGCCGTGCGCCGGCCACTGGGCCGGCCACCAGCGGGATCGCCCGTGCCCCGGGCGCGCCGCCGCCGGGTGTTGCCGCCCGCGCCCCGTCCCTTCAGCGGCAGCAGCCGGTGCGCCCCGGTACCATGACCGTCAATCGTTCGGCCCCGCCGCCGGCCACATGCGGGTTGGGGTCCTTCATGG
>CAYRWZ010000108.1:0-3533 GCA_964428065.1 uncultured Comamonadaceae bacterium | reverse complement strand
CCGGGCGGAAGTGCGACCGATCAGGCTGCTGAAATGTTCAGCTGGCCATCCAACCCCTGGGGCGATGCGCCGGTACAGGCGGCCCGGCCGGTTGCGCCGGTGACCCCGACCGGTTCCCCCGTGGTTGCGCAGGCCGAGGGTGGGGCCGGATCGGGCGACGCCATCCTCGTCTTCCTGGTGGTCTTTGCCGCCTTGGCGGCGGTGGTTGGCCTGGTCGTATTCATGATCCGCGGCCTTACTGCCCCCGATCCTGCCCCTTATCTCCAGCATCCCCGGCGTCGGGAGGATTATCATCCCGCCGCCGATATGCGGAGGAGCCGTTAACATGACCCCGATCTCCCGTTCCGGCCTGCTGCGTGGTGCGGCCCATGCCGTGATCGTTGCCGCTGGTCTCCTCGGTCTGGCCGGTGCGGCCAGCGGTCAGTCCGTCGTCGGGCTTGACCAGTCGCCGGTCCGCTTCTACGACCCCGGCTTGCGGTTCGACCCGGCGATGGTGCAGGAGCACCACACGACCGAGGCTGGACACACCCAAATCCAATCCATGCTGCGCTATTGGCATGGTCAGGACACGCAATCCCTGGTGATTGCCGCGCTTGGCGTGACCGAACGTGGCGACGGCCCGCCGCTCGAGACCCTGGATTTCGCCCCGCTGGCGACCGAAGGCTTTGCGACCGGCAGCGTTGCCGTCAAAGGTGGCATAGCCAGTTATGCCCTGCGCGCCGAAGCCTCCGACCGGCGGGGGCAGGTGATCTGTCTGTTCTGGAATCTGGCGGCACCCGATGGGTCCATGCGGTTTCTGGGGCTGAATTGCGGTCTGGGCGATCTTGTGGCGCGTCCGGGGTATCTGCCGACCCTGCTGCGCGGCATGGCAGGCGGATCGGCCTTCGCGGCCGAACCTGGGGCGAATATCGATGCCGGCCTTGCCCAACTGGCCGACCCGCCGACCGCCCTGCCCAAGCCGCGGGTAAGCCCGGCGGCCCAGCGGGGTCTGCCCAGCGTCGATCTGCTGGATCAGCTGGAACAGGGCACGGTTCTGGTTCTGGTACAACAGACCGATCAACTCAGCCTGGGCAGCGGGTTCTTTATCTCGCCCACGCTGGTGGTGACCAATGCCCATGTGGTGGCGAATAACACCCAGCCAAATACCATTTTGACCAACCAACGCCTGCAACGGGCGATCAGGGCCCGGGTCATCCGGCAAACCAAGGATGTCGAGCAGGGCGGCCCTGACTTGGCGGTGCTGGAAATACACCCGGACGATCGTTCGGTGGTGGCTGGGATTAAGCCGCTGTCGCTCAGCGATGCGTCCCGCAAGCTTGGCTCGGTGACGGCTGCGGGTTTTCCCGCCAACATCGTCTCCCATGATGCCGGGATGGCGCGGCTGATCCAGGGCGATATCACGGCCGCACCCGATATGGTGGTGCGCCAGGGCGCGGTCTCCTCGCTCAGCCGCAATCCATCGAACGTATCGATCGTGCTCCACACGGCTGAAATATCCGGCGGCAATAGCGGCGGGCCGCTGATCGATGCCTGTGGCCGGGTGATCGGCGTCAATACCTACACCCGTGGGGCATCCGGCCCTCAGCTGTCTTATGCGATCACGGCTGGGGAATTGATCCGGCAGTTGAAGGCCTGGCGTCTCAGCGCGATAGAGGTTAAGACCGCCTGCGAATAGGCGGCGTCGCCTCGCCCCGGCCTACGCCTTTGACGTAGGCCGGTTGAAACGCACAGTTGAGGATGTGGCGGCGCTGCTAATCCCGTGTCGCCACGCTTTGCGGATCGGGCAGATCGCGCAGCTTGCGGTCGATCTCCTGGATCTCCTGCCGGAAGCGCTGCAGTTCCTTGCCGTCCAGGCTGCGCCCGGTCGGCAGTTTGACCGACAGCGGGTTCACCTGCTGTCCAGCCATCATCACTTCATAATGCAGATGCGGCCCGGTGGAGCGGCCGGTGGTGCCGACAAAGCCGATCACCTGACCCTGGCGCACCCGCGTGCCTTCGCGCATGCCGCTGGCAAAGCGGTCCAGATGGGCATAGGCGGTGGCATACTGGGTGTTGTGGCGGATCTGGATGTAATTGCCATAGGCGCCGTTCGGTCCCGCCTTGGCGACCACCCCATCGCCCGCCGCCATGATCGGCGTGCCGGTCGGCGCGCCGAAGTCGATGCCTTTATGCATGAGGGAGAAGCCCAGGATCGGATGCCGACGCATCCGGATGTCAGCTTGGCGCCGTCGATCGGGGTCTTCAGCAGCGCCTTGCGCACGCTTTCGCCCTTGGGGGTATAGAAATCGACGAACCCGCTGCCATCCTCATAACGATAGAGCTTCAGCACCTGGCCCGACAGGCTCATCGACGCATAGAGCATGTGGCCGACGCGGGCGACCTTGCCATCCTCGGTCACCTTCTGCTCGTATAGAATGTCGAAGCCGTCGCCCGGCTGAATATCGCGCTGGAAGTCGACGTCGTAGGAGAAGGTGCGGATCATCTCCAGCATCACGTCCACCGGAACGCCGTTGTTGATCCCAGTCTGGAACAGCGACAGATCGATGGTGCCGCCGCCGCGCGTCAGTTCCACCTTCAGGGGCTTCACCACCTCGCGCGCTTCGAAGGCACCGGCGGCGGAGGCCTCCACCATCACATCGCGTTCGACGCTGGGCTGCAAATGCAGCTTCACCATCTGGTCCGGGGTGCCGGGGGTCGGCGCGTTGGCCAGGACCAGGCGGACCTGCTGTCCCGGTTTCAGATCGCGCGGATTATAGACCTTGCGCAGGGCAGAGACCGCTTCGGCTGCCTGAGGGGCGGGAACCCCGGCGCGCGCCAGCACCACATTCAATGTGTCGCCGCGCTTGATCTCCTCCACCACTTCCTGGGTTTCGGCACCATCGCCTTCATCGACCCAGGCATTGGCCTTCAGATGGGCGTCCTCCAGAACCGCTCTGGCCTGGGTGATCGCGGCATTTGGGCGGGGCATGCTGCCGGTCTTGGCTGCCTGCTGCAGCGCCTGATCCGGCTTGGCGGCCCCGGATAGAACGGGGGAAGGGGCGATTGCCCCTATAGATATAATGGAAAGCCCTGTAACAGCAGTGCGCAGAAGGCGGGCCTGGAGGGAGGCGGTAAAGCGATGGGTCAAGAACATCCGTATGGCCTGTCGTCGTCCGTGAGAGGTTCGCGATGCGATCAGGGTGGCCCCTGATACCAGGCGACTGGCACATACCAAGCGACTGGCACCGGGGAGCCGACGGCCCGCCAGAGCGGTGGACCGTAAGACCGGGGACAGACTGCGGATCGAACGCCGCCCTGTCAACCGTTTCTGAACCGATGAATCCCTCTAAACCCCTGATTCACAACGATTTATCGCCGGCAAATCTGCCACACTGTCGCCGTATCGCCACAGGGTTCGGTCGCAGGTCTTAAGAAATTTCAGCAAAAACAACGGGTTAGCGTTAATTGCGAAAAAATGACGGTTTTGTCAAAAAATCCCATTGACTGGTTTGGGTTGGTTTTCTATAAGTCCGCCCACGCCGCGCTGGCCGGTT
>CAYRWZ010000107.1:0-8049 GCA_964428065.1 uncultured Comamonadaceae bacterium | reverse complement strand
GACGACGAGATGAACGCCCTGATCGCCGAACAGGCGGAATTGCAGGAAAAGATCGACGCGGTGGATGGCTGGGAAATCGACCGCACGGTCGAAATCGCCATGGATGCGCTGCGTTGCCCGCCGGGCGATGCCGATGTCAGCAAACTGTCGGGGGGGGAGCGCCGCCGCGTCGCCCTGTGCCGCCTGCTGCTGGAAAAGCCCGATCTGCTGCTGCTGGACGAGCCGACCAACCATCTGGACGCCGAATCGGTCGCCTGGCTGGAACGCTTCCTGCACGATTACAAGGGCACCGTGGTGGCCGTCACCCACGATCGCTATTTCCTCGATGAAGTGGCCGAGTGGATTCTGGAAGTGGATCGCGGCACCGGCTATCCGTTCGAAGGCAATTATTCCGGCTGGCTGGCCGACAAGCAGAAGCGCCTGGAACAGGAAGGCAAGCAGGAAGCCGCCCGCCAGAAAACCCTGGAACGCGAACTGGAATGGGTGCAGCAAAGCCCGCGCGCCCGCCAGTCCAAGTCCAAGGCGCGTATTGCTGCCTATGAGGATTTGCTGAACCAGTCGAAGGAAAAGGCGCCGGAAACCGCGCAGATCGTCATTCCGCCCGGCCCGCGCCTGGGCAATGTGGTGATCGAGGCCGAACATCTGGTCAAGGGCTTCGGCGACCGCCTGCTGATCGAGGATCTGTCCTTCCGCCTGCCGCCCGGCGGCATTGTCGGGGTGATCGGGCCGAATGGCGCCGGTAAGACCACACTGTTCCGCATGATCACCGGGCAGGAAAAGCCCGATGGCGGCAGCTTCCGCGTCGGCGATACGGTCGAGCTCGGCTATGTCGATCAAAGCCGTGATGCGCTGGACGACAAGAAAACCGTGTGGGAGGAAATCTCGGGCGGGGCCGATGAAATCGATCTGGGCCGCCGCAAGATGCCCAGCCGCGCCTATTGCGCCCTGTTCAATTTCCGCGGCCCCGACCAGCAGAAGAAAGTCGGCATGCTGTCGGGGGGGGAGCGCAACCGTGTTCACCTGGCCAAGATGCTGAAGCGCGGCGTCAACGTCCTGCTGCTTGACGAACCGACCAACGATCTGGATGTCGATACCCTGCGCGCGCTGGAAGAAGCCCTGCTGGATTTCCCCGGCTGCGCGGTGGTGATCAGCCATGATCGCTGGTTCCTGGACCGGATCGCCACCCATATCCTGGCCTTCGAAGGCAACAGCCAGGTGGTGTGGTTCGAGGGCAATTATCAGGCATACGAGGAGGACCGTAAGCGCCGCCTCGGCGTCGATGCCGATCAGCCGCACCGCATCAAGTACAAGCCGCTGGTTCGGGCCTGACCGGCCCGGCAATCGGGATGAGTACGGCAAAGACGGCCTTCACCCAGGCGCTGGCGCTGCATCGCGCCGGCCGTCTGGGCGAGGCTGAGGCCGCCTATCGCCGCTATCTGGCGGCGTTCCCGAAGGATGGCCCGGCGCGGGTCAATCTCGGCGTGCTGCTGCGCAGCCTGGGGCGGACTGCGGCGGCCGAGGCGGAATATCGCCGCGTCCTGTCCGACCAGCCGGGCCAGCCCGACGCCGCCTTCAATCTTGCCAACCTGTACCGCGCGACCGGGCGGCTGGATCAGGCCCTGACCCTGTACCGCGATCTGCTGGCGCGCGGGTTGGACAAGCCCGCCATTCTGAACAATTGCGGCCAGACCCTGACCGATCTGGGCCGCCCGGCCGAGGCGCTGCCGCTGCTGGAACAGGCGGTGGCGCAGGCCCCCGATCACGCGCTGGCCTGGAACAATCTGGGCATGGCGCGGATGAAAACCGGGGCGGACGAGGCGGCCGCCGCGGCCTTTGCCGAAGCCGCCCGCCTGGCCCCGGACCATAGCGGCATTGCCCTCAACTGGTCGGTCGCCTTGAAACTGGGCGGGCAGTTGGAACAGGCGCGCGCGGTTCTGGAGGCAACGCTGGCGCGCGATCCGGACAATCCCGAAGCGCTGGCCAAGCTGGCCTCGGTCCTTGATGGGCTGGGGCAGGGGGCGGAGGCAGAGCATCTGGTGCGCCGCGCCCTGGAGCTGGCGCCGGAATCCCCCGCCATCCGCAACCATTGGGGCTGCCTGCTGCTGCGCCGCGACCGGGCCGCCGCCGAAGCCGCCTTTGCCGAGGCGCTGGCGTTCGACCCCGATTTTGCCGATGCCCATTGGAATCTGTCGCTCGCCCTGCTGGTGCGCGGTGCGCTGCGGGATGGGTTCCGCGCCTATGAATGGCGCTGGCGGCGGACCGATATCGCCACGCCGCCCGATTGGCTGGCCCTGCCGCAATGGGATGGGCAGGCCCTGGCCGGGCGGTCGCTGCTGGTGGTGGCAGAGCAGGGGCTGGGCGACAGTCTGCAATTCCTGCGCTATCTGGAGCAGATCCCGCGCGATGGGCCGGTGACGGTGTGGTTGCAGGCGGCGCTAGCCCCGCTGATGGCGGGTTATCGCGGCGCGCTGGATGGCATTGATCTTGTCTATGACAGCAGCACGATTGCCGGTCGCCCGTTCGATTGTCAGGCCGCGCTGTTGAGCCTGCCGTATATTCTGGGAACCGAACTGGACACGATCCCCACTATGGCCCCCGGCGGGTTGCCGTATCTGACCGCCGATCCAGCCCGGCAGGCGGACTGGCAGGCGCGGTTCGAGGCTGCACCGGCGCTGGCGGGTAAGCGGCGCTTCGGCCTGGTGTGGCGCGGCAATCCCAAGCATCGCAATGACCGCAACCGATCCCTGCCGACCGAGACGGCGGCGGCCTGGGTGGCGCAGATGGCGGCGCAGCGGCCGGATCTGGCGTTCGTGTCGCTGCAAAAGGAAGCAGGGGAGGCGGAACGGGCGCAGATGGCGGCGGCTGGATTGGCGCTGGATGCCGGGCCAGATTTGCACAGCTTCGCCGATACCGCTGCGGCCCTGTCGGCACTGGATGGGCTGATTGCGGTCGATACGTCTGTGCTGCATTTGGCCGGTGCCCTGGGCCGCCCCGCCTTCGCCCTGCTGGCGACGCCGCCCGACTGGCGCTGGCTGGAGGCCGGCGCCACCACGCCCTGGTATCCCAGCCTGACCCTGATCCGCCAACCCACCCCGGGCGATTGGGCAGCGGTGCTGTCGGCCCTGAAGGCCGCGCTATAGCGGCCAATGGGCGCCGGTTCACGGCATCCGATCAGGCCACCCGATCAGGCCACCCGATCAGGACGGCCCAATCAGGACGGCTTGCCGACTTTCTCTTTCAACTGGGCAATGAACTGGCCGACATCGCCGCCATTGCGCTGAATGGCCGAGGCGAATTCCTGCTGCTGGGTGACGCTCATGCTCACCCCTTCCACCAGCACATCGACGATTTTCAGCTGACCGCCCGGTTTCAGCACCCGCCATTCGATCTTGACCGGCTGGCTGCCGCCGGCAGGATCGACGATCTGGGTCTGGACCGTGGCATGGTCGCTATCCTCGTTCCGGGAGCCCAGAATGGTCAGCTTTTCGCCTTTGTATTCCTTGAACCGCGTGGAATAGGTGTCGATGATCAACTGTTCGAATACGGTCAGGAATTCGGCCTTCTGGGCATCGGTCGCCACCCGCCAGTACCGGCCGAGGGTGAAGCGCGCGATGGCGGGAACGTCGAAGCCTTCGGTCAACAGGGCGCGGAACTTGCTCAGCCGTTCGGCCTCGCCCAGGGCGGGATTGGAAATGGTATCGATGGCCTGCTGGGCCATCTTTTCGACAAAGCCGCGCGCCTCGCCGCTGATATCGGCGGCGTGGGCGGGGGTGGCCGCCAGGCCAAACCCGCCAACCAGCACAGCCGACACGGCCAAGGCAGCAAATCCGCGCCGCGTCACCACAGGACCGAGCATAGAGCGCACCCTATCGCCTTACTGGTTGATGACCTGGCCGGGGAAGGCGGGTTCGCCCCCTTGCGGTGCGGGCACGCCCTTGCCGTTGCGGATCTCGAACTCCCGGCGCTGGCGATACAGGCTGCGCACCTTGGCGTAATAATCCACCGAATCGCGGCGCAATTCGTCGGTCAGTTTCAGGGTGCGATAGCGGCCATCGACCACATCGGCGCCAGTGCGGGCATAACCCGCTTCACGCGGGCCGTGAGCGGCAATGGCATAGTTGACCGGGTCCAGGAAGTAATCCACCACGATGCCAACGGTATCGCGCGGGCTGGACGGGCCCAGCAGCGGCAGCACCAGATAGAAGCCTTCGCCTGCACCCCAGGTGCCCAGGGTCTGGCCAAAATCTTCCGAATGGCGCTGAATGCCGACCGAGGAGGCGACGTCGATAATCCCGCCCAGGCCGGCGATCGTGTTGATGAAGAAGCGGCGGAAGGTGGTTTCCGCCCGGTCCAGGTCACCCTGCAACAGATCGTTGGCCAGGATGACCGGGGTTTTCAGATTGTTCAGGAAATCGCGGATACGATCCTTGAACGGGTCCGGCATGACTTCCCGATAGACAATGGCGGTCGGGCGCAGCACCACGGTATCGACGGCATCGTTGAAGGCGAACACGCCCCGGTTGAAGCCTTCCAGCGGGTCGTTATCCTCTGCCGTTCCGGTTGCGGCACAGGCCGACAAGCCCAGCAGGGAAACCGCCAGGAACGCAGCGCGCAGGGATGTCCGCGCGGTCTTGGCAGGGGACTGTTCGGAAGGCGTCGCGTGGTGCGGCAGGAACGGCATGAAGATAACCTTGCGTTAACGTTTTCTTATCGAATTGCGGGCGCAACCATACTGTCGCGCCGCGATCCTGTCTATACAGCTACGGCATAGGCACGGCGCGGCTATGGCATAGCATGCGTTTTCCCCGTGTTCTTATTGCGTAGCACAGGATCGCGACATTTTCGAGTCATCCTGTCGGTTGTGGTGTGATTGTTATGGCGTGCATCCCCGTGCGAACGGCATGGGCACAGCGATGCCATGAGGGCGACAGAAAACCCTTCCCAAACGCATCAGGATATCTTTATATCTTTCGGCAGGAGGATCGATGGATCGCTTGCTCGACCAATTGCGCGCGGCGGCAGAACCCACCCGGCTCAGGCTTTTGGCCCTGTGCGGGGAGGGGGAGCTGACCGTATCGGACCTGACCCAGATTCTGGGCCAGAGCCAGCCGCGCGTGTCCCGCCATTTGAAGCTGCTGTGCGATGCCGGGCTGCTGGAACGGTTCCGCGAGGGCAGCTGGGCCTTTTACCGGCTGGCGCCGCGCGGGCCGGGGGCCGATCTGGCACGCGATCTGGTGGCCCGGCTGCCGGGCGACGATCCTGTGCTGGCGCTGGATCGCGGGCGCCTGCAGACCGTGCAGCAGGCGCGGGCGCAGCAAGCCGCCCGCTATTTTGCCGACAATGCGGCCGACTGGCACCGCATCCGTTCCCTCCATATCGACGAGGCGGAGGTGGAGCGCGCCTTGCTGGCCCGGATCGGCGACCGCCCGGTGACCGATTATCTGGATATCGGCACCGGCACGGGCCGCTTGCTGGAACTGATCGCCCCGCGCGCCGACCGGGCGGTCGGCATCGATCTGTCGCGCGAGATGCTGGCCGTGGCCCGCGCCAATCTGGACCGGGCCGGGCTGAGGAACTGCACTGTCCGTCAGGCCGATCTGTATCAACTGCCGCTGCCGGGCGATAGCGTGGACCTGGTGACCATGCATCAGGTGCTGCATTTCCTGGATCAGCCGGCCGAGGCTGTGGCCGAAGCCGCGCGTGTCCTGCGGCCCGGCGGCCAGGTGCTGATCGTCGATTTCGCCCCCCATGAGCGGGAGGAACTGCGCGAACGGCACGCCCATCGCCGTCTGGGCCTGGCCGAGCGCGATGTTGCCGATTGGTGCGCCGCCGCCGGGCTGGCGGTCGAGACCATCGATCATCTGCCTGGGTCGGTGCTGACCGTCACTGTCTGGTCCGCCCGCCGCATCACCCCCTTACCTGCCGCCCGGCAACCGCTGGGCCGTTCATCCCTGGAGCCTGTAGCATGAGCGACGATATCCGCGTCTCCTTCGAATTTTTCCCCCCGAAGACGGCGGAGATGGAGCAATCGCTGTGGGCGGCGATCACCAAGCTGGCCCCGCTGGCCCCCAGCTTCGTCTCGGTCACCTATGGCGCGGGCGGCACCACGCGGGAGCGTACCCACGCAACCGTGCGCCGCATCCGCCAGGAAACCGATCTGGCCCCGGCTGCGCATCTGACCTGCGTTGGCGCCAGCCGGGAGGAGATCGACCAGATCGCCCGCGACTATTGGGATGCCGGCATCCGCCATATCGTGGCCCTGCGCGGTGATGCCCCGGCCGGGGCGGCGGGCTATGAGCCCCATCCCGGCGGCTATGCCTATGCTGCCGATCTGGTGGCTGGATTGAAGGCGGTGGGGGATTTCGAGATTTCGGTCGCCGCCTATCCCGAAACCCATCCGGAAGCCCGCTCGCCCGAAGCGGATCTGGACAATCTGAAGCGCAAGATCGATGCCGGGGCAACCCGCGCGATCAGCCAGTATTTCTTCGAGGCATCGACCTTCGAGCGGTTCCTGGAGCGGGCGCGCAAGGCCGGTATCACCGTGCCGATCCTGCCCGGCATCCTGCCGGTCACCAATTTCGCGCAGGTGGTGAAATTCTCTGCCGCCTGCGGGGCCGCCGTGCCAAAATGGCTGGCAGAGATGTTCGATGGGCTGGATCAGGACCCGGAAACCCGCAAGCTGGTGGCCGCCACGGTGGCAAGCGAACTGGTGCAGAATCTCGCCGCCCTCGGCATCCGCGATTTTCACTTCTACACCCTCAACCGCGCCGATCTGACCACGGCGATCTGTCGCCGTCTGGGCGTCAAGCCGGTTGAGGCCGCCGCCGCCTGATTCGGCTACCTGATTCCCGCCGTCCCCTCTCTCAGCTGCCTCTAGCCTGTTGGAAACGATCCGTATGTCCGCCTTGTTCGATGCTTTGAAATCGCGCGTCCTTCTGTGTGACGGGGGCACCGGCGCCCTGGTCCAGGCCATGAACCTGGATATCGAGGCCGATTATCTGGGGCAGGAAAACTGCACCGAGATCCTGAACAAGTCGCGCCCGGACATTGTGGCCGATATCCACCGCCGCTATTACACCGCCGGGTCGGATATCGTGCAGACCAACACCTTCGGCGGCTCCCCCATCACCCTGGCGGAATTCGATCTTCAGGACGAAGCGTTCGAGATCAACCGCCTGGCTGGGGTCCATGCCAATTCCGTGCGCGACGAATTCAAGGCCGATGGGCGCAGGCGCTTCATCCTCGGCTCCATCGGGCCGGGCACCCGCCTGCCCAGCCTGGGGCATATCGATTACCAGTCGATGGAAGATGCCCTGACCATCCAGTCCGCCG
The DNA here is from genome assembly GCA_964428065.1 of uncultured Comamonadaceae bacterium. Taxonomy (GTDB): domain Bacteria; phylum Pseudomonadota; class Alphaproteobacteria; order Elsterales; family Elsteraceae; genus CAYRWZ01. Next base: position 717 of record CAYRWZ010000107.1, on the reverse strand, counting down.
GGCTGATCGCCGGGGGCGTGGACGGCATTCTGATCGAAACCTGCCAGGATCTGTTGCAGGTGAAGGCCGCCGTGAATGGCGCCAAGCGCGCCCGCAAGGACGCCGGGATCGATATGCCGATCATCGTTCAGGTGACGATCGAAACCACCGGCACCCTGCTGGTCGGGTCGGACATTTCGGCGGCGGCATCGGTCATCAACGCGCTGGATGTGCAGATGATGGGCCTCAACTGCGCCACCGGGCCGCAGGAAATGGCCGATCACGTCAAATGGCTGGGGGAAAACTGGCCGGGCTTCATCAGCGTCCAGCCCAATGCCGGGTTGCCGGAACTGGTGGACGGCAAGACCCACTATCCCCTGAAACCGGCCGACCTTGCCTCGTGGATCAAGCGGTTCGTGACCGAAGATGGGTTGAACATGGTCGGCGGCTGCTGCGGCACCACGCCGGAGCACATCGCGGCCATCGCCGAGGCGGTGAAGGGCAAGGCCCCGCGGCCCATCCCCGAGCAGAAGGTGATGATGCGGCTCGCGGGACTCGAGCCGTTCCGGCTCGACGAGACCATTCCCTTCGTCAATGTCGGCGAGCGCACGAACGTCACGGGTTCGGCCCGGTTCCGCAAGCTGATCAAGGAGGGCGACTATGCCGCAGCCCTCGAGGTGGCGCGCGATCAGGTCAACAACGGCGCGCAGGTCATCGACGTCAACATGGACGAGGGCC
>CAYRWZ010000106.1:0-8114 GCA_964428065.1 uncultured Comamonadaceae bacterium | reverse complement strand
CCGATGCCCACGTGGAAGCGCCGACCGCCGGGTCGGTCATTCTGGCCGGTGTGCTGCTGAAGATGGGGGCCTATGGCTTCCTGCGCTTCTCAATCCCCATGCTGCCGCAGGCCTCGGCAGAGTTCACCCCGCTGGTGTTCATCCTGTCGGTGGTGGCGGTGATCTATACCTCGCTGGTGGCGCTGGCCCAGTCCGATATGAAGAAGCTGATCGCCTATTCGTCGGTCGCCCATATGGGCTTCGTCACGATCGGTATCTTCACCTTCAACCAGCAGGGCATCCAGGGCGCGATCTTCCAGATGCTGAGCCACGGCGTGGTGTCGGGCGCGCTGTTCCTGTGCGTCGGCGTGGTCTATGACCGCCTGCACACGCGCGAAATTGCCCGCTATGGCGGCCTGGCCGAAAACATGCCGAAATATGCGCTGGTGTTCATGCTGTTCACCTTCGCCACCATCGGCCTGCCGGGCACCGCCGGGTTCGTGGGCGAAATGTCGATCCTGATCGGCGCCTTCAAGGCCAATACCTGGGTGGCGACGCTGGCGACCACCGGCGTGATCCTGGGGGCGGCCTATTCGCTGTGGCTCTATCGCCGCATCGTGTTCGGCAAGCTGACCAAGGCCGATGTCAAGGCGATGCTGGACATGTCACCGCGGGAAATCGCCGTGTTCGCCCCGCTGGTGATCCTGACCCTGTGGATGGGGATTTACCCATCCTCCTTCCTGGATCCGATGGCCCCGGCGGTCGAAGCCCTGATCAAGAACTACCAGGTCGCCCTGGGCGGGGAGGTGCCGTCGCTGACGAAAACCCTCCTGGCCTGGCGCTGATCCTCAAGAGGCGACATCATGAGCGTTGCATTCACTGTCCTCGATCTGGCCAAGGCCGCCCCGGAAATCTTCCTGGCGGTGGCCGGGATGGCGCTGTTGCTTCTGGGCGCGTTTTCGGGCGAAAAATCGGCCCGGCCGGTCACCTATGCCACCATTCTGGCCTTCGTCATTGCCATTCTGCTGCTGCTTCAGCAGCCGACGGAGCGGCCGGATTATGCCTTCGGCGCGCTGATGCGCATCGATGCGTTCGGCACGCTGATGAAGATCCTGGTGCTGATCGGCGCATCGCTGGCCCTGATCCTGTCGGTCGACAGTTTCGAGCGCGACAAGATCGGCCGGTTCGAATATCCGGTGCTGGTGCTGTTCGCCACCGTCGGCATGATGCTGATGATTTCCGCCAACGATCTGATGTCGCTCTATATGGGGCTGGAGCTTCAGTCGCTGGCACTGTACGTCATCGCCGCCTTCCACCGCGACAATGTGCGCTCGACCGAAGCGGGGCTGAAATATTTCGTGCTGGGGGCGCTGTCGTCCGGGCTGCTGCTCTATGGCGCGTCGCTGGTCTATGGCTTTGCCGGGTCAACCAATTTCGCCAATATCGCGGCGCAGCTGAACGGGGCCACCCCCGCGCTGGGCGTGATCATCGGCTTGGTGTTCGTCATCGCCGCGCTGGCCTTCAAGGTATCGGCCGTGCCGTTCCACATGTGGACGCCCGATGTCTATGAAGGCGCGCCGACCCCGGTGACCGCCCTGTTCGCCGCCGCGCCGAAGATCGCCGCCATGGCGCTGTTCATTCGCGTGCTGGTCGGGCCGTTCGGTGACATGGTTGCCCAGTGGCAGCAAGTGGTGGTGTTCGTCTCCATCGCCTCCATGGCCTTCGGGGCGATTGCCGCGCTGGTGCAGACCAATATCAAGCGCCTGATGGCCTATAGCTCGATCGGCCATATGGGCTTTGCCCTGATGGGCCTGGCTGCCAACAGCGATAAGGGCGTCAGCGGCATCATCGTCTATCTGGCGCTGTACATGGTGATGAGCGCGGGCACCTTTGCCCTGATCATCGCCATGCGCCGCGATGGCCAATCGGTGGAAAAGATCGACGATCTGGCCGGTCTGGGCAAAACCCGCCCGGCCATGGCGCTGGGCCTGATGTTGTTCATGTTCTCGATGGCCGGCATTCCGCCGCTGGCCGGGTTCTTCGGCAAGCTCTACGTGTTCCAGGCGGCGATCGATGCCGGTCTGGTCACCCTGGCGGTGATCGGCGTGCTGTCCAGTGCGGTCGGCGCCTATTATTATCTGCGGGTGATCAAGGTCATGTATTTCGATCAGCCGCAGGGCGCGCTGGACCCGATGGCGGGCAGCGTGACAGCGGTGGCCGTGGTGACGGCGCTGGCCAACGGCCTGTTCTTCCTGTGGCCTGCCAGCATCATCGACCGCGCGCTGGGCGCCGCCGCCGCGATCATCGGCGGTTAGCGGGGCATGACCGGGCCTGCCGATACGCTGCCCCGCCTTCCGCCGGCCTTCCGGCTGGTTGCGCTGGACAGTGTCGGCAGCACCCAGGATGAAGCCCGCCGTCTGGCCGAGGCCGATCCGCCGGCCGAGGATGGCACCCTGGTCTGGGCGCGGGAGCAAATCGCCGGGCGCGGCCGTCAGGGCCGCACCTGGACCAGCCTGCGCGGCAACCTTTACACCACGTTGATCCTGCGCCCCGATTGCCCGCTGGCAGAGGCGGCGCAATTGTCCTTCGTGGCGGCGGTGGCGCTGGCCGATGCCGTGGCTGGGCTGGTGGCCCCGATGACGCCGCTGCATCTGAAATGGCCGAACGACCTGCTGCTCGATGGCGCCAAGACCGCCGGGCTGCTGCTGGAATCCCGGCTGGCGCCCGATGGCACGCTGGACTATCTGCTGCTGGGGGCAGGGGTGAATATCGCGTCTTTTCCCAGCGATACGCCGTACCCCGCCACCTGCCTCGCGCGGCATTGCGAGGAGCCGGTATCGGTCGAAACCATGCTGGAACGCTATACCCATCATCTGCTGGCCTGGGTCCAGCGCTGGTTGGACGATGGCTTCGCCCCGGTGCGCCGTGCCTGGCTGTCCCACGCCCGCGGGGTGGGGCAGGAGGTGGTGATTCGCCCAGGTGGGGGCAGCGCGGGGAGTGGGACTGGTGGGGAGGAAATCGCCGGCACCTTCGTCGATCTGGATCTGAGCGGCGCGCTGGTGCTGGATACGCCCGCCGGTCGCCGTCTGATTGCGGCCGGGGACGTGTTTTTCCGCCCCCATTCGCCAGACCGTACCTAGGGGATAAGGGACGCACCGATGCTGCTGGCGATTGATGCAGGCAATACCAACACCGTATTCGCGGTGATCGAGGGCGATACCGTGCGCCAATCCTGGCGGCTTTCGACCGACAGCAAGCGCACCGCCGATGAATATGCCGTCTGGTTGACCCAGCTGATGGGCCTGCAAGGCATCGATCCGGCCAGCATCGACGGGGCGATCATCGCCACTGTGGTGCCGGAGGCGCTGTTCAACCTGAAAAGCCTGTGCCGCCGCTATTTCCGTCAGGATCCCCTGGTGGTGGGGGAGCCTGGGGTGGATCTGGGCATCCGCGCCACCATTGATAATCCGGCCGAAGTGGGGGCGGACCGTCTGGTCACCGGGCTGGCCGCGTTCCACAAATATGGCGGGCCGATCCTGATCGTCGATTTCGGCACGGCAACCACCTTCGATCTGGTCGATGCCCAGGGCAATTTTGCCGGGGGTATCATCTCGCCCGGTCTGAACCTGTCCTTGCAGGCGCTGTATATGGCGGCGGCGAAGCTGCCCCGGGTCGGCATCCGGCAGACCGAAACCGTGATCGGCCGCAACACCGTGGCCGCAATGCAGTCCGGCACCTTCTGGGGCTATGTCGGGCTGGTGGAAGGGCTGGTGCGCCGTATCCGCGCCGAATTCGGCGCGACCGACACGAAACCCCTGCCGGTGGTGGCAACCGGCGGTCTGGCCCCCATGTTTCAGGGGGCAACCGATTGCATCGACCATGTGGAGGATGACCTCATCATGCATGGTCTGGTTTTGATTTATCGAAGAAACAAAGGCTGATGGACGGATATCCTTTAAGTTCTGCGGTCGCCGCACCTGGCGAGCTGCTGTTCCTGCCCTTGGGCGGCGCCGGTGAAATCGGCATGAACCTCAACCTGTTTGGCTATAACGGCCAATGGGTGATGGTGGATCTGGGCGTGACCTTCGGCGAGGACGGGCTGCCCGGCATCGATGTCGTCATGCCCGACCCGGCCTTTATCGCCGAACGGCGCAAGGATCTGCTGGGGCTGGTGCTGACCCACGCGCACGAAGACCATATCGGCGCGGTGCAATATCTGTGGCCGCGCCTGCGCTGCCCGATCTGGTGCACGCCGTTTACGGCGTCGGTTCTGCGGCGAAAGCTGGCCGAAACCTCTTTCGCGCATGAAGTGCCGATCACTGTGGTGCCGCTGACCGGCGCCTTCGATATCGGGCCGTTCCAGTTCGAAATGATCACGCTGACCCATTCGATCCCGGAACCCAATGCGCTGGCGATCCGCACCCCGGTTGGCACGGTGCTGCATACCGGCGACTGGAAGTTCGATCCCAATCCGCTGATCGGCGCCGTGTCCGATACCCGCCGCCTGCGGGAACTGGGCGATGAAGGCGTGCTGGCGCTGGTGGGCGATTCGACCAATGTGTTCAAGGATGGCGTGGCTGGTTCGGAAGCCGATGTGCGCGCCAGCCTGACGCGCCTGTTCGGCGATTATCCCGATGGCCGCATTGCGGTTGCCTGTTTCGCCAGTAATGTGGCGCGGCTGGAATCGGTGGCGATGGCGGCGGCGGCCCATGACCGGCGCGTTGCGCTGGTCGGCCGGTCCTTGCGCAAGATGGATGAAGCCGCGCGCGAAAACGGCTATCTGGCAGACCTGCCGCCCTTCCTGACCGAGGAAGAGGCCGGTTACATGCCTGCCGACAAGGTGGTGCTGCTGTGCACCGGCAGCCAGGGAGAGCCGCGCGCCGCCCTGGCCCGGATCGCGGCCGACGACCACCCCCATGTGGTGCTGGAAGAAGGCGATGTCGTCATCTTCTCCAGCCGGGTGATCCCCGGCAACGAACGGGCGATCGGCCGCATGCAGGATCGGTTGATCCGCAATGGCGTGCGCGTGGTGACAGAGGGCGACCATTTCGTCCATGTCTCCGGCCATCCGGCGCGCGACGAGCTGGCGGAAATGTATGCGCTGACCCGCCCGCGCATTGCCATCCCGGTCCATGGCGAACTACGCCATATGCATGAACATGCGGCGCTGGCCCGCGCCTGCCAGGTGCCCGAGGCGCTGGTGGCGGAAAACGGCCAGGTGATCAAGCTGGCCCCCGGTGCGCCGCGCCTGATCGATACGGTGCCGAGCGGCCGTCTGGCGCTGGAAGGCACCCGCCTGACCCCGCTGTTCAACGCCACCCAGAAACAGCGCAGCAAGCTCAATACCAGCGGGATTGCCGTCGCCACCCTGGTGGTGGACCGGCACGGCCGCCTGAAGGCGGATCCGGTCCTGTCGCTGCTGGGGCTGCTGGACCCGAACGATCCTGCCGATGCCGGGCGGATCGAAGGGGTGATGGAAGCCGTCAAGGACGCAGTTGAAGGCTTTGCCCGGCCATCGGATGATGGCGGCATGAAGGAAGCGGCCCGCCTGGCCCTGCGCCGGGCGATCCAGCTGGCGACCGGGCTGAAGCCGATGACCGAAATCCACCTGGTCCGGGTGTAACTGACGGCGCAAGAAGAAGGGGGGGGGGGTATTGATGATCGGACGGTTGAACCATGTCGCCATCGTCGTCCCCGATCTGGCGGCGGCGAGCGAGACCTATCGCCGCCTGCTGGGGGCGGAGGTCTCCGCCCCGGTCGATCTGCCGGAGCATGGCGTGACCACTGTGTTCGTCACCCTGCCCAACACCAAGATCGAATTGCTGCACCCGCTGGGCACCGAGTCGCCGATTGCCGGGTTTCTGGCCAAGAACCCGTCGGGCGGGATGCACCATGTTTGCTATGAGGTGGTGGACATTCTGGCCGCCCGCGACCATCTGCTGGCAGAAGGCGCGCGGGTGCTGGGCGATGGCCAGCCCAAGATCGGCGCGCATGGCAAGCCGGTACTGTTCCTGCATCCCAAGGATGTCTGCGGCACGCTGGTGGAGCTGGAACAGGTTTAGGGCAACGGCCATAGGCAACGGGTGACGCAGATGGGCTGGGTTTCGGGACTGGTGGTTTATGCGGTGATCTGGTGGGTGGTGATCTTCACCGTCCTGCCCTGGGGCGTGCGCCGCCAGGCCAACCCAGTCCCCGGCAGCGAACCCGGCGCGCCCGAGGCCCCGATGCTGGGCCGCAAAATGCTGTGGACCAGCGCCATTTCCGCCGTGATCTGGCTCATCGTCTATGCCCTGGTCAACGCCAACCTGTTCTCCTTCCGCGACCTCGCCGAACGAATGCCGACGTAACCGCGACACCAATTCCCTCAACACCTGCCCAAATCATGGGCAAGGTTTGCCGAAGCTGTGGGCTTGGTGCATAAAGACGCGCCAAGCTGTTGAAAAAAGGCAAAAAAATTGGCAAGAACCAAAAATGGTTCTTGCCTTCTGCATCGCGCAATCGATATTTCTGTGTGTGACAGAGGGTTTGCCCTCTTGTCGTCGCCTGGTGGCGATTCCTCCCTAAACTCGGGCTGCGTGATTGGTTTCACGCGGCCTTTTTTCTTCGTTACGCTGTCACTATATGCAGTTGAAACAGGTTCGTCATCCATTTTTTCGCCATTTTTGGATCGCTTTGTAAGCAGGCGTGCCATATGGCCCGAAACCTGCACAAACCAAGGGGTTACGCAGGGCTAGACCGGCGGATTTTGCCGGGCGGATGGGGGGCTGGGCGATGCAACTGCCTGACATTTCAGCACAGCATGTGGGGGCGCGGTCTGCGGATGGCAGGCCGATAGCGCTCAAGGGTCTTCTGTTCGCGGCTGCGCTTTTCCCCGCTGTCCTGGCCGGCCCGGTTCCGGTCCAGCCGGTCTTGGCCCAACCGGTTTCGCCCGCGCCGCGCGATCCGGTTCGCATCGAACCCTTGCGTCCCGGCGAGACATCGTCTGGCCAAGGAGCCTCAGGCCAGGGAACTTCAGGCCAGGGGACTGCAACTCAGCCGCGCCTTACCAATCCAAAGCCAACCGGGCCGCTCTCGACCATGGTGCCGCCGGGGTCGGACGATGGGCAATCGCTGCTGCGCGGGGGCGGGCCGCCCGCCACCGCAATACCGCCCGCCACCCCAATACCGCCCGCCCCATCACCTTCAGCGCAACCGATGGGCGGCGGTTTGCAAGTCGACCCGGCCGTGTGCCGCGCCCTGGCGGCCCAGGCGGGGGTGCAGCATCGCCCGGCCCCCGATGTTGCCTATGCGCCCGGCGTGGATGCCATGGGCCGCCCGGTTGCCCCGGCAGATCTTGCCCCTTATCCGACTGCCCCCGCTACGCCGCCGGTGGTGGTGGAACTGAAAGTGCCTCAATCGGGGATTGGCCGCGTGCCGGATGGCCGTGTACCGGGGCGGGCCGGGGTGGTGCCGGACGTCTCCGCCGGGTTCCTGACCCTGGCGCCGGACGGTACGGTGCTGCTGAACGGTCAGCCGGTGGAGCAATATGGCCAGGGCGATCCCCGCAGCGGCTGGGTGGAGCAACTGTGCCGCGCGCAAGGCCTGTAGCCGTAACTGCATAGGGCCATGGACAGGGGGCGGCGGCTTGCCTAAAGTCGCGCGCCATCCTGTTTTGTTGTCGAATGGAATAAATCCCCATGCGCCTGACCCAGTTCTTCCTGCCCACCCTGAAGGAAACCCCTGCCGAGGCGCAGATCGTCTCGCACCGGATGATGCTGCGTGCCGGCATGATCCGCCAGCAGGGCGCCGGCATCTATGCCTGGCTGCCGCTGGGGTTCCGCACCCTGAAAAAGGTGGAGCAGATTGTGCGGGAGGAGCAGAACCGCGCCGGGATCGTCGAAATGCTGATGCCGACCATCCAGCAGGCCGATCTGTGGCGCGAAAGCGGCCGCTATGATGATTACGGCAAGGAAATGCTGCGGATTCTGGACCGGCACGAGCGGGAAATGCTGTTCGGCCCGACCAACGAGGAAATGGTGACGGATATTTTCCGCACCTATGTCCGCTCCTACAAGCAGCTGCCGGTCAATCTCTACCATATCCAGTGGAAATTCCGTGACGAGGTCCGCCCGCGCTTCGGGGTGATGCGCGGCCGG
>CAYRWZ010000105.1:0-8170 GCA_964428065.1 uncultured Comamonadaceae bacterium | reverse complement strand
CAGCCGCGGCCGGGCCGTCTCGTGGCGGCTCAAGCCGGCGAGAATGTCCGGGTTCTCGGTGAGCACGAACACAGGCGGCTCGCCGCCGGCCGTCTTTTTCAGCTTCTGCCCCGCCGGCTGGGCAACCCGCCAGTCACTCACCGCCGCCGCACAGACGGCCGCATCGTCCGGCAGTGCGGGCAGGCAGGCCGCCAGCATCTGCTGCGCGGTTTCCACCCGCACCACGGCCACCCCGGCCGGGTCGGCCAGATGGACCGGGCCGCTGACCAGCGTGACCTGCGCGCCCAGTCGGGCCAGCGCGGCGGCAATCGCATGGCCCTGCTTGCCGGAACTGCGGTTGGCGATATAGCGCACCGGGTCAATCGGCTCATGGGTCGGGCCGGAGGTGACCAGAACCCGGTACCCAGTCAAGGGCGCGGCGGGGGGGACGGCGGGGGGTCCGGCGGGGGATAGCGCTGTCTCTAGCGCCGCGATGATCTCCGGCACTTCGGCCAGACGGCCTGGGCCAACCTCGCCGCAGGCCAGATTGCCCGCGCCCGGCGCGATGACGCCGACGCCGCGCTGGCGCAGCAACGCCAGATTGGCCTGAGTCGCGGGATGCTGCCACATCTGGGTGTTCATGCTGGGGGCGATCAGCACCGGCTTGTCGGTCGCCAGCAGCGCGGTCGCGGCCAGATCGTCGGCCAGCCCATGGGCCATTTTCGCCATCAGATCCGCCGTCGCCGGGGCAACCAGCACCAGATCGGCCTCCCGCGACAGACGGATATGGCCCATTTCGCTTTCGTCGGTCAGGGAAAACAGATCCTGATAGACCTTCTGTTCCGACAGCGCCGCCACCGCAAGCGGGGTGACGAACTGCGCCCCGCCCTTGGTCAAAATGCACCGCACCCGCATGCCGCGATCGCGCAGACGGCGGATCAGCTCCAGACACTTGTAGGCGGCGATGCCGCCGCCGATAATCAGCAGCAGCGTTTTACCAAACAGGGTTTTACCGGACAGGCATCTACCGAGCGGGGGCGACATAATTCACATATTTTGCAGTGTGGATTCGTGAAACACGATAATATCTCTTTCACTGAAAGCTCAAGCCCTGACGATAGGAAATTTTCCAATGGCGCGTCTGTTGTTAACCGGGTTCGAACCGTTCGGCGGTCGCACGCGCAACCCGGCACTGGCCCTGGTGGAACGGCTGGATGAGGCCGCCATCGGCCCGATCGGCGTGGTCGCCCGGCCGCTGCCCGTGGTGTTCAGCCTGCTGAAAGACCGGCTGACCAGGCTGCTGGCGGAAACCCGGCCCGATGCAGTGATTCTGACCGGGTTGGCCGCTACGGCGCCGCATCTGCGGTTGGAACAGTTCGCCATCAACTGCATGAGTCCGGAAGTGCCGGACAATGCCGGGGTGGCGGTGACCGATCAGCCGCTGGAGCCGCACGGCCCGGCCGGCCGGCGCGCCACGGTCGATCTGGCCCCGCTGGCAACGGCGCTGACCGACGCCGGGATACCGGCGCGACAATCCTTCCATGCCGGAACCCATTGCTGCAACGCGTCCCTCTATCATCTGCTCGGGCTGCTTGAAGCCACGGGGCAGCGCGTTCCGGCGTTTTTCCTGCATCTGCCGTGCCTGCCCGAAATGGCGGCGGAACCGGGCGGGATCGACCGCGACCGCCCCTCGATGCCGCTGGAGATGATGGAGCAGGCCATCCGCATTCTCGCACCACTGATGCTGCCGGTATCCAAGGGGAAGAACGCATGAGCGACGTGGGATTGGCCCACCGCAAAACGCGGGCACAGGATCTGTTCGGCCTGATGGTCAGCCTGGCGCTGGCTTTGGGCATTTCGGGCCTGGGCGGCTGGCTGACCGCGCCGCAGATACCGGGCTGGTATGCGGGGTTGGCGAAACCATCCTTCAACCCACCGAACTGGGTTTTCGCCCCGGTCTGGACCACGCTGTTCGTGCTGATGGCCCTGGCCGCCTGGCGGGTGTGGCGCGCACCGCTCAGCCAGCCGGACCGAAAGCCGGGCCTGATGCTGTACGGGGTTCAGCTTGGGCTTAACCTCGCCTGGTCCGCCATTTTCTTTGGCCTGCAACAACCGGGCTGGGCCGCGATCGAGGCCGGTATCCTGTGGCTGGCGATTGCCGCGACCGGCTGGCGGTTCGCCAAAGTGGACCGCTGGGCCGGGCTGGCCTTTCTGCCCTATCTTGCCTGGGTCGGCTATGCCATTGTGCTGACAACATCGATCTGGATGCTGAATCGCTGATTGGGGGCCACTGACATGACAATCGCGCGCATGCTCGCCATGGCGGTTCTGACCATAAGCGCTGGTCCGGCACTGGCGGCCAGTGGCGAGGTCAAGCCCACCATCACGATCTCGCCCCGGGGGGAGGTATCGGTCGGCGTTACCTTCACCCCGGCGGAACGCAGCACGATCCAGGATTATTTCAGCCGCTCAAAGCAAAAGGCGGATCGTCTGCCGCCCGGCATTGCGAAAAATGTCGGACGGGGGAAGCCGCTGCCGCCGGGGATTGCCAAGAAAGCGCTGCCGCAGGATCTGCTGCGCCGCCTGCCCGCACGGGACGGTTATGACCGGGTCATTATCGGCAGCGATATTTTGTTGATCGAGCTGGCGACCGGCGTGGTCGTCGATGCCTTGCGCGGGGTGCTGCGCTAACCCTTATTCGCCTCGGTAACGATCCGCAGCAGCGCCGCCACATCACGCGGGCGCAGACTGCGGATCGATTCGGCCAGCCGATTGGCCAGTTCGGTCGCCTCTGGCGTCAAACCCGCCGTGTCGATCACCACGCGCGGGTGGGACAGATCGGCCAGGCGCTGCATCGCCTCCGCCTCGTCCCAGATGAAGCCGAAGAAATCGCAGATCTGCCGGACCAGCCCGCGCGTCGGGCGGCCGCGCTTGCCATGTTCCAGCGCTGACAGATAGGCGGGCGACAGTTCCAGCGCCGCCGCCATTGCCCGCAGGGTAATGCCCCGCTCGTCCCGCAACTGCCGCACCCGTTCCCCAAACGGCGTCATGATACCCCCGCCTTTACTGTCATCTGTATCCTACCGCTGCCGTTTCAGCAGAATATACAAAGCCCCGCTGCCACCATGGCGCGGTTGGGCCTCGCTGATGGCCAGAATGATGGGCCGCAGCGGCGGCGCGTTCAACCAGCGTGGCACCGCGCGCTTCAACACCCCCCGGTCATGCCGCTGCAACTCGGGGCCGGTGCCGGAATACAGGCTGCCCTTGCCGGTGATCACCAGCACACAACGGGCGCCGCGATCCTGGGCGCGCAGCAGAAACTCGACCAACGCATCATGGGCGCGCTCCTGCGTCATGCCATGCAGATCCAGCCGGGCGTCGATCGGCAAGTCCCCCCGGCGGAACCGCTGGGCGGTCGCCTTATCGACATCGACCACCCGCCCCACGGCCAGATCGCGCGGCGCTGCACGGGTGGCGGAGGGCGGCTTGGGCAGCGCCAACAGATCGGGAAGTGGAGGTGAGGCGGGGGGCGTATCGGCCCCGGATGCAGCCCCAGATGCAGCCTCGGATTCAGACGGTTTTTGCGCGGCGGTCGGGGCAAGGCGGCGGATCGTGCGGGTAAAGGCGTGCCACAGGCCAAGGTCGCTGGGCGACCCTGTGCTTTCAGGCTGATCTAATCCTGTCTCTGTCCGGGGGGCTTCAGGAACGGCCGGTTGGGGGCTGGGCGCCGGGGCGGCTGCCTTTTGCGGCTGCCCCTTTTGCGGCTGTAGGGACTCGTCGAGCGTTGGAAAGGACCGGCTGCCGCGCTTGCGGGACTTACCCATTCCCCTCGTCTACCAGCAGGATATGCAGGCGGCGCGGCCCATGCGCCCCCAGCATGATCGTCTGCTCGATATCCCCCGTGCGCGACGGGCCGGTGACCAGATTGACGGTGCGCGGCAACCCGCCCCCGGTCTGGTCCCGAATCCGGTCGAACGCATCTTCGTAAGCGGCATGAACATCCGCCGCCTTTAGCACAACGATATGCGTGTCGGGCAGAAAATTCAGCGTGCTGGGCGTCTGCGGGCCGGAGGGCAGCACCAAAGTGCCGGTTTCCGCCACCCCGGCCAGGGCCGGGACGACAGAGACCAGATCCGCATTCTCTGCCCGGCCGCTGCGCCACTCCAGCAGGGGGCGCTTGTCCCAGGGCAGACCTTCCAGCGCCGGGGCGACCACCAGCCGCGCGGGCAGATTTTCGCGCGCCAGATAGTCCGCCACCGCATCGGGTACGGCATCCAAGTCGGGGATCGTGTCCACCGTCGCGGCCACCGCCACCGCCATCTGGGTGAACAGGGCGATCAGCCCCGGCCGATCCAGCGCCGTGCGGCCCAGCGCCACATGACGGCCCCGCGCGCGCAGCCGATCCTGCAACCCGGCACGGGTGGGCGCATCCAACGGCCCGCGCCGCAGCGAGCGGCGGATATTGCCCAGAATCTCGTCGCGCGCACTCATCGGGCCGTCCTCCCCCCGTTGGAACCGGCGGCCTTGCGCCGTTCGGCATAGAGGGCCTGGAAGGTCTGCCCTTGCGGCGCGGGCAGGTCGCGTACCTGGGTCCAGCCCCCGGCCAGCGGCAGGCGCGACAGGCGGCCCCGCCCGCCCGCCAGTTTGGCCAGCAGCCAGATCGCCGGTTTCACCGCCTGGCGGTACAGCCACGGCCGCCGGGCGAAAAAGCCCCAGATCCCCAGCCCATAGCGCGCGGCCCTGGGCGTCAGGTGCCGTTCGAATTCCCTCTCCCGCCAATGGCGCATCATCTTGGGCAGCGGGATCTGCATCGGGCAGACGCTTTCGCACTTGCCGCAGAAGGTGGAGGCGTTGGGCAAATGCCCGGCCGCTTCGACCCCGATCAGGGTCGGGGTCAGCACCGCGCCCATCGGCCCCGGATAGACCCAGCCATAGGCATGGCCGCCGACCGACTGATAGACCGGGCAATGGTTCATGCAGGCCGAACAGCGGATGCGACGCAGCATATCCTGAAACTCGGTGCCCAGCATGGCCGACCGGCCATTGTCCAGCAGGACGACGTGAAACTCCTCTGGCCCGTCCAGATCGCCGGGGCGGCGCGGCCCGGTGGAAAAGGTGGTATAGGCGGAAAATTCCTGCCCGGTGGACGACCGCGCCAGCAGCCGCAGGATTGAGGTGGCATCTTCCAGCGTCGGCACCAGCTTTTCCAGGCTGGCCAGCACCACATGGACCTTGGGCAGCAACTGGGTCAGATCGCCATTGCCTTCATTGGTGACGATCACAGTCGATCCGGTTTCCGCAATCAGGAAATTGGCCCCGGTGATGCCGATATCGGCGTCGAAATATTTCTGCCGCAGTTCCGCCCGCGCCTCGTCCAGCAGGGCGCGGTTTTCCGACAGGGCGCGCGCCGGATCCAGATGGGTGTGGTTGGCGCGGAACGTTTCGGCCACCTGATCCTTGGTCAGGTGGATCGCCGGGGCGATGATGTGGCTGGGCGGCTCGTGCCGAAGCTGGATGATGTATTCGCCCAGATCGGTTTCGACCGGGCGGACGCCGTTCTTTTCCAGGAAATCGTTAAGGCCGATTTCCTCGGCAATCATCGACTTGCCCTTGGTCACGGTGCGCGCGCCACGGGCGCGGCACAGGTCCAGAATGATCGCCCGCGCGTCTTCCGCCGTGCGCGCCCAATGCACCACGCCGCCCTGCCGGGTCACAGCCGCTTCGAACTGTTCCAGATAGAAATCCAGATGCGCCAGTGTGTGATCCTTGATCGCCCGCCCGGCATCGCGCAGATCGTTCCATTCCGGCACCTTGCCGATAGTGGCGGCGCGCTTTTCGATAAAGCCGTGGCGCATGTTGCCCAGCGCCCGGCGCAAGGTGGCATCGCCCAGGGCACGGCGGGCGTTATCGACGAAAGCATGGCTGGTGGATTGCATGATGCGGCGTCCTTATCGCGCGGGCCCGGGTTCGCCGATGGCGGGGGTATCGGTGTGCCCGGCCAGAAATTCGGCAACATGGCGGACCTGAACGGCGGAACCTTCGCGCTTCAGTTTCCCGGCCATGTTGAGCAAGCAGCCGAGATCGCCCGCCAGCAAGAGATCGGCCCCGGTTTCGCCAATCGCCTCAACCTTGTTGGTGACCATGCGGTTGGAAATATCGGGGTACTTGACGCAGAAAGTGCCGCCGAACCCGCAGCACACTTCGGCATCGCGCAATTCGCGCAGCTCCACCCCCGGGATCGACTGCACCAGGGTGCGCGGCTGCTGTTTGATGCCCAATTCGCGCAGGCCCGAACAACTGTCGTGGTAGGTGACGGTGCGGGCCGGCTTTTCTGTGTTTCCCGCCATACTGGCCGCCGGGGCAACCGTCAGGCCGCACTGATCGACCAGGAAGGAGACCAGTTCGAAGGTCTTGGCCGCCAGCGCCTGGGCGCGCGGGGCCATGGTGGGATCATCGGCGAACAGTTCGGGGTAATGGGCGTGGATCATGCCGCCGCACGAGCCCGATGGCACCACCACGGCGTCGAACGGCTCAAACACCTCGATCATCGCGCGGGCCAGGTCTTTCGCGGTCTGCCGGTCGCCGCTGTTGAAGGCCGGCTGGCCGCAACAGGTCTGCGCCTCGGGCACCACCACCTCGCAACCGGCCGCCTCCAGCAGGTCCAGCGCGGCAAAACCGACCGAGGGCCGATAAAGATCGACCAGACAGGTCACGAACAAGGCCACCCGACGCGCCATTCCCCACCCCATTATTAGGCCGGTTATTTCAACCGCTCTTGTGGGCAAGTGTGGGCAAGCCCGCGCGGAAAGGCAAGCAGTCGCGCGCCCCTGCGACCCTAAGGCAGCAGGCGGCGCGGATCGACCGCAGTATTGCGCCAGTAAACGCCCCAATGCAGGTGCGGGCCGGTCACCCGGCCGGTCGCGCCGATGGTGCCGATTGGCGTGCCTTGCTGTACCTCTTGCCCGACCGAGACGGTGGCATCGGACAGATGGGCGAAAATTGATGTCACCCCATGGCCATGGTCGATGGTCACAGTCTTGCCGGTGAAAAACAGGTCGGGTTCGGCCAGGGTGACGCGCCCGGCCGCCGGGGCGACGACCGGGGTGCCGACCGGCCCGGCAATATCGAGGCCCAGATGCGGCGCGCGCGGTTCGCCATTCAAAATGCGCTGGCTGCCGAACACCCCGCTGATCCGGCCTTCAGCGGGCCAGACCCACGCTTGCCAGACGCCATCGAAGGGGGAGGCCGGCGGGCGCGCCGCCAGGATGCGCTTGCGTTCGGCGGCAATGCGTTCCAGCGCCTGCGGATCGGGCGTCACCTGGGCCGGGGGCAGACCTTCGATGCGCTGGATATCCCAGGCGCGCGGCGCAACATCCAGCACATGCCGTTCGACCGTCGGGGTATCGGAAGCGCTGGCCGCCGATCCGGGGGTAGTCGATCCGGGGCGCGTGACCTCAATCGTCACCGGCCCGGCGGACTCCCGCCCGATACCGAAGGCGAACATCCCATCCGGCGTAACCGGCAACTTGACCCCATCGACCGAAACCGCCACCGCGCCGGGGGCGCGCGCCCGCACCAGCGCCCCCTGTTCGGGTTTTGCCAGCAACTCCAGCGCCGCCGCCGTTTGACCCCCCGATAGGGCCAGCAAGCCGGCAACCAGGATAGCGGCGGACAGGTGGACGGGGCGGGTGCGGAACCGGCTCACAGCAGGCTTCCCTGGGTTGGTGGCTTGGTCGCGGGCTTGGCGGCTGGTTTGGCTGCAGCTTTGGGAGCTGTAGCCTTCGGCCCGGCCTGCTCGGACAGGATTTCTGCCGACAGGGCGCGGTCGGCAAATTCCAGCATCACCCCATCGCCGGGAGCCAGGCCCGCAGCCTGTGTCACGGCATGGCCATCGGCCCCGCGCACCACGACAAAGCCGCGCGCCAGCGTCCCCTTATAGGAATAGCCTTCGAGCAGCCGCTTGGCACTGTCCAGCGCCTGCGCCACCCGCTGGTGGCGATCCAGCAGCAAGCGCGGATGCAGGCGGGCGGCCAGGGTTGCAGCGGCCTGCCGATTGTCCTGCACCTGCCGGCGGAACGCCCCGTCCAGTGCGCGCGCCTCTGCCACCAGCCGCTGCCCGGCCAGGGCGACCTGGGTGCGCGGATGGGGCAGGCGCGCGGCCAGGGTTTCCAGCCGCGCCCGGTCTGCCGCC
>CAYRWZ010000104.1:0-8227 GCA_964428065.1 uncultured Comamonadaceae bacterium | reverse complement strand
GATCTGGACAGCGGTACGGGCTGGGTGCTGGACCTGGGGGCGGGCCGCCTGCCGCTGTGGCTGGTCCAGCCGGACCGGCGCACGCCCGGCCTGTCGGCGCTGGATCATCTGGGGCTGGTGTGGCGGATAGCCCGTGCGGCCCGGCGCAACCTACCACTCGGCACCCTCTACCCGCCGCCGCGCCGCCCGCAGCACAGCCTGGCCCTGGACCGGCTGCTGGCCCCGCTGACGCTGGCGCTGCTGAACACCCCCGTGCGGGAGGCCAGCGCCCGGCTGCTGTGGACGGTGCTGCGCCAATCCATGCTGGCGGGCGGGGCCGCCTGCCGGCCCGTGCTTCCCCACACCACCTGGGACGATGCCCTGATTCAGCCCGCCCTTACCTGGCTGACGCGGGTGGGGGCAGCGCTGTTGCCGGGCACCCCGGTCCTTGCCATGGAAATGGTGCCGGACCAGCGCGGACATCCAAGGGTCCGCCGGCTGGCGACCCGGACCGGGCCGGTCGATCTGGCGCCCGGCGATGCCGTCATCCTCGCTTGTCCGGCCTGGGCTGCCCAGCGGCTGCTGCCAGGCCTGTCGGCCCCGAACCGGCATCAGGCGATCCTGAACCTGCATTTTCGCTGGACCAACCTGATGCAGGGGCAGACCCCGCTGCCTATCGGCGTGATCGGCGGCCGCAGCCAGTGGATCTTCCGCCGCCCGCAGACCATCGCCGTCACCATCGGCAACCCGGATGCCGAAACCCTGGCGCTGGAGGAGGATCAGCTGCTGACCGAAGTCTGGGCAGAGGTTCGGCAAACGCTCGGTTTGGGCGCGCTGCCGCGCCCGGCAGCGCGGGTCATCCAGGAAAAGCGCGCAACCTTTGCCGCCACCCCGGGACAGGACAGCCTGCGCCCGCATCCGGGGGCGACCGGCATTGCCAATCTGCGGCTTGCGGGCGATTGGACGGCAACCGGATTGCCATCGACCATGGAAGGGGCGTTGCGGTCCGGGCGCAGCGCCGTTAACGATTTGCCGATGCAAATCCCGGCCTGAAATCGACCGGGATTGGTTAACGACTAACCGAACAGGGCGTCGATATCGGCCTGTTCCACGCCGGGCCGGCCGCGCTGCGGACCGTTGAGGAGATGCGCTTCTTCATGCCCGGAGTCATAGTCGGGCACGGTCACCGCCTCAAACTGCGGGCCGAAGGCGCCGATCACCGTCGTGATCCGGTTTTCGACGAAATTCAGCGTATTGACCACTTTATTTACGCGCTGGCCGGTAATGTCCTGGAACGCGCATTCGGTGAACAGGTTGCCGACCAGCTCACCAATGCGGTTCACCGCCTCGTGGATATCCGGGTTTTCGGTTGCAATCGCAATCCCGTCCGCCGTCTGACCGATGGCTTCGGCAATGGCCAGAATGCCGTTGGTTGCCGCCTCGGTCGCCGTCACAATGGCTTCAAGTTCCTGGGTGGCCGCCGTGATGCGATCCTCCGTCGAGCGCGGATGACGAATCGCCGCGATTTCGCCCTGCACGGCGATCAACAACTGGCGCAGGGACTGCACCTCTGCTGCGAGATCGGATTGAGACGTATCGGCCATGACTATGGTATTCCCGTTGGTGACCACCAGTGTGGCCGCAAACCGTATCAAACTTATTAATAAACCCGGCGCACACCCACTGCTGGAGCGCGACAAAAGGGTTAACGCGAGACCATGATGCTATGAATATCAAATTCCGGCTAGCGGCATTTTTCGCAGCACAATTCATCCTGTTCGGATTAAATCTGCCATTCTGGCCGCTGTGGTTGGCGTCGCGTGGATTAAACCCAGAGCAGATCGGCATCGTTCTGGCCTGTTCCATGCTGATGAAGGCCAGCATCGGCCCCTTCATAACCTCGCTGGCGGATCGTGTTGCTTCGCGCCGCCGCCTGTTGCTTGGCGTCGTCGCATCGAACTGCCTGTTCTGGACCGGATATGTTTTTGACGGCGGCTTCTACTGGATCGTTCTGATTGCCGCCATGAGCGGCGCCAGCATGTCGGCGATTGTCTCGCTGTCCGACAATCTTGCCCTGCTGCATGCGCGGCAGGAGGGGTTCGCCTATGGCACGGTGCGGATGTGGGCATCGCTGTCGTTTCTGGCGACGGCGCAGGCGATCGGCTATGTGCTGCTGATCATCCCGGCGGGCGATCTGTTGTGGATTGCGCTGCCCAGCGCGCTGGTCGCCCTGCTGGTGGCCCTGATCGTGCCAGATCCGCGAACGCCAGACCCGCGAATGCCAGACCCGCGTGTATCTGATCAACGTGCAGCCACGGCACAGGCCCAACCGCCGCGCCGCTTCGACCCCCTGCCCGTCCTGCGCGACCGGCAGATGCTGCTGATGTGGCTGATCGGCGGATTGCTGCAAAACAGCCATCTGTTCTACTACGGCTTCAGCGCCCTGCACTGGAAGGCCCATGGCGTGCCGGAATCGACCATCGGCGCCCTGTGGGCCGGCGGGGTGGTGGTGGAAATCGTCCTGTTCGCCCTGGCGGGGAAGATCGGCTGGCTGTCGCGGCCGCGCATTCTGTTCGCCCTGGCGGCGGTGGGCGGAACAGTGCGCTGGACCCTGTTCGCCTTCACTACCGATCCGGCCCTGCTGGTTCTGGGCCAGGCCATGCACGCGCTGACCTTCGCGGCGGCCCATCTGGGCGCCATGATCTATCTGGCCGAACGGTCGCCGCCCGGCCTGTCGGCCACTGCGCAAGGGCTGTTTGCCGCGATTCCGCTGGGTTTCGGGTCGTTCGCCGTCTATCTGATGGCAGGCAGCCTGTACCGGGCGGTCGAGGGCTATGGCTTCCTGCTGATGGCCGCATTCGCCGCGATTGCCGGGCTGTGCGTGCTGAAGCTCAAACCGGCAGTGCCGCTATCCCACACTGCATAGCTTGGACGGGCCGAGATCCATATGGAAATGATCGCGGTGATCGCGGTCGGATGCAGGGGTCAGCACGACAGCGAAGATCGGGCAGGCCCCGCGCGCGATTTCCCGCAGGAAACGCCCTTTCGGCCCACGGTCGGCCCAATCGCGGTCAACCCGGATGACCGTGCCGTCGGTCAGCTCGAACCCGGTAATGTCAATCGCCCGCCCGCGCGCATGTTCCGAAAGCTGGGCGCGGCGATTGCGGATACCCCGGCAGTTATAGCTGCCGACATGGTCGATCCGGCGCACTTCCTTGCCGAAAATCTGTTCGGCAATCGGCTGCACCACATCGAATTCCCAGGTCGCCAGCGCAAAAGCAAACGTGCAGGTCACCGCAAACGGCCGGTTGACCCGCAGGGTGGAGCGAGTGATCCGCACCCCGGACTGGATGCCGCACCCTTCGGGCGTTTCGAAATCGCCCATCGGCTCGAAGTCCATGCCGACTTCGGATAAATCCGCCTGGCAGATGCCGAACGCATCGGGCACCGGGCGGGCGGGCGCCGGTACCGCCGGGCCGCCGGTGGCGGGCGGGGGGGCCTGACATCCTGCCAGCAGGGCTGTAACCAGCAGAAGCACCGCGCCTGGCATCCACCGATGGATCGCTGTCACCTCTGGCACCGCCCTTTTGAATTGAAACCGGCAAAAATCGCGATTGATTTGTGCCGAAGATGCCGGGGACACGCAAGTCCGTTGCGAAATTTACCATATGCCCCCTCAACCGGCGGCATCGGCTGGCAAGGTTCTTGCTGGGATTCGCCCACTTTTGTACGGTTCGCCAATAGCGCGATAAAGTTATAACTTATTCACCGCGTATCTGCACAAGACCGATGAGCTCGATCCTGGGGAGGGTAGGCTGCATGGTTTCCTTCTGGACGCTTCAGCGCAAGATAGCCGCTGTTCTGCTGGCGGCGGTGATTGCCTGTTTTACAGGCTCCGTTGCCCAGCAAATCTACACACAGCGCCAGGATCTGGTGGATATCCTGCGCCACGAGGCCGAGGTCAAAACCACCATGCTGGCGGTCGCCGCCCGCCTGGGCGTCACCGGCAGCGACCTGTCGATGGTGGAGGCGGAGGTGCAGCCCCTGATGACCCGGCAGGGGTCCAACCTGGCAACGGTCCAGGCGGTCAACCAGGAAGGCAAACTGTTCGCCGAATTCCAGTCGGAAACCCAGCCGAAGGCCGATCTGGCGGCCTTCACGCAAAGCGCGGCCGAACAGTTGAAGGCACTGGCCGTGGTGACCCAGGTGACGCCCGATCATATTCTGATCGCGGCCCCGGTCACCAATCGGCGGGGCGACGAATACAAGGGCGCGCTGGTGCTGGGCTGGAGCCTTCAGCGCGCAAACGCCATTCTGGCCCAGGCGGCGACCATGCAGGGCATCGCCTCGCTGATCATCATGGCAGTGCTGATGACCGTGGTCATTCTGGTGGTTGGACGAATGGTCAGCCGGCCGATCAACACCCTGTCGGCCGTGATGAAGGATCTGGCGGCAGGCAAGCTGTCCACGACCATTCCGGGCCTGGACCGGCGGGACGAGATTGGCGGCATGGCGGCATCGGTTCAGGTGTTCAAGGAGAATGCCGGACAGGTGGCCCGCCTCCAGGCGGAGCAGGAGCAGATGCGCACCGAGGCCGAGCGGGCGAAACGCGAAACCCTGCGCCAGCTGGCCCACCGGTTCGAGGGCAGCGTGCATGACATGGTGGCCGCAGTCAGCGATGCCTCCCGGCAAATGTCCAGCGTGGCAGCCGATATGGCCCGGCACGCCGCCGCCACATCGGATCGCAGCACAGCGATGGCCGGGGCAGCAGAAGCAACGCAGCACAATGTCGATTCCGTCGCCGCTGCTGCGCAGCAACTGTCCCAATCGGTAAACGAGATCGCCCGGCAGGTGGAAAGTTCAGTCGGGCTGGCACGCCGGGCAGTGCAGGATGTCGATCACACCACCGCCCAGGTGCAAAGCCTGGCCCAGGCCGCCGACCGCATCGGCCAGATCGTGCAGCTGATCACCGCCATCGCCAACCAGACCAACCTGCTGGCGCTGAACGCCACCATCGAGGCGGCACGGGCGGGCGACGCCGGCAAAGGCTTCGCCGTGGTGGCGACCGAAGTGAAGACCCTGGCGAGCCAGACCGCAAAGGCAACCGAGGAGATCGCCACCCAGATCAGCGCCATTCAAAGCGCAACCGGCGGGGCGGTGGCCGCCATCGGCCAGATTGGCCAGACGATCCGCGCGATGAGCGAGGCGGCGACCCAGGTCAGTTCCGCCATCACCGAACAGGGCGCTGCGACGGAGGCGATTGCCGACAGCGTGCATCAGGCCGCAACCGGCACGCGCGATCTGGCCGATCAGGTATCCCATGTCAGCGACGATGCCCGGGCCGCCGGCACGGCCGCACAGAATGTCGAGCGGGCGGCCGGCATGATCGATAGCCGGATCACCGCCCTGTCAACCCAGGTCGAGACCTTCCTGGCCGAAATCCGCGCGGCCTAGCAGGACTGGACAAGCCCGCGCATATCGGTTAGCGCTGTTTCCGCGCCGGTTGAACAATCCGACGTGGAAACAGTCGCAGGGTCGATCAACGGATGAAAATGCGTGGGAACTCCACACTTCTGACCGCTGGCCCGGGCACTCATCCTGGCGCTCATCCGGGCGCAGGTCAGCGCAACCGCCGCCGCTGGCTGTTCATCCTGTGCAGCAGCCTGTTGCTGTCTGTAGCGGCGGGCGATATTGGCGGCCGCGCCCTCGCCACCCCTGCCCCGGTCGAGACGGAACTGCCGGAAACCAACCCCGTCCCGGCCAGTATCATCGTCTCCCCGCCAACCATGTCGCCAACAGCGCCCCTGCCGGCCGAATCCTGCGCGCCCAGCACCTATGAGACAGATTACCAAACCATCGCGCCGGCATCGCTGGACGGGCTGATCAAGCGCCTGGGGGATCTGGGCCTGCCGGCGGCCGAGGCCCGGACGGTCCTGCTGGCGCTGAAGGACCGGCTGCAGATCAAGGATGTCCGGCAGGCCATCCGGGTGGTTGCCGCGCGGGGGCTGGACCCCTGCCGGGCGCTGCCGCCCATGATCCTGTCGATCACCATGGCGCTGGACGATAGCGAGGAAGCGACCATGGCCCGCGATGCGGGCGGGCGCTTCCAGATCGTCGAGGAAGACGATCGCTATTCCTTCCATCTGCGGGTTGCCGGCACAGCTCCGGCGGCGCGCTTTCAACAGGGGCTGATCGATACCGGACTGCCGGAGGATGTGGCCGATCAGGTTCTGAGCGGCTATGCCCTGGATGGCTGGACGCCGGACCGTGCGGTCGGCGATGTGCCGTTCGACATTCTGTATCAGGTTTCGACCGGGGGGGCCGGGGCGCCGGTCCAGGCGCGGCTGACCATGGCAGAAATCCGCCTGCCCGATGGCCCCCGGCGGATCTACTATTTCAGGCCAGACGGACGGGCCACCAAGGGCCGCCCGCGCCTGTTGAGCGACGAGGGGCAGACCCTGGCCGATCCGGCCAGCGGCCTGTCCGCCGATATCTGGGGCGATTCGCTCAGCACCCGCCTGGCCGATTTCATCCACCCGCTGCCGCAGGGCAAATTCACCTCAGGCTTCGGTTGGCGCAAGCACCCGGTGCTGCGCAAAAGCAAGTTCCATAACGGGGTCGATTTCTCTGCCCCGCGCGGCACGCCCGTGATGGCATCGTCCGACGGCGTGGTCAGCCTGATCCGCACCCATCGCGGCTATGGCAAATATGTCCAGATCGACCATGGCGGCGAGATCGGGACGATTTACGCCCATCTCGATTCCTTCGCCAAGGGCCTGAAACTGGGGCAGAAGGTCCAGCGCGGGCAGGTGATCGGCTATGTCGGGCGCACCGGCATTGCGTCGGGCAATCATCTGTATTTCGAGCTGATCCATGACGGCCGGTTTATCGACCCCATGCGCGCGATTCCCGATCTGGCGGCCAGCCCGCTGGATGAATCGGTCGATGAATTCCTGGCCCACCGCAAATTCATCGAAGAAGCCGAGGCCCTGTGGGAACAGACCCCGGTCTTCAACACCAAAACCAGCGGCGCGACCGATGCAGCGACTCCCGGCACGATAACTCCGGGCACGATAACTCCGGGCACGATAGGCCCGGCGGCGGTCAACTAGGCCAGGTTGAAATATTTATCGATGGACACTTTCAGCCGGTCGGCCATCTGCCGCTGATAACTGGTCATATTCAGCAGCTTTTCGTCTTCCCGGTTCGACAGGAACCCCATTTCGACCAGGATCGACGGCACGTCCGGGGCGCGCAACACAGCGAAATTGGCCTGCCGATGCGGCTTCACCAGCGGCGTGAACGGCGGGGACATTTTCTCGATCAGGGTGTTCGCCATGATCAGCGAATTGTTGGACACTTCCCGGTGCAGCAGATCCAGCAGGATGGTTTTCACCTGCTTGGAATGTTTGGACAGGTCAACCCCGCCGATCAGGTCCACCGCATTTTCCCGCTCTGCCAGCGCTGCGGTCATGCCGTCCGACGCCTTTTCCGACAGGGTATAGACGGAAAACCCGCGCGCATCGCTGTTGGGCACGCTGTCGGCGTGGAGGGAGACGAACAGGGCGCTTTCGCCCGCCCGCGCCAGGGCAACCCGCTGGTGCAGCGCGATGAAATTATCGGACCGACGGGTGAGGATCACCCGATAGCGGCCAGATGCTTCCAACCGCTTGCCCAGTTCGCGGGCGACGCTGAACGTGATGTCCTTTTCATAGGTGCCGCCGCGCCCGATGGCGCCCGGATCCTTACCACCATGGCCGGCATCGATCGCCACCACCCGGCGCACAATCGGATCGGGCTTCTTGGCGGTCGCCGATTTCACCGCAGGCGCAGAAACCGGCTTCGCTGCGGGTTGAGACGCGGTATTGGGGCGCCCATTGGCGCTTTGCGCCAGGGCGTCGCCCGCCACCACCAGCCCCGACCCGAGCGCAAGTGCGCCCCGGATGAAATCCCGACGATCCATGGCTCTGCTCACCTCCGGGTGACATGGGCGTGTCTCTATTGAGACCCGGACCTACCGCCACACTGAAAGAAAACCGCATAACACCATGAAATTATTAAGTCATACCCGGTCAGACAGTCAAGCAGAACCCACGCAAAAAACAAAAGCCACCAGATATGGTGGCTGTTTTCCGTCGATCCCCCTTGATCCTGCGGCTGGCCGGCCCGGGCCGATGGTCACTGCGGCTGGGGTGTGCTGCGCGCCGCTTTCCCCAACCCCGTGACACGCCGTTCGCTCCTCGCCGCC